>NZ_SOFV01000042.1:0-129025 GCF_004402465.1 Cryobacterium sp. TMT2-14 | reverse complement strand
TCACCCGACGCCCTCATCGCCCTCGCCATGCTCAGCCTCGGCGGCCACAAACCCGCACTCCCCGGCCGGGTTTAACCCACAGAAGCAGCAGGAGAGCCGAGATTTTGCCCGAAACGCCTTGTTTAAAACCCGAGAACCGGCTCCCAGAGCAAAATCTCCGTCGAATTGGTTAGACCACCGCCTGATACGGGGGCTCACCCTTTTAGTTGACGTGCAGCACCACCGGCGGCTCTACCTCGCCGCGCCATGCCTCGATGCCCTCCTTGATCGCGAACCCGGCGATCACGAGGGCGGCGAGCGAGTCCGCCCAGGCCCAGCCGAGGAGCGCGTTGGCCGCCAGCCCGAGCAGCATCGACCCGGACAGCCACGCGCAGAGCAGCAGCTGCCGGGCGTCGGCGATCACGCTGGCACTGCCGAGCTCCGCGCCGGTCCGGCGCTCCACGCCTGCCACCCCGGGCATGATCACGAGGCTGAGGCACGCGATGACGATGCCCAGCGGGCTGGGCGCCGCCTCGACAACCCCGGCGAAGCTCAGGCCGGCGGCCAGGATCACGTACCCGGCGAGGGTGAAGAACGCGATCGCGATGGCGCGGAGGGCCGGTTTCTGCCAGCGCTCAGGATCGCGACGGGAGAACTGCCACGCGATGACCGCGGCGGAGAGCACCTCGATGACGGAGTCCAGGCCGAAGGCGATCAGGGCGGTCGAGGATGCCGCGGCGCCCGCCACGATCGAGGCGACGGCCTCGAGCACGTTGTAGCCGATCGTGAAACCCACGATCCAGCGCACCGTGCGGCGCAGCACCGTGCGACGGGCCTCGGACAGTGTTCCCGGGTCATCCATGGCACCCCCTCCCGCTCCAATCCTGCCACTCACGGCGAGGCCCGGCCGGGCGCTGCAGGCGCTCCGGCAGCCTGGTGACGGCCGGAGTCGGCGGACGACGGGGCATCCGGTAAGTTGGATAAGGCCCAATACTCAGGCACTTCACCAACGACACGGTGCCGCACAGATCGAATCGGAGAAACATGACCGCCGCCAACGTTCCGGAAAAACCGGCCCTTGAAGGCCTCGAAACCAAGTGGGGCGGCTCGTGGGAAGAGACCGGCACCTACCGTTTCGACCGTGACTCGGCCACACGGGAAAGTATCTTCTCCATCGATACCCCGCCGCCGACCGCTTCCGGCTCCCTGCACATCGGCCACGTCTTCTCTTACACCCACACGGATGTCATCGCCCGCTTCCAGCGGATGCGCGGCAAGAGCGTCTTCTACCCGATGGGCTGGGATGACAACGGCCTGCCCACCGAGCGGCGCGTGCAAAACTACTACGGCGTGCGCTGCGATCCGTCGCTGCCCTACGCCACCGAGTTCACCGCCCCGTTCGAGGGCGGAGACGGCAAAAGCACCAAAGCCGCCGACCAGCTGCCGATCAGCCGCCGCAACTTCATCGAGCTGTGCGAGCGCCTCACCATCGAGGACGAGAAGCAGTTCGAGGCCGTTTGGCGCATGCTGGGCCTGAGCGTCGACTGGGCCCAGACCTACCGCACGATCGGCAATGACTCCCTGGTCACCTCCCAGTCCGCCTTCATCGGTAACGTCGAGCGCGGTGAGGCCTACCAGGCCATGGCCCCCACCCTCTGGGACGTCACCTTCCGCACCGCGGTCGCCCAGGCCGAGCTCGAAGACAAGGAGATGCCGGCGTTCTACCACCGGGTCGCCTTCGCCAAGCCCGATGGCGGCGCCATCGAGATCGAGACCACCCGCCCCGAACTACTGCCGGCCTGTGTGGCGCTCGTGGCGCATCCGGACGACGAGCGCTACCAGGCGCTGTTCGGCACGACCGTGCGCACCCCCCTCTTCGACGTGGAAGTGCCGATCCTGGCCCACCACCTCGCGCAGAAGGACAAGGGCAGTGGCATCGCCATGATCTGCACGTTCGGCGACGTCACCGATGTGATCTGGTGGCGTGAACTCGACCTACCGAACCGCGCCATCATGGGCTTTGACGGCCGCATCATCGCCGAGGCGCCCGAGGCGATCACAAGCGAGGCCGGACAGGCCGCGTACGCGCAGCTGGCCGGCAAGACCGTCTTCTCCGCCAAGGCAGCCGTGGTCGACTTGCTCCGCATCGGCGGCGACCTGATCGGCGAGCCCCGCGCGATCGTGCACCCGGTCAAGTTCTTCGAGAAGGGCGACAAACCGCTCGAGATCGTGTCGACCCGTCAGTGGTATATCCGCAACGGCGCTCGGGACGAGGAGCTGCGCGCCCGCCTGTTCACGCACGGTACCGACCTGCAGTGGCACCCGGAGTTCATGCGTGTGCGCTACGAGAACTGGGTCAACGGCCTCACCGGCGACTGGCTCGTCTCCCGCCAGCGCTTCTTCGGCGTTCCGCTGCCGATCTGGTACCCGCTGGATGCCGACGCGAACCCGCTCTTCGACCAGCCCATCGTCGCCACCCGCGAGACGCTCCCGGTCGACCCGTCCTCCGACACCGCCCCGGGCTTTGCCGCCGAGCAGCGCGGCCAGGCGAACGGCTTCGTCGGCGAGGTCGACGTGATGGACACCTGGGCGACCTCCTCCCTGACCCCGCAGCTGGCGGGCGGCTGGGAGCGCGACCCCGCACTGTTCGATCTCGTCTACCCGTACTCGCTGCGCCCGCAGGGCCAGGACATCATCCGCACCTGGCTGTTCTCCACCCTGCTGCGCTCCGAGCTGGAACACGGCGTCTCGCCGTGGCAGCACGCAGCCCTGTCCGGCTTCATCGTCGACCCCGACCGTAAGAAGATGTCCAAGTCCAAGGGCAATGTGGTCACCCCGGCAGACATGCTCGAGCAGCACGGTTCGGATGCCGTGCGCTACTGGGCCGCGTCGTCGCGCCTCGGCACCGACGCGGCCTTCGACCCCAAGAACCCGACCCAGATCAAAATCGGCCGTCGCCTGGCGATCAAGATCCTGAACGCGTCAAAGTTCATCCTTGCCTTCGACGGCGCCGCCGACGCCCCCGTGACCGAGCCGCTCGACCAGAGCATGCTCGCTCGGCTCAGCGTCGTCGTCGGCCACGCCACCGCCGCGATCGAGGGCTACGACCACGCCCGTGCGCTGGAACTCACCGAGAGCTTCTTCTGGACGTTCTGCGACGACTACCTCGAACTGGTCAAAGAGCGCGCGTACGGCGAAGCCGGAGCCGGCCAGGCTTCGGCCGTCGCCGCCCTGCGCACCGCCCTGGCCACCCAGCTGCGCCTCTTCGCCCCATTCGTGCCGTTCGCGACCGAGGAAGCCTGGTCCTGGTCCAACGAGGGGTCCATCCACCGTACCCCCTGGCCCGTTCAGACCGAGCTCGGCGGAGGGCAGGGCGGCAACGTGGCCCTGCTGGACCTGTGCAGCCGGGCGCTCACCGGCATCCGCCGCGCGAAAACGGATGCCAAGGCATCCCAGAAATCCGCCGTTGTTTCTGCTGTAATTAGCGGTACGGCTGCAGAGATTGCCCTGCTCAGGCAGGCTGCAGCCGATCTGAGGGCCGTTGGCCGCATCTCGGAGTTGGTTTTTATTGAGGGCAGCGAATTGGCTGTCACTGACATCGTGCTCGCCACGGTGCTGGAGAACTAGGAGAACCGAATGTCAATCAAGGTACGCGCGCTCGGCGACAAGGACTTCTTCTCATGGCTGGGACTCTTCGAGGGCTACAGCGAGTTCTACAAGAGCGAACTGACTGATCAGAAAGCGCTCCAGGTCTGGAGCTGGATCATCGACAAGAACGAGTCTCTCGCCGGTGCCGTGGCTGTCGACGAGGACGGCGAGTTCGTCGGCTTCGCCCATTACCGCGAGGTCCCGAGCACCCTGACCGCCACTCGCGGACTGTTCCTGGACGACCTGTTCGTGTCGCCGGACTCCCGCAGCACGGGCGTCGGCCGGGCCTTGATCGAGTTCGCCAAGGAGTGCGCCGCGGCGGACCGTCTCACGACCGTGCAGTGGCTGACCGCCGCCGACAACGAGACCGCGCAGCGCCTGTACGACGATGTGGCCACCCGCACGGACTGGGTCACCTACGAGATCGAGCTGTAAGTGAAGATGGGAACCCGCTGGCCTCTGGGTCACCCGGCGCCGGCCGGGCTGCCTCATGTGGTGGAAATCGCCATCCGTGCGGTCGAAGAGGACCTCACCGTGCTGGCGGAGGACTCCAGCGCCTGGCGCTGGACACTGACCTGGCTCGAGGGCAACCCCGTGCTCGAGCTCGACGACGGCACGATCATCCGCTATGACCCGGGCGAGGACAGTGCCACGATCACGCAGCCGTCGATCGTGCTCGACGACGAAGATGACTGGATCTAACCTCTGCTGACCGGCATTCCGGTACTCCGCGGGGCCACTCCGCACCCCGTGGTCGTGCGTCAGCGTGAGAGTCGTTCGACGCCTGCTGCCTCCGATGACAGGGACTGCTCCCAGCGGAACAGGGCGGCGACCCCCAGGCCGCCGGCGATGCTGACCGCCGCGAGGGCGGCGTCCCCCGGCGTTGCCGCGGCGCGACACTGCTGCAGCAGCCTCAGTACCAGCAGGGCTCCGCTGGCGCCGAACGGATGCCCGAGGGCCAGCGCTCCGCCCTCGCGGTTGGCGTGCTCCTCCGCAACGCCGAGCAGATCGAGGGATGCGAGCACCTGCGCCGCGAACGCCTCGTTGAACTCGATCCGAGCCAGGTCGGCCCCGGTCAGGCCCTGCCGGAGCAGCACGAGGCGCGCGGCCTCGGCGCCGGCGATGCCGAGGAAGTTCGGGTCCGTGCCGGTGACCGCGGCGTCGACGAAGGATAACCAGCCGGTCAGTCCGAGTTCGCGTGCCCGCCGGCGGCTGGTGACCAGGACCACGACGGCGCCATCGGCATCCGCGCAGGAGTTGCCGGCGGTGACCGTTCCTCCCGGCCGGAAGACCGGCGCGAACCGGGCCAGCAGGGCCTCAGTCAGACCCGGGCGGGGACCCTCGTCGACGAAAACCGGGCCGGTCTCTGTCGGCAGCGGCACGATCTCGGGGGCTGGCACGGCGGCAGCCGTGGCGGCCAGCCGGTGACTGCGGAGGGCGAAGGCATCCTGCCGCTGCCGGGAGATGCCGTAGCGGTCGGCCACGTTCTCGGCGGCGACGCCCATGTCGGGGTCGCCGATCGAATCGGGGGCGAAACGCACGCGATCGAAGAAGTCCGGCTGCCCGGCGCTCGAGGTGAGCCGGTGCGCACGCAGCGGGGCCGTGCTGCAACTCTCGACTCCCCCGGCAAGGTAGAGGTCGCCGGCGCCGGCGGCAACCAACCGGCAGGCCAGCACGATGGCCTCAAGGCCGGAGCCGCACTGCCGGTCGATCGTGAGGCCGGGAACGGAATCCGGCAGACCGGCCGTCAGCGCGGCGAGGCGGGCAACATTGCCGCCGCCGCCCGCCGCGTTGCCGATGATGACGTCGTCGATGGCAGCCGGGGACACCCCGCCGCCGGACACCACGGCGTTCAGCACGGGGGCCAGCAGGTCTTCGGCACGGGTGTGCGCGAACACCCCGTTGCGGCGGCCGAAGGCGGTGCGGCGGGCAAGAACGATCACGGGTTCCCGGGCATCGTCGGTTGGCGGGCCGGCGTGCGAATCGACGGTGTCGGCGCTGGGAGCAGCGGAGCCGTCGGCACCGACCGCGTCCGGCCGGATTGGGTCAGCGGAGCGGGCGCACACGACGGTCACCCTCCTCGATCCAGCGGCGCAGCATCACCCGGCTGAGTTTACCGGCCGAGGTGAGCGGCAGTTCCGCCAGGGCGTAGTAGGCGCGGGGCCGGTGGGGCGCGGCGAGCAGAGCCGCGACGTATGACCGGATGCGCGCGGCATCCGTCTCGGAGCCCGCGATCACGGCGGCCACCACGCGGGTCCCGCGAACGGGGTCCGGCAGACCGGTGACGACGGCCGCCTCCACGCCGGGAAGGCCGCGCAAAGCCGCTTCGACCTGCTGCGGGTAGACGTTGTGCCCGGACGTGACGATGAGGTCGGCGCGGCGGCCGAGGTGGTGCAGCACGGCCGCCGGGTCGAGGAAGCCGATGTCGCCGACCGTGCACCAGTCGACCTCGCGGCGGAACGCCTCGCCGTCGTCGCCCCAGGCGTACCCGCCGCCCACCAGAAGGCTGCGCACGAAGATGGTGCCCGGGGTGCCGGTCGGCAGGGCGCGTCCCGCGTCGTCCTGGATGCGCACCTCCACGCCGGGCAGAGCCCGCCCGACGGCGGTCGCCGAGATCGGCGACACCTCGCCGGGACGCAGCACGGATGCCGTCACGAAGCTCAGTTCGGCCGCCCCGTAGTACTCGAACACGCTGGCGTCCGGCGCCCAGAGGCGCAGCATCGACAGGGTTCCCGGGTCGAGTTTGGCCCCCGCACTCACGATGCCGGTGAGCCCCCTGCCGGTGGGGGGCCTGCCGTCCGTGCCGACGGACAGCGCGTGCGCGGCGATCACACGCAGCACGGTCGGCGCCGCCACGATCCGGGTGATCTGCTCGACAGTGACACAGGCGACAGCGGCGGCGGCGGAGAAGCGGGGCAGAGCGAAGAAGGCGGAGCCGGTGTGCAGCGATTCGGCGAAAGCGTAGAGGCTGAGGCTGGCAGAGAGCGGGCCGGGCGCCAGTGTGCGGTCGTGCCGAGTCAGGCCGAAGAACTCGGTGCCCAGCGCGAACGAGCGCTGCCAGGAGGCTCGGCTGCGCGTGAATGCCTTGGGTACGGAGGTCGTGCCGGAGGTGAACCCGTAGAGGAAGTCCCTGTCGGGTGGACCGTCGCGCAGCTCCGTGCCGAGCAGGGGCGCGCCGGCGGCGACCCGTCCGTCCAACCCGGCGGTCCTCGCCAGGCGGCTCTCGACCACCCTGCGCTGCGCCTCCGGCCAGTCAGGGTTGAGAATCGCAGAGCAGCGGCCTTCGGCGACGCCCGCGGCGAAGGCAACGGCGAACGCGGTGCCGTGGGGCAGGCAGACGCTGGAGATCCGGGGCGTCGCGGGCAGGATCGCCGCCGCCGCATCGCGGAGCTCGGCGAAGCTGATTCGGTCGGCGCCGACCGCGACGGCGGTGGCGTCGGGCTGAACCTGGGCCCAGTGTTGGAGTCGGTCGAGGAACGGCACGGGCTACTTCCTGGCGACGATCTCGCCGTGTGGGATACCGCACCAGCCATCGGGGTCGCCGGCCCACTGCAGCCATGCGGCTTGCATCATCCGAAGGTCGGCGAGGTCGGCCGCGCCCACCTCGATGGCGTGTGCCGCGAAGTCGGACTCGATCACCCGCTCGGCCCAGGATTGCCCCCACCACTCGCGTTCGACATCCGAGGCGAAGCACCAAAGGGATGCCGAACTCGCCACGTCGGTGAACCCGGCCTTGCGCGCCCAGGCTTTGAGAGCGCGCCCGGCGTCGGGGTCGCCGCCGTTCCAGTACTGCACGTCGCGGAAGGCGCTCTCCCACAGCTGCAGGCCCTGAAGCTTCGGGTAGTACATCACTCCCCCGGAATCGACGTCGCGGGCGGCGAGGATTCCGCCCGGTCTCAGCACGCGCCGGAACTCCCGCAGCGCGGCGACGGGGTTGGCGAGGTGCTGGAGCACCTGGTGCGCGTGCACGATGTCGAAGCTCGCGTCGGCGAAGCCGAGCGCGTAGGCGTCACCCACCCGGAACGACACGTTCCGCACCCCCTCATCGAAGGCCAGCCCGGCTGCGCGCAGCACAATCTGCTCCGACGCATCGATGCCGGTAACCTGACCGGGATACAGCCGGCGTGCCAGGTCGACCGTGACCGTGCCCGGACCGCAGCCCACGTCGAGCAGGGTCAGCCCGGCATCCAGGTGTGGGATCAGGTAGGCCGCCGAGTTGGCCACCGTGCGCCAGGTATGCGAGCGCAGCACGCTCTCGTGATGCCCGTGCGTGTACTGCTCCCGGGGCGCGGTCTCGGGGCGTGCCGGCTCGTCGATCATGAACCGATCCTAGGCGTGCGGGGGAATACTCCGACAGACGAAATGTGGATGTGACAGGGTGAAGAAATGAACCCCTTCGCCAGCATCAGCACGCTTCCGTTCGAGCTGCCCCCGTTCGCGCTGATTGCGGAGGAGCACTACCGGCCGGCGTTCCTGGACGGTATGTCCGAGCAGTTGGCCGAGATTGCGGCGATCTGCGCGAGCACGGATGCCCCCACCTTCGACAACACGATGGTTCCGCTCGAGCGCAGCGGACCGTTGCTGACCCGGGTGGCCGAGGTGTTCTTCAACCGGAGTTCGTCGGACTCCAGCGACTTCACCAACGCCCTCGAGGAGGAACTGGCCCCGCTCCTCGCGGCGCACGCGGACGCCATCCGTCTGGACCCTGGCCTGTTCACCCGGATCGCCGCTCTGCAGGAGCAGCGGGACCGGTTGGACCTGGAGCCGGAGGAGCGCTACCTGATCGAGCGGTACTTCACCGAGTTCACGCTCGCGGGCGCGGGCCTCGGCGACGACGACAAGGCCCGGCTGCGTAACTACAATAAGCGGCTCTCCACGGCCACCACCCGGTTCGAGAAGAACCTGCTCGCCGACACCATCGATCTGGCACTCGTGCTCGACGACGTGAGCGAGCTGGATGGCCTCAGCCCCGGTCAGATCTCCGCCGCGGCCGAGGCCGCCCACGAGCGCGGCCTGACCGGCCGTTACGTGATCACTCTGGTGCTGGCTACCTCGCACCCCTACTTGGCACAGCTGACGAACCGGGGTGTGCGGGAACGGCTGCTGGCCGCCTCACGGTCCCGGGGCATCCGTGGCGGGCAGTTCGACAACCGCGCCCTCGTGCTGGAGATCTCGCGGCTGCGTGCCGAGCGAGCCCGGCTGCTCGGATTCGACAGCCACGCGGCCGGCGTGACCGCGGACCAGACGGCGAAGACCCCGGAGGCGGTCGCCGACATGCTCGGGCGCCTCGCGCCGGCGGCAGCCCGGAATGCGCGCGTCGAGCAGGCCGACCTGCAGGAGCAGATCGATGCGGACGGCGGGGACTTCGAGCTCGCCGCCTGGGACTGGGCCTTCTACACGGAGAGGGTGCGGCGAGCCCGCTACGACGTGGACACCGCGGCCATGCGCCCCTACTTCGAGTTCGAACGGGTGCTGCAGGACGGCGTGTTCTACGCGGCCAATCGGCTCTACGGCGTCACCTTCACCGAGCGACCCGACCTCGTCGCCTGGCACCCCGGCGCGCGTGTGTTCGAGGTCGCCGAGGCCGACGGCTCCCCCGTGGGCCTGTACATCATCGACGTCTACACCCGCGACTCCAAGCGGGGCGGCGCCTGGATGAACGCCCTGGGCTCCCAGTCGACGCTTATAGGTACCCCCACGATCGTCTGCAACAACCTGAACGTTCCCCGGCCGGCGACGGGCGAGCCCACCCTGCTCAGTTTCGACGAGGTCGTCACCCTGTTCCACGAGTTCGGGCACGCCCTGCACGGCCTGTTCGCGCGGGTCACCCACCCGAAATTCGCCGGCACCAATGTGTACCGCGACTTTGTGGAGTTCCCCAGCCAGGTCAACGAGATGTGGATGCTGTGGCCCGACGTGCTCGCGAACTATGCTCGTCACCACGAGACCGGGGAGCCCATGCCCCAGGACCTCGTCGACCGCATCCACGCCTCGTCCACCTTCAACGAGGGCTTCTCCACCAGCGAGTACCTTGCGGCGGCCCTGCTCGACCAGGCCTGGCACCGCATCGAAGCCGACGACAGGGTGACGGATGTCGCCGCGTTCGAGGCATCCGCCCTCGCCGCCGTGGGGCTCGACAATCCTGCCGTGCCGACCCGCTATTCCAGCACCTACTTCGCGCACACCTTTGCCGGCGGCTACGACGCCGGCTACTACTCCTACATCTGGAGCGAGGTGCTGGACGCCGACACCGGCGAGTGGTTCGCAGAGAACGGCGGGCTCACCCGGGCCAACGGAGACCGTTTCCGGTCGCGGCTGCTGAGCGTGGGCGGCAGCACAGACCCGCTCGCCGCCTACCGCCATTTCCGCGGTCGTGACGCCGACATTCAGCCGCTGCTCGACCGTCGCGGCCTGAACTAGCACCGTCCGGCCCTGCCCGGCCCTGCCCGGCCCTGCCCGGCGCCCTAACGCCCCGCCCCTGAACCAATTCGACGGAGATTTTACGGAAACCGGCCGCTTTCGGCCCGTGTGGGTCCGATTTCGGCAAAATCTCCGTCGAATTCGTTAGGGGGCAGCGACGGCAGTTGGGTGAGAGCACCCGGAGGGCATCCAGCCGAGCCAGAGCATGACCACGCCGCCGATGACCAGCCCCCGAACGCGGAGCCGATGCCCAACACCGAAACGCCCGACGCGGTGACCAGGACGAGGCAGGCCGCCCCGGAGGCAGCCGTGGCGATCCACCGCTTCGGGCCGTCAGGATGCGCGTCGGGGCCGGCCATCGGCGCGGTCGTGATTGCCGTCAGGGTGATGCCGAGCGCGCCGACGACCGATCCGACCGCGTTCGCCAGACCGGAGCCGACCAGATCGCGCAGGGCGGAGGCTGGTAGCCGAACGTCGATGATCGCGGCCACGGCCATGGTCGCCGGCACCATGCACGCGCGCGCCGGCTTGCCCGCGGCGAGCCAGACCAGAACAACCGGCACCGCGAGCAGCGGCTGCTGCACGGCTGCCGTCACCGGGGCCGGGCAGATCGGGAACATGATGCCGGCAAGCATCGCTCTGGCGATCGGCTTCGGGATACAGCACGCCGTCGATGCCGACCAGCAGGCAGGGCGCCAACAGCACGGGTGCCGTCTGCGAATCGGTCGCGCCCACGGCCTGCAGCCCGGCGATGACGAGCACGAATGAACCCGCGAATCCGGTGACCGCCGCAACGACGCCGACGAAGGCGGGCTGGTACACGGCGGCCCCCGGGCTCAGTTCGGTCGGGTGCCGAAGCGGGGTGAGGCCGGACGCTGAACCTAGGCGGACTTGTCGACGCGGCGGGCCTTGTGCAGCACGATCGTGGGCTCGGCGTTATCGAGCACGGCGGCCCGGGTGACCACGACGCGCGCCACCTCGGAGCTCGACGGCACCTCGAACATGATCGGTCCGAGCACTTCTTCCATGATCGCTCGCAGGCCACGCGCACCGGTCTTGCGCAGGACCGCGAGGTCGGCGATGGCCTCCAGCGCCGGCTGTTCGAACTCGAGCTCGACGCCGTCGAGCTGGAACATGCGCTGGTACTGCCGCACGAGGGCGTTCTTCGGGACGGTCAAAATCTGCATCAGGGCCACCTGGTCGAGCTGGGTGACGGTGGTGACCACGGGCAGACGGCCGATGAACTCGGGGATCAGGCCGAATTTGTGCAGGTCTTCGGGGAGCACCTCACTGAACAGGTTGACGTCGTCACCCTTGCTGTGAAGCGGAGCGCCGAACCCGATGCCCTTCTTGCCGGCCCGGGTCGAAATGATGTCATCCAGGCCCGCGAACGCGCCGGCCACGATGAACAGTACATTCGTGGTGTCGATCTGAATGAATTCCTGGTGCGGATGCTTGCGCCCACCCTGCGGCGGAACCGAGGCCACAGTGCCCTCGAGAATCTTCAACAGGGCCTGCTGCACACCCTCGCCGGACACGTCGCGGGTGATCGAGGGATTCTCGGCCTTGCGCGCGATCTTGTCGATCTCGTCGATGTAGATGATGCCGGTCTCGGCGCGTTTGACGTCGTAGTCGGCGGCCTGGATCAACTTGAGGAGGATGTTCTCCACGTCTTCACCGACATAGCCGGCCTCGGTGAGGGCCGTCGCATCCGCCACGGCGAAGGGAACGTTGAGGCGTTTTGCCAGTGTCTGGGCGAGGTAGGTCTTGCCGCAGCCGGTAGGGCCGATCAACAGAATGTTGGACTTGGCGATTTCCACGTCGTCGTGGATGGCGTCGGCGGCGGTGAGGGTGGCGCGGGAGCGTACGCGCTTGTAATGGTTGTAGACGGCAACGGCGAGGGCGCGCTTTGCGGCTTCCTGCCCGATGACGTATTCCTCGAGGAAGCCGAAGATCTCCTTCGGCTTGGGCAATTCGAATTCGCCGGTACCGTCTTCAGCGGTGGCTTCGGCCAAACGCTCCTCGATGATCTCGTTGCACAACTCGACGCATTCGTCGCAGATGTAGACACCGGGGCCCGCAATGAGCTGCTGCACCTGCTTCTGGCTCTTTCCGCAGAAAGAGCATTTCAACAGGTCAGCGCTTTCGCCTATTCGGGCCATCCGTCAGCCTCCTCCATTGACAACTGCATCGAGCCTAGCCTGTGCCTGTGCGGCACGGGTGCAGGCTGACCGCATCAGTCGAATAACGTTCAGGCACCGTTCTGCCCGAACTCTCCGATATGCGAAACGCGACGGATGCCCGGCTCCGTTGAGCCGGACATCCGTCGCGTTCACGGTTTCGCTCTTCTACTTGACGAGCGTGGGCACGTTTTTGCGGCTGGTCAGGATCTGGTCGATCAGGCCGTACTCGAGGGCCTCGGCCGAGCCGAGGATCTTGTCGCGGTCGATATCCTTGTGAACCTGCTCCGCGCTGCGGTTGGAGTGGTGAGCGATGGTGAATTCGAGCCACTCCCGCATCCGCTGAATCTCAGCTGCCTGGATCTCGATGTCGGAGGCCTGACCTCCGCCCTGTCCGCCGGCCGAGGGCTGGTGGATGAGGATGCGGGCGTTGGGAAGGGCGAGGCGCTTCCCGGGTGTGCCGCCGGCAAGCAGCACGGCCGCAGCGGATGCCGCCTGGCCGAGGCAGACCGTCTGGATGTGCGGACGAATGTACTGCATCGTGTCGTAGATCGCCGTCATCGCGGTGAAGGAGCCACCCGGTGAGTTGATGTACATCACGATGTCCCGGTCCGGGTCCTGGCTCTCGAGCACCAAGAGCTGGGCCATGACGTCATCGGCGGACGCGTCGTCCACCTGCACGCCCAGAAAGATGATGCGGTCCTCGAAGAGCTTCGCGTAGGGGTCCTGGCGCTTGTAGCCGTAGGCCGTGCGCTCTTCAAACGTGGGAAGGATGTATCGGGCCTCGGGAGCCTGCGAGGCGCGGCCCCCGGCCTGGTGACCAAAATTCGTGAATTCCATGTCGTCTCGCCCGTCCTACTTCTTGTTCACTGAGTCGTCGGTGCCGCCGCCGCCGACCACTTCCGACGCGGAGCCGCGCAGGTGGTCGACAAAACCATAGGCCACGGCCTCGTGAGCGGTGAACCAGTTGTCGCGGTCGTTGTCAATGAGGATCTGCTCGACCGACTTGCCGGTCTGCTCTGCCGTGAGTTCGGCCATCCGCTTCTTCATATCCAGGATGACCTTCGCCTGCGTCTGGATGTCGGCGGCCGTGCCACCGAATCCGCCGGACGGCTGGTGCAACAGGACCCGGGCGTTGGGTGTGATGTAGCGCTTGCCCTTGGTTCCAGAGGACAACAGGAACTGCCCCATCGAGGCAGCGAGTCCGATGCCGACGGTGACGATGTCGTTCGGAACGAACCTCATCGTGTCGTAGATGGCCATGCCCGCCGTGATTGAGCCGCCGGGCGAGTTGATGTACAGGAAGATATCCCGCTCCGAGTCCTCTGCGGCCAGCAGCAGGATTTTGGCACAAATCTCGTTGGCGTTCTCATCCCGGACCTCTGAACCCAGCCAGATGATGCGGTCTTTCAGCAGTCGGTCAAAAACGCCCGGTGTAGGTGTCATATCGGCCATGTCGCGCTCCGTTTCACTTGTCGCTTCAGATTGAATCTATAGGAGCCAACGCTCCGGAACGGCTGTGTTCGCCCTCGGCAGATAACGCGCCGCCCACGCATCAGTCGCTCCGAACCAATTCGACGGAGATTCTGCTCTCCTGGCCCCGAAAATCGTGCATAACGGCCCTTAACCCGAAAATCTCCGTCGAATTGGTCCAGGGCGGGAGAGCTGAGGGCAAGGGACGAGAGCGGGGGCGGCAGGGCAGAAACGCGGAACGGGTCGGATGTCTGTGACATCCGACCCGAACGCCCGCGTGAGCGGTCGTCGTGCTACTTCTTGGCGGCGGCCTTCTTCTTCGCCGCGGTGGCCTTGGCCTTGGCTGCCTTCGCTGCCGTGGCCTTGGCGGCCTTGATGGCCTCGACCTCGGCGTCGACCTCGGCCTCGACCTCGGCGGCGTCGGAGTCGTCCTCCTCGATCTCCTCTTCCTCGTCCTCGCCGGACACCTCGTCGGCGACCGCGACGAACTCGGACAGGTCGACGGCGTTACCATTGGAGTCAACGACCTCGGCCTTGCCCAGCGCGATGGCGAGGGCCTTGTTGCGGGCAACCTCGGCCACCATCGACGGGATCTGACCGTTGCCGCTCAGCGCCTGGACGAATTCGCTCGGGTCCATGCCGTACTGGGCTGCGCCCTGGATCAGGTACTGAGTGAGCTCGTCCTGGCTGACCTGGACCTTCTCGGCCTCGGCGATGGTGTCGAGCAGGATCTGCTGACGGAAGGTCTTCTCGCTGGCCTCGGTGACCTCGGCGCGGTGCTCGGCGTCTTCGAGGCGGTTCTCGCCCTCGAGGTGGCGACGCACCTCGTCCTCGATGATCGCGGTCGGAATCGGAACCTCGACCGACTCGAGCAGCTGCTCGACGAGCTTCTCGCGGGCCTGGGTGCCTTGGCCGAAGACCTTGGAGCGCTCGACCTGGCCCTTGAGGCTCTCGGTCAGTTCGGCGATGGTGTCGAACTCGCTGGCGATCTGCGCGAAGTCGTCGTCGGCGGTGGGAAGCTCGCGCTCCTTGACGGCGCCGACGGTGACGGTGATCTCGGCGGTCTCGCCCTCGTGGTCCCCACCCATGAGGTTGGAATTGAAGGTGGTGGTCTCACCGGCGCTGAGAGAGTCGAGCGCCTCGTCGATGCCGTCGATGAGGTCGCCGGATCCGACCTCGTAGGAGATGCCGGTGGCGTTGTCGACCTCGACGCTGTTGATGGCGGCGATCAGGTCGATCTGCACGAAGTCGCCCGTGGTAGCGGGACGATCGACGGTGACGAGAGTGCCGAAGCGGCTGCGCAGGTTGTCGAGTTCCTCGGTGACCTCTTCATCGGACACCTCGACGGCGTCGACGGTGAGCTTCAGCCCGGAGTAGTTCGGCAGGTCGATCTCGGGGCGCACGTCGACCTCGATGGCCAGTTCCAGGTCTCCGGAGAAGTCCTTGTCGCTGGGCCAGGCGACGATGTCTGCCTCGGGGCGGCCCAGGGGGCGCAGCTTGTGCTCGGTCACGGCCGAGCGGTAGAAACCGTCGAGGCTCTCGTTGACCGCATGCTCGAGCACGGCGGACTTGCCGACACGCTGGTCGATGATGGCCGGCGGGACCTTGCCCTTGCGGAAGCCGGGGATGTTGATGTCCTCGGCGATGTGGCCGTAGGCGTGGGTGATGCTGGGCTTCAGCTCCTCGGGAGCCACCGAGATGGTGACCTTCGCGCGAGTGGGGCTCAGTTGTTCTACCGTGGACTTCACGTGGCAATCTCCTGTGTTCGACCGATGTATTTAGGGGGTGTTGGTCGGGGCGACAGGATTCGAACCTGCGACCTCTCGGCCCCAAACCGAGCGCTCTACCAAGCTGAGCTACGCCCCGGACAATTTCTCAACCCGGTGATGGCATCCGCTTGGCGCGCAGAGTTCGCGCAATTCGCGGAATGACCTCGATAAGTCTACTGCACGGTCCGGATGCCGCGGGTCGAGGCGTGCAGCTGGCGACCGTCGACGTGTACTACGCTGAGTGAGTGCGCGGGGGACTGCGCCCGGGGGATGTAGCTCAATGGTAGAGCCTCAGTTTTCCAAACTGATGGCGCGGGTTCGATTCCCGTCATCCCCTCCACACAACATCCTGGACGGATCGTCTTACACGGCTCAGTCGAGTCCGAGCCCGTTCAGCGTCGTGCGCAACGTCGCCGCCGAGTGCTCGAACAGCTCCTGCTCCTTCTCGCTGAAGGGAACCTCGATCACGCGCGAGACGCCCTCGGCGTTGATCACGCTCGGCACCGACAGCGCCACGTCGCTGACGCCCCGGTAGTCGGTGAGCACCGAGCTGACCGGAAGCACGGCGCCCTCGTCGCGCAGCACGGCCTCGACGATCCGGGCGCCCGAAAGCCCGATCGCGTAGTTCGTGGCGCCCTTGCCGGCGATGACCGTATACGCCGCGGTCTTCACGCTCTCGGTGATCGCGTCGAATTCCGCCTCCGAGAACGGCACCAGACCCTTAGGCGAGATGTCGTCCTGCACCCACTCGGCCAGGGAGATCGGGCCAATCCGGGCCTGGGACCAGAGCGGGAACTCCGAGTCGCCGTGCTCTCCGACGATCACGGCGTGCACATTGGCGATCGCGACGCCGACCCGGTGCGCGAGCATCCAGCGCAGCCGGGAGGAGTCGAGCACCGTGCCCGACCCGAAGACGCGCGTGGCCGGCAGCCCGCTGAACTGGCGGGCAGCATAGGCAAGCACGTCGCAGGGGTTGGTGACGAGCATATAGACGGCGTCCGGGGCTCGCTCGACCAGCTGGGGCATCAGCTCCCGCAGGATCCCGACATTGACGCCGGCCATCTCGAGCCGGGACTGACCGGGGTGCTGTCTGGCCCCGGCCGTGATCACGACCATGTTCGCCCCCGCGATGGCGTCGAGGTCGCTGCCGCCGGCCACGCAGGAAGCACCCGTGAACTGGGTGCCGTGGGCCAGGTCGAGAACCTCGGCCTCCACCTTGGGCCCGTTGATGTCGTAGAGCACGACTTCCCGCGCGGACTGCCGGATCAGTGCGGCGTAGGCCAGGGACGACCCGACGGCCCCGGCTCCGATGATGGCCAGCTTGGAATTCGCGATCTCGCTCATAAGCTCATTCTGCACCCCTGACCGGGCCGGATCCGAGTATCCGGATATCCGTGGCTGAGTCAGTGCCGCAGGGTCAGTGCCGCAGGTAGGTGAGCACGGCCAGCACCCGGCGGTGGTCGGAGCCCGAGTCGTCGAGGCCAAGCTTCTGGAAGATCGAGGTGACGTTCTTCTCGACCGCGCCGACGCCGATCACGAGCTTCGCGGCGATGCCGGCGTTGGTGCGCCCCTCCGCCATCAGCCCGAGCACGTCACGCTCACGCGGGGTGAGGGCCGCGACCGGGTCGGTGCGGCGGGCCAGCAACTCGCGCACGACCTGCGGGTCGAGCACGGTGCCGCCCGCGCTGATCCGGGTCACGGCGTCCCGCAGCTCGTCGAGCGACGCCACCCGGTCCTTGAGCAGGTAGCCCAGTCCCCCGTTGCCGGCGGCGAGAAGTTCATGCGCGTAGGTGCCCTCCACATACTGGCTGAGCAGCAGGATGCCCACCGACGGCAACCTGCGGCGCAGTTCCAGCGCGGCGCGCACGCCCTCGTCCCGGAAGGTGGGCGGCATCCGCACATCCAGCACGGCGATGTCGGGCCGCAGCGCGTCTACCTCGGCCAGGAGGGAATCCGCGTCGCCGTAGGACGCGACGGTCACAAACCCGGCCTCGTCGAACAGGCGGATCAGACCTTCTCTGAGCAGCACCGAGTCCTCGGCCAGCACGAGCCGCAGGGGTGGGGCGGAGGGAGCGGCGAGAATGGCTGAAGCGAGGTCGGTCATCCGTTCAGGATACGGCGACCGCTCGCGCCGGCCGGGCCGCGGGCAGTGGGATGTGTGCCCCGATCGCGGTCGGGCCACCCTCGGGGCTCCGCACCGACAACACCCCGCGAAGGCCGTGCAGGCGTTCGTCGAGTCCTTGCAGGCCGTGGGCATCGGTCAGCCGGGCCCCGCCGATGCCGTCGTCGATCACCCAGATGTCGAGCCAGATGACGCCGGCGGCCCCCGTGCTGGCAGGGCTGCCGGTGCTCCCATCGTCGGGGACGGCGCGCAGGGCCAGGTGCAGACGGATGTCCGTGGCCCGCGAGTGCTTGGCGGCGTTGGTGAGCAACTCCGCGCCGACGAAATACGCGCTCCGCTCGATTTCGCTGGGCAGCCGCAGCGCCGGGTCGACCTGCAGCTCGAGCCGCACAGGGATGGTGCTACGGGCGGCCAGGGACTCGAGGCCGGCGAGGAGACCGCGGTCCTGCAGGAGGGGCGGCACCAGACCGCGGGACAGCGCCCGCAGCTCCTCGAGGGTGTCGTGAGCCTGCTCCCGGGCCTCCACGATCAGGGTGCGCGCGGCATCCGGGTCGGTATCGAGCTTGCGCTCGGCGCTGGCGAGGTCCATCTGCAGGCGCACCAGGCGCTGCTGCGGACCATCGTGGATGTCCCGTTCCAGGCGTCGCAGGGACTGGTCTTCCGCGGCGACGGCCGCCCCGCGCGACGCGCTGAGGTCGGCGACCTCACGCTGCAGGGCCTCGGACCGCCAGGCGCCCAGCATGCCGCGGGCCGCGAACTGGTGCAGCCGGGTGAACGCGTGGGTGATGTACGGCAGGGTCAGCAGAAAGAGGATGCCCAGGACGAGCTGGAGGAGGCTTTCGGCCAGGAGCGGGTCGATCGGGAGCGTGGTGCCCGGCAGAATCCAGTTCAGGATGATCGCGTGCAGGTCGTCGTTCCGGTCCTCGGGGAGGAAGCGGCCCCAGATCCAGTAGCTGACGCCGCCGAGGCCCACCGACAGCCAGACTACGGTGACGATCCAGCTGACAAGCCCGACCACGAAGTTCACGACCATGCCGTGCAGCAGGTAGAGCCAGTAGTGCCCGTTGACGAGCGGGCCGAGCAGGGCGCGGAGGGTGGTGGCCGGCTCCCCCGGCGTCGCCCACCGCGGCGGGGTGATGGCAGGCTGGCCGGCCCAGCGCAGGCGGGCGAGTTCGACCAGACCGATGCCGCGGGCGAGGTAGAGGGACGCCACGACGACGACGATCCCAACGACGGCGGCGAGCAGGCCGATGCCGGTGAAGAATACGGTGCTCAGAACGGTGAGGGCGATCACGACCACCGGCAGGGTCAGCAGTAGAAAGAGCAGCTCCTGCGGCACGCGCCGCCAGAGCGCGCGATAGCCGGCGCGTGCGGGGGTTTCGGTCGGTGCGGTCATGGTGTCCTCCAGTAAGTCTGTCGGTACTCAGCCTGATCGCCGGGTCGAGTAGACGACATCCCGCTGCCAACCGGATCTCGCCGGGGGTAACCCCCCAGGTCAGAGGGTGGTGTGGGTGAAGCGGCCGGCGAGCAGGGTGGCGGCCACGGGCATCCGTCGCAGGTCGGGCACTGAGGCGACGAACGGGTCGATCTCGCACACCGCGAGGTCGGCGACGTCTCCCGCCAGAACGCGGTGCCGGCCGCGCGCGGACGCGGCGAGCGCGGCCTGCCGGGAGATGGCTTGCTCGGCGTGCCAGGGTTCGCGGCTGCCGCGAGTGCGCCCGACGGCGGCGGCGATGCTCACCCACGGGTCCAGCGGAGCGACCGGGGCGTCGGACCCGAGCGCGAGCGTGACCCCGGCGTTCAGCAGGCTCTTCAGCACGAAGGCCCGGTCGGTGCGTCCCACCCAGTAGCGGTCGGCGACGTCCCGGTCGTCGAGGGCGTGCTCGGGCTGCACGCTCGCTACCACGCCGAGCCGGGCGAAACGGGCGACGTCCTCCCTCGTGAGCAGCTGCGCGTGCTCGATGCTGCCGGCGCAGCCGAGCTGCTCGAAGGCGTCGAGGGCCAGCGCGTTGGCCCGGTCGCCGATGGCGTGCACGGCGGGGCGGATGCCCGCGGCCACGGCCCGGCCCAGGTGCGCGAGCAGCTCCTCCGGCGGCACGGTGAGCATCCCGCGTGACCCGGGCTGGCCCTCCAGGCCGGGGTACTCGTCGACGCAGTACGCGGTGCGGGTGTTCAGCGAGCCGTCGGTGATCACCTTGCAGGATCCCACCGTGAGCAGCCCGCCGGTGCCGTCGATGCCGGCCCCACTCCGCAGACCGAGTGCGATGGCGCGCTCCAAATGCTGGGTGTAGATACCGAACTCCACCCGCAGCGAGTCGGTGCCGCCCTGGATGCGCCGCAGCCAGGTGGCGAGGTTCCAGTCCATCTCCATGTCGACGATGCCCACGACCCCGCGAGCCGCCGCGGCCCGGGCCGCGCTGTCGGCCCAGCCGTCCATCACGACATCGGGCACCTCGGCGAGCGTGCGCACCACGGCGAAGCAGTCCTCCTCACGGAGCAGCCCGGTCGGGTGCTCCGTGTGGCCGTGGCGGGCGAGCGCGGCCGAGTTCAGCCAGCATGAGTGTAGGTCACCGCTGATCAACACGGTCGGAACGGTGCCGGCGGCGGCGTCCAGCAGGGGCCGGCTCGGGGCATCCGGCCACAGAGCGTCGCGAAACCCGAACCCGACCAGGGTCTCCCCCCTCGAAACGCCGGGCACCCGTTCGGCCACCAGGTCGGCCGCGGCGGCGGCACCGTCGGTGCCGGACAGATCCAGCCGCTGATTCGTCTGCGCCCACTGGCTGAAGTGCACGTGGTTGTCCCAGAGGCCCGGAATCAGCCAGCGTTCTTCCAGATCGACCGAACGGATGCCCGCAGCCGACTGACTCAGATACCCGAGCCGGCGCACCCGGCCGTCGACGATCAGCGTGTCGACGATCTCGTCGCTTCCCGGCAGCCGGCCGTTCCGCAAGACGAGCGGAGGGGCCGACGCTGTTGCCGGAGCGGGCGTGGACACGCTCACCGGTCGACCCCGTGCACCCGGCGCATTTCGGCTGCCAGGCCCGGGCTCGCATAGGGACCGTCTCCCTCGAGTTCACCCAGAATGCGCGCCACGGTCTCGGCCGGCTTGTTCTGGCTGAGCTTGCACTTGGCGGTGAGGCGGTTCACCCTGAGCCGGAAGCCGACCGTACCGGCCGCAATACGGGCGGCGTAGGCGGCGTTGGCCTCGGTGCCGGACAGGCGACGCGGTTCAGGCATCCGCTCCTCGAAGTGGTCGACCAGGCGGTCCAGCACCCGCAGGTTCTCCTCGTCGCTGAGTAGTTCGGGTGTGCCGTTCAGGTGCGCGGCGACGAAGTTCCAGGTGGGAACGGCGGGTGCCGCGTCGTACCAGCCGGGCGAGATGTAGCCGTGGGGTCCCTGGATGATCACCAGCAGCTCGTGCCGGCCGAGTTCGTGCAGGGCCTCGTCGGGGCGTCCGACGTGGCTGACCAGCACGATTCCGTCGGTCTCGTCGGCCTCCTCGTCGAGCAGTACCGGGTAGTGCGAGGCCACCAGACCGGACTCGGTGTGGCTGATCAGCGTGGCCCATGGGTTCTCCCGGATGAGACGGCGGATCTCGGCCGGGTCGCCCTGCTCAAAAATGGGGTTGTGTCTCATCGGTGTCCCGTTCTGGTCGTGGGTTCAGATCAGGTGAAGCAGATCAGGGCGAGCAGGTCAGGCCTGGCATTTCGGGCACCAGTAGAGCTTGCGTGCGGCCATCTCCTCAACGGTGATGTGGGTGCCGCAGACCCGGCAGGGCAGCCCCTCGCGCTTGTACACCCAGTGCCGGTCGGCCCGTCGCCTCAGGGCTCGCCCATAAGCCGCGTCGCCGAGGCCGTCCATGGTCATCATCTGCCCGGTCGACACGCCGATCTTCAGCAGGTGCGCCCAGTCTCGCCAGAGCGCACGGGACTGCTCGTCGCTGAGCGACTTGCCCGGCGCATACGGGTTCAGGCGCGCACGGAAGAGCAACTCGGCCCGGTAGACGTTGCCGATGCCGCTGACCACCAACTGGTCCATCAAAAGGCGCCCGATCGGGGTGGGCTTCTTCCGCACCACCGTGACGAAGCGGTCCTCGGCGGCGCGGCTGTCGTCGAGCATCGGGTCCGGCCCGAGACGGTCCATCGCCACGTGCACCTCCTGAGAGTCGAGCACCACGCAAGCCGTGGGCCCGCGCAGGTCCGCAACGACGTCGTCGGCCAGCAGACGCACCCGCACCTGGCCGATGGGTGCGGGCGGGAAGCCGTCGGGCTCGACGCTGACCTTCTCGTCTTCCGCCATCCGCAGCCGGGTCAGCCGGGGCGCGCCGATGCTCTGCAGCGAGTCCTCCCCCGCCAGGCCCTGCATGACGTCACCCGCGTCGCGCCTGACGGTCCGGCGCCTGCGACCCTTGATGGCGGCGTCCGTACCGTGCGCTTGGATGTCCCCGGCAAAGTCCCAGGCGCCGTAGAGCCCCAGGTGCACGCGCAGCCAGAGCCCGTTGTCGAATTCGAGGAACATCTGCTTGCCGACGGCACGGGCATCCGTCATGATGTGGCCGTCGAGCATCGCCGCGCCGTCCACGAAGCGGCCCTGCGGCGACGACAGTCGGATGCTTTTACCCACGAAGTTGCGGGCGAACTGGCGCGCAATGCGGTGGACGGAATGACCCTCAGGCACGGCTAGTCGGCGAGACGCGTGCCGTTGATGGTGCAGTGCGCCTCGTACTCCGCCAGCTGCAGGATGCGGCGGCAGTGGCGTTCGTCGCCGGGGAACGGCTCCGAGATAAAGGCGTCGATGAAGTCGATGGCGTCCTCGATGCTGTGCTGCCTGGCACCGATGGAGATGACGTTCGCGTCGTTGTGCTCGCGGGCGAGCCTGGCGGTACTGAGGCTCCAGACCAGCGCGGCGCGCACGCCCTTCACCTTGTTAGCGGCCATCTGCTCGCCGTTGCCCGAGCCGCCGAAGACGACGCCGAGCGCGTCGACGCCGACGGACAGGTCGGCGACGACGGCCTCGGCCGCCCGGATGCAGAAACCGGGGTAGTCGTCGAGGGCGTCGTAGACCTCCGGCCCGTGGTCCACGACTTCGTGACCGGCAAGGGCGAGGTGCGTGACCAGCTGGTGGCTGAAGTCGAGGCCGGCGTGGTCAGTGGCGATGTGGATGCGCATGCAACCGATTATATTTACTCGGCTTACTCGGCTGGTACCGTCGCAGCCGCGGCGAAGATCGGCTCGCGGGTGCGGGAGCGCTTCAGCTCGAAGAAACCGTCGTACCCGGCAACGGCCACCACACCGTCCCAAAGCTTGAGCGCCACATCTCCGCTCGGCGCGGGCGAGATGACCGGGCCGAAGAAGGCCACGTCGTTCACGGCGATGACGGGGGTGCCGACATCCTGGCCCACCCGCTCCATGGAGTCGAAGTGGCTGGCGCGCATCTGCACGTCGTAGTGGTCGCTGTCGGCCCACTCCGCGAACGATGCCGGCAGGCCCACCTCGGCGAGCGCGGCGGGAATGACCTCGTCGGGGTTTGTGCTGCCACCGAGGTGGATGCGGGCGCCCAGGGCATCGTAGAGCGCCTTGACCGTTTTCTGGCCGTGCAGTTCCTGTGCGGCAGCAACCAGGCGGGTGTACTTGAGAGCCCGGGGGAAGAACGCGCGGTACTCCTCGGACACGTCCTGGTCCTCGTTCAGGACGGCGAGGCTCATCACCTTCCACTCGACGTCGAAACCGCGCAGGGCGGAGACCTCCTCCACCCAGCGGGAGGTCATCCAGGCCCAGGGGCAGGAGGGGTCGAACCAGAACTTCACAGAGTCAGCCATGGGGCCCAGCCTAAGTGTCTCCCGGCTGGGAAAGCGCCGACGGAGACCGGACGTAAACCCCTGTCCAGAGAGGGTATCCTCGGCAAAATGTCTGGTTGTTGCCTATTTCCGACTAAAATTATTCGTTATGCCCGAAAGCGGGCCCCTTTTTTTCGCAGCAACATGATCTCTACGAGAGAAGTTCCCATGCCCAGAACCAGCTCACTTTCCGGTGCCGACGGCACGGCGGTGAAGACCAAGAATCCGCTCCTGCAGCGCCGCTTGAAGGTGTCGCACGTGAACGTGGTCGATCAGTCAAGGCTGAAGAAAGCCCTCGGCGGAACCATCGTGGGAAACACGATGGAGTGGTACGACGTCGGCGTGTTCGGCTACCTCATCACGACCATGGGTCCGGTGTTCCTGCCCGAGTCCGACCCGACCGTGCAGACCCTGTTCCTGCTCGGCACCTTCGCCGCGACGTTCATCGCCCGTCCGCTGGGTGGTGTGTTCTTCGGCTGGCTCGGGGACAAGATCGGCCGCCAGAAGGTGCTGTCGATGACCCTGATCCTGATGGCGGCATCCACTTTCGCCGTGGGCCTGCTGCCCGGCTACGCCCAAGTGGGCATGCTCGCCGCCGCGCTGCTGGTCTTCACCAAACTCGTGCAGGGCTTCTCCACCGGCGGTGAGTACGCCGGTGCGACCACCTTCGTGAGCGAGCACTCGCCCGACAAGCACCGCGGCTTCTTCGCCAGCCTGCTCGATATGGGCAGCTACCTCGGCTTCGCCATCGGCGCCGCGCTCGTGTCCATCCTGCAGGTCACCCTCGGGCAGCCCGTCATGGAAGACTGGGGTTGGCGCATCCCATTCCTGATCGCCGGACCGCTCGGCCTGATCGCCATCTGGTTCCGTCTGAAGATCGAGGAATCCCCCACCTTCCAGGCCACCCTGGACGCGAAGGAACTGGCCGCGACCGACCCGTCGTTCTCCGACGAGTCCGCCCCGTCCAACAGCCCGGTCAGCATTTTCAAGAACCACTGGCGCGGCATCATCGTCGCCATGATCCTCGTCGCCGCGGCCAACACGCTCGGCTACGCGCTCACCTCATACATGCCGACCTACCTCACCGCCACCAAGGGCTACGACGAGCTGCACGGGACACTGCTCACCATCCCGATCCTCGTTATCATGGCGCTCTGCATCCCCCTGGCCGGCCGCCTGTCCGACAAGATCGGTCGTCGTCCCGTGCTCTGGATGGGTTCGCTCAGCGCCGTAGTGCTCTCCATCCCCGCCTTCATGCTGATCGGCGTCGGCGAGATCTGGACGACGCTGCTCGGCCTGGCTCTGATCGCCCTGCCCGTCACGTTCTACGTCTCCAACCTCGCCTCGGCCCTGCCGGCGCTGTTCCCGACCGAAAGCCGTTACGGTGCCATGGGCATCGCGTACAACTTCTCGGTGGCCATCTTCGGTGGCACGACGCCGTTCATCATCGCGGCGCTGATCGCCACGACCGAGAACGACATGATGCCGGCTTACTACCTGATGGGGACATCCGTCATCGGTGGAATCGCGATCTTCTTCCTGCGCGAGTCTGCCGGGCGTCCGCTGATCGGCTCGATGCCCAGCGTGGACTCGGTCTTCGAGGCCCGCGAACTGGTAGCCACGCAGGATGACAACCCTGCCCTGGACACCGACGAGATGCCGTTCGACGAGACCTATGAGCCGCCGACCTCGTCGATGGATCTCTCATCGCTCGCGACGGAGCCGGAAACCGAGCCGGAGCCGCTGAAGGTCTAGCGACACCCTGCTGCATCGACCGGTGGCCCGGCGTTCGGAGACCCTGGTCTCGGCGCGCCGGGCCACCGGTCTGTGTGCTGTGTGCACCGGGCCGGGCCATCGCGGGGGCCATCGTAGAATTGTTCGATGACCACGACGCCTCCGACCGAGCCCGCTCCCGGGGCCGTGTCCACCCTCAGCATCGACCCTGCCGAGATGGCGATCGCCCTGCGCGTGCTCGCCTCGCTCAGCGAGATCGACCCCGAAGACCCCGATTTCGTCACCGTGCGGCAGGCCACCGCCAAGATGTTCAAGTCCGTCAAGATGGTGCGACGCGGCGAGAAGCGGCAGGCGATTGCGGATGCCGACCGGGAGGTCATCGCCGCGACCGCGACCGGCGCCGCCACCCGCATCGACGACGAGACCATTGGCGCCCAGCTGCGCCTGGGCACCGACCGGGCGTCGGCCGGCGAGTTGCTCGTGCCGCGGGCCTGCTACATCTGCAAACAGAAGTACACCCTCGTCGACGCCTTCTACCACCAGCTCTGCCCTGCCTGCGCGACGATGAGCCATGAGAAGCGGGATGCCCGCACCGACCTGACCGGCAGGCGCGCCCTACTCACGGGCGGCCGCGCCAAGATCGGCATGTACATCGCCCTGCGCCTGCTGCGCGACGGCGCCCACACCACCATCACCACCCGGTTCCCGCGCGACGCGGTGCGCCGCTTCAGCGCCATGCCGGACTCGGCCGACTGGCTGCACCGTCTCCGCATCGTCGGGATCGACCTGCGCGACCCGGCCCAGGTGATCGGCCTGGCCGACTCCGTCGCCGCGGCCGGGCCGCTGGACATCCTGATCAACAACGCCGCCCAGACCGTGCGCCGCTCCCCCGGCTCCTACTCGATGCTGGTCGAGGCCGAGCAGTCGCCGCTGCCGGAGGGCGTCATCCCGGAGATCGTCACGTTCGGGCACACCAGTGACGCGCACCCGACCGCGCTCGCGGCATCCGTCACCAGCCACCCGATCCTGGCCGCAGCAGCCGGAGCGAGTGGCGCACTCACGGCCGACGACCTGACCGCCCTGGCGCTCGCACCGGGCTCCTCGTCTCTAGCGCGTCTCGCCGCCGGCACCGCGATCGACGCCGGCGGGCTCGTGCCCGACCTGCACTCCCAAAACAGCTGGACCGCGAACGTGGAAGACGTCGACCCGCTGGAGATGCTGGAGGTGCAGCTGTGCAACACCACGGCCCCGTTCCTGCTGGTGAGCCGTCTGCGTGGCTCGCTCGCGGCATCCGACGCCCGCCGCACCTACATTGTGAACGTGTCGGCGATGGAGGGCGTGTTCGGCCGCGGCTACAAGGGGCCCGGCCACCCGCACACGAACATGGCCAAAGCCGCGCTGAACATGCTCACCCGCACGAGCGCGAAGGAAATGCTGTCCGACGGCATCCTGATGACCAGCGTCGACACCGGCTGGATCACCGACGAGCGGCCGCACCCCACCAAGATCCGCCTCGCCGAGGAGGGCTTCCACGCCCCACTCGACCTGGTCGACGGCGCGGCGAGGGTCTACGACCCGATTGTGCGCGGCGAGGGCGGCGAGGACCTCTGCGGCGTCTTCCTCAAGGACTACAAGCCCGGCGCCTGGTAGCCGGGGCAGGTCGTCGGCGGGGTCGGCTTGCGAGTCGGCGGGGCAGGTCGTCGGCGGGGTCGGCCTGCGAGTCGGCGGGTCGAGTCGGCGGGTCGAGTCGGCGAGTCACGTCGGCGCGCTGGACAGGCAGCAGGACAGCCGGCAGGCCCCTCACCAATTCGACGGAGATTTTGAGGTTTGCGCACCCGGGCGGCCGGTTGCGGCCTGGTTTCGGCAGAATCTCCGTCGAATTGGTTCGGGCGGGCGACATGGTGCGGGCCATTTTGGTGCGGCGAGCGGATGCCGCTGGGTGCCGGCACCGGGATCGCGCCCCGCCGAACCGCACCTCAGTCAGGAGCCGGCGGGGTCCAGACCCAGGGGGTCGTCGTCGTGATGGCCTGAAAGCCCAGCCGCAGCAGGATCGGTTTGCTATCGTCGGAGGCATCCACTTGCAGGTAGCGCACACCGCGTTGGTGCGCGAGCCGCGCGCGGTATGCCACCAGCGCCCGGTAGATGCCGCGGCCCCGCCAGGCGGCCAGGGTCGACCCACCCCAGAGTCCCGCGAAATCAGTGCCGCGGGTGAACTCGAGCCGGCACGAGGAGACGAGCTCGCCGCCGTGCACGCCGCCGGCCTCGGCGACGAACACGAGCACGTCGCCCGGGGCCTCACGCACACCGGCCTCCAGCTGGTCGGCCAGCCAAGCGTAGTCCTCGTCCCAGACCTGCGACTGCAGCGCGGCGATGCGCTCGAAGTCGGCCCGGGTGTCGACCTGCCTGATCGTGACGCCGACCGGCAGCACCGGCACGGCGTTCAGGCGTTCGGTCTCGGCGACGACGACCGTCTCCAGCTCCTCGGCCACGAAGCCGGCCACAAGCAGGCGGTCCGGCAGATCGGCTGGCAGGTCGTGGCCGCGGGTCTTCCACTCGAAGGCCTCGCCGCGGGCAGCGAAGAAATCGCGGTGCTCCGCGATCAGGGCGTCGAGCGCCGCGCCGGTCGCACCCACGTCGCGAGCGGTCTCGACGAGCCCCTGGTGCCGTCCCAAGATCCGCAGAACCGGGCCCGACAGTTCGTAACGGATGCCCGTGGGCCGGTCGGTCGGAACCCAGAGCCGAAGCTGTGCGTCGTAGGCATCACGGAGCGCGTCTCGGGTTGTCATTGTGGATAACCCTAGAGCCGCCCCGAACGAATTCGACGGAGATTTTGCGCGAAACGGCTCCACGGAGGCCTCAATCCGCCCTTTTCCGCAGAATCTCCGTCGAATTGACTCCACGCCCGACACCGGACGCGGGACACCAGACACCGGATGTCGGGTGAGCGCACGCGCACGGCCGGGCGACGCCTCCGCTCACCTGCCGGGGCGACGGTCCCTGCTCACCGCCAGTGCAGCGCCCGCCTATGCGGCCGGGGGACTGCGAGGAGTTCGGCATCGGGCGCGAGCACGAAGCCGTTTCAGTGCCGAGAGCCGGTCGATCGGAGCGGAGGTCGCCGGGTCATCCGACACTTTGTGCGCCCACGCCTCTTAGCAGGCGCTTATACCGCGCGCTCCCACGTCAGCAAACTCACGGTACCGGTCGTCCGTCGCGGCCCGCGGGTCGGTGCTTACCCTCGTGCAGACACCATATTCCTTGGCTAGGCTGATTGTCGGTGCGCTGCGCCACAAGCGTCGGCGCGCGTGCAGACCGCGAAACCGAGATGGAGAAACCGTTGCCCGGAGAGAACCTCACCAGGATCGAAGCCCAGGAGCGCGCCGCGCTCATCACCGTTCAGAGCTACGAGGTCACCCTCGACCTCACGACCGGACCGGAAACGTTCGGCAGCGAGACCACGGTGCACTTCACCGCGACGCCCGGCGCGTCCACCTTCATCGACGCGATCACCCGCACCGTGCACTCGGTGACGCTGAACGGCGCCGCGCTCGACCCCTCACTCGTCAGTGACGGCATCCGGATTCAGCTCGACGGCCTAGCCGCCGAGAATACGCTCACCGTCGTCGCCGACGCCGAGTACACGAACACCGGCGAGGGCCTGCACCGCTTCGTCGACCCGGTCGACAACGAGGTCTACCTGTACAGCCAGTTCGAGGTGCCCGACTCCCGCCGCGTCTTCGCCGTGTTCGAGCAGCCCGACCTCAAGGCCACGTTCGCCTTCACCGTCACCGCCCCCGGCGCCTGGGAAGTCATCTCCAACTCCGTCACGCCCGAGCCGACGGATGCCGGCAGCGGCCACAAGACCTGGGCGTTCGCCCCCACCCACACCATCTCCAGCTACATCACTGCCCTCGTCGCCGGCCCTTACGCAGTCGTGCGCAGCGAGCTGACCTCCAACGACGCCCGCGTCATCCCGCTCGGGCTCTTCTGCCGTAAAAGCCTGTTCGAGTTCCTCGACGCGGATTACCTGTTCGAGAAGACCCGCCAGGGCTTCGCATACTTCGAGGGCAAGTTCAACTACCCGTACCCGTTCGACAAGTACGACCAGATGTTCGTGCCGGAATTCAACGCGGGCGCCATGGAGAACGCCGGCGCGGTCACCTTCACGGAGACGTACGTGTTCCGGTCCAAGGTCACCGACGCCATCAAGGAACGCCGCGTCGTCACCGTGCTGCACGAACTGGCGCACATGTGGTTCGGCGACCTCGTCACCATGAAGTGGTGGAACGACCTGTGGCTGAACGAGTCGTTCGCCGAGTGGGCGTCGACCATGGCAACCGCCGAGGCCACCGAGTGGACCGAAGCGTGGACCACCTTCGCCGTGATGGAGAAGAGCTGGGCCTACAAGCAGGACCAGCTGCCCTCCACCCACCCGATCACCGCCACGATCAACGACCTCGAAGACGTGCAGGTCAACTTCGATGGCATCACCTACGCCAAGGGCGGCTCCGTGCTCAAGCAGCTCGTGGCCTGGGTCGGCCGCGATGAATTCTTCGCCGGCGTCGCCGCGTACTTCCAGAAGCACCAGTGGGGCAACACCGAGCTGACCGACCTGATGGCCCTGCTCGAAGCCTCCAGCGGCCGCGATCTCACCGAGTGGACGAAGCTGTGGCTCGAGACCGCGGGCGTGAACACGCTGCGTCCCGAGATCGTCGTGGACAAGTCCGGCGCCATCACCGGCTTCACGGTGCTGCAGACCGCCGCGGCCGACTACCCCACCATCCGCCCGCACCGCCTCGCCATCGGCTTTTACGACCGGGTGGACGGCGCCCTGGTGCGCACTCACCGGATCGAGATCGACGTCGACGGCGAGCAGACGGATGTCCCGTCACTGCTCGGCCGCCAACAACCCGACCTCGTTCTGCTCAATGACGATGACCTGGCCTACGCCAAGATCCGCCTCGACCCGGAATCGCAGGAGGTGGCCCTCGAGAACCTCTCCGCGATCGAGAGCCCCCTCGCCCGCGCCATCATCTGGGGCGCGGTCTGGGACGCCACCCGCGACGCCGAGACCTCGGCGCGCGACTTCATCACGCTTGTGCTCGGCAACGTCGCGACGGAATCCGAGTCCACCACGCTGCGCACCGTGCTCGGCCAGGTTGTGCTCGCCGCCTCGTACTACGTCGCCGAGGAATTCCGTACGAGTACAGTCAAGGAGGTCGGTGACGCGCTCTGGTCCCTCGCCCGCCACGCCGACGCCGGCAGCGACGAGCAGTTCCAGTTCGTGAAGTTCTTCGCCGCCATCGCGACCACCGACAGCCAGCTGGCATCCGTTGCCGCGCTGCGTGGTGGCACGGCGCCGCTCGACGGCCTCGAGATCGACACCGACCTCTCCTGGGAGCTGCTCATCGCCCTCGTAGCCGGCGGCAAGGCCGACGCGGTCGAGATCGACGCAGCACTGGCCGCGGACAACACCGCGACCGGCGCCCAGTCGGCCGCGCAGGCCCGCGCCGCCATCCCCACCCTGGAGGGCAAGCAGTCCGCCTGGTCGTCTCTGATCGACGTGGACACCGCGCCGAACACCATCGTGCGGGTCACGGCAGCCGGTTTCCTGCGGGCCAACGACACCACGTTGCTGGAGCCGTTCGTCGAGCAGTACTTCGCCATGTTGCAGCCGGTTTGGGCCGCCCGCAGCTTCTCCATCGCGGAAAAGCTGGTGCTCGGCCTATACCCGGCGCCGTTGGCTGACCGGGCGCTCGTCACCGCGACGCGAAAGTGGCTCGACGCCAACCCGGAGCCGCTCGCACTGCGTCGCCTGGTGATCGAGAACCTGGCCGGGGTCGAACGCGCCCTCGCCGCCCAGGCGCGCGACGCGGAGTAGCCGCGCCGAGGCATCCGCCCGCCCGCGCCGTTCGTGCCCCACGCCGCATCCGCCCTCGCCCTCGCCCCCGTCCCCACCCCCGCTCTCGCTCTCGCTCCCACCCTCGCCCTCGCCCTCGCCCCTAATAAATTCGACAAAGATTCTGCTCCCCGAGCCGCACAAAACCGGTTCAGCTCGTCACCTGGGTAGAAATCTCCGTCGAATTCGTTCGGGCGGGTGGCAGGGGTCAACAGGGTGCGGCTGGGTGCGGAGCCGCGGACTCAGGACTTGGACAGGACGCGGCTCTGTAGACTCGGATCGTTATGGACTTTGACGCAATCTGGCTTGAACTGATTCAATTTTTCAAAATCGACCTGTGGCTCAGGGTCATCAATATCGTCGTCATCATTGTGGCCGCGCTGGTCATCCGGTGGGTGTTGCGCTTCGTGATCGACCGCGTCGTGCAACAGATCGTCACGGGGGTCAAGAAGACACAGAACGTGGAGGACACGCAGGCGCTGAGCGTTTCGCCGCTAGCCGCCGTGCGCGTCGTGCAGCGCACCCGCACCCTCGGTTCGGTGCTCTCGAATATCATCAACGTGACCCTGTTGATCGTGACTATCCTGCTGATCGTCAACATCATCAACAATGAAATCCTGGGCTCTTTCGCCCTGCTGACGGCCGCGCTCGGCGCCGGTCTCGGTTTCGGCGCGCAGAACATCGTCAAGGACATCCTGAACGGGCTGTTCATGGTCGTGGAGGACCAGATCGGCGTGGGCGACATCGTCGACGTGGGCTTCGCTTCCGGGGTTGTGGAGACCGTCGGCATCCGTGTCACCCAGGTGCGTGACATCGACGGCACTCTGTGGTTCGTGCGCAACGGTGAGATCCTGCGCGTCGGCAACATGTCCCAGGGCTGGGCGCGCGTGATCATCGACCTCGCCATCCCCTACTCGTCCGATGTCGAGGCGGTGCAGAACGAGTTGCTGCGCGTCGCGAAGGCGCTCGCCTCCAGCCGCAAGTGGCGGTCGGTGATATTGGAGAAGCCGGAGATCTGGGGACTCGAGTCGATCTCCGCCGAGGCCCTCGTCGTGCGCCTCGTCGTCAAGACCCGGGTGGCGGCGAAGTGGGACTTCGCCCGCGACCTGCGCCTGCACCTGAAGAAGGCGCTGGACGGGCTCGGCATCGGTCTGACTCCGCTCAACAGCGTGGTCATGGCCGGCACGGATGGCACGGTCGCCGCCGGCTCCGACCCCGGCTCCGAGGGAACGCCCGACGCGGCCGCGGAAGCAGCCGCGGCCATGCCGGACCTCACCACCGGCCCGTTCACGGCCCCGATCCCGGTGCGGAAGAAAAAGGCTCCCCGCGCACCCCGCCGACCCAAGAACGCCGCGACCGCGCTGCCCCAGGAGGCCCACCCACGCGCAGCGTCAGCGGATGTTTCCGGTACAGACCCGGCTGTGCCCACGGCCCCGACACCCAAGACCGCGGCACCCAAGGCCCCGACACCCAAGACCGAGGCACCCACGCACACGGCACCAGATCCGGAGACTCACGATGACGAATGACGCCGGCGCCCCCACTCCTGCCACGCCCGGTGCGGTCCACCTGCGCGCGGGCGAGAACGGCACCGCGATCGGCGCCACGTTCTATGAGCAGGTCGGCGGTAGGCCGTTCTTCGAGAATCTGGTGAACGAGTTCTATCGCGGCGTCGCCACCGACCCGGTACTGAAGCCGATGTACCCCGAGGACGACCTGGCCCCGGCCGCCGAGCGTCTGACCATGTTCCTCGAGCAGTTCTGGGGTGGCCCGACCACCTACAGCGAGCAGCGCGGCCACCCGCGGCTGCGCCAACGGCACCAGCCCTTCAAGGTGAACCCGGATTCCCGCGACCGCTGGCTGAACCACATGCGCGCCGCCGTCGACAAGGCCGCTCTTGCACCGCTGCAGCGCGACCAGCTCTGGGACTACCTCGAGCGCGCGGCCTTCGCAATGCTCAATACCTTCGACGAGTAGCAGCGCACCCGCTCTCGGCGCACCCTTGGGACGCAGGCGCACGTTCTACCGTGCGCCCGCTTCTGCAATCTGCGCCGCGAGACACAGGCCGACCGAACCAGGCCGGCCGACGGATGCCGCCGCGCCTGCTTTACAAGTCGAGCTCGGCGACGATCTCCGCGGCCGTTGCGCGTCCCATCCGAATTGCGCCGTCGACGTGTTGGTAGCCCTTTCCGGCGAGGTCGCTGCAGGAGAACAGGATCGGGCCAACCGGTGTGCGCAGGTCCGCGCCGAAGCGAGCCAGCCCGCCCAGGTCGAAGCTCGCCGCGTAGGCGCCGCGGGTCCACTCTTCCGTGCCCCAGTCGCTCTCGTAGTAGACGACGGGCGTCAGTGCCTTCTGGCCGAAGTAGTGCGAGAGCGAGGTGAGGATGCGCTGCTTGCGCTCCTCCGCCGAGACGGTGAACACGCCATCGGCGGCCTCGTCGGAGACGAAGCCGACCAGAGTGCCGCGCGGGTCGTTGAAATTGGTGTTGTCGTAGGCCTCGTGGGAGAGCTCGTAGGGGCTGAAGGCCGTGCCGGAGAGGCCGTCCTCCCGCCAGAACGGGGTCTCGTAGACCGCGTGCACCTTGATCACGAAGCCCATCGAGAGGTGCTGGTGCATCATCTGCTGGCGGCGTGGCAGCGGCGGATCGAAGGAGATCCGGGTGTAGAGCACGGGAGGAACGGCAACGATCACGCGACGCGCACGCACCTCGAGGTCGTCGGTGAGCACACTCACGCCGGCGTCGCCCCAGCGCACGGTGCGGGCGGCCTGCCCGAGGAATACGTCGTCACCGAGGTTCTCGGCCAGCAGGATCGGCACCCGCTGCAGCCCGCCCACGACCCGTTCGTCGAGGATGAAGTCGGCGTCGACGAGGTTGCTGAAACTGCCGGCGCTGGCCGCCATCAGGAGGGCCTGCAGCGTGGAAAAAGCGTGCGCCGGCTTGGTCAGCATGGCCCCGGCGATGAAGAGGCTAATGTTGTCGCGGGCCTCCTGGTCGTCGGTCTCCTGCTCCAGCCAGCGCCGGAAGGAGATCTGGTCGAGCTCCACCGCACGCGGGTGTGCCCAGGGACGGTCGGGGTCCATCTGGTCCACGAGCTCGTCGAGAGTGGCGATCAGGGCCACCATCTCGCGCTCGGTGTCGGCCGAGACCGGGAAGATCTCGCCCTCGAACCGGGTTCGCTCCCCCGCGGCGTTGATGTAGACGCTTTCGCCCTCGCGGTACCGCGCGAAGGTCTCGAGGCCCAGCTCGGCGATGGTCTCCTTGAGTGCGTCCTGATCGGGCGAAACCCACTGGCCGCCGATCTCGAGCATGGCACCGTTGATGTCGTCGGTGTGGAGGCGGCCGCCGACGCGGTCTCGCGCTTCGAGCACGGCCACGGTGAGGCCGGTCTTCCGCAGCTCGGTCGCGGCGGTCAGGCCGGATGCCCCGGCGCCGATAATGACGATGTCACGTTCGATGATGCTCAAGGATTGCTCCATTGCGTTCTGGTGGTGGGGAAGCAGGTGAAAAACAGGTACGTCGCCGGTCAGGAGACCGGGATGAGGGTGTACTTGGTGGACAGGTACTCCTGGATGCCCTCGAGCCCGCCTTCGCGGCCCAGACCGGATTGCTTGACACCGCCGAACGGTGCCGCCGCGTTGGAGACCAGGCCCGTGTTCAGACCCATCATTCCGGTTTCAAGCTTGGCGATCATCCGCTGCCCGCGGGCGAGGTCCTGGGTGTACACGTAGCTGATCAAGCCGTACTCGGTGGAGTTGGCCAGGCGCACGCCCTCGGCCTCTTCGGCGAAGGTGACGATGCCGACGACCGGGCCGAAGATCTCCTCGGTCAGGAGGGCGCTGGCCGGGGCCACGTCCGTCAGCACGGTGGGCTCGTAGAAGGAGCCGGCGCCTTCGGGGCGCTTGCCGCCGGCGAGCAGGGTGGCACCGTGGGCCAGCGCGTCCTGCACGAGGGCGTCGGTGCCGGCGACGGCAGCCTCGCTGACGAGCGGGCCGATGGTGACGCCGGCTTCGGTGCCCCGGCCGATCTTCAGCGCGCCGACACGCTCGGTCAGGCGGCGGGCGAACTCGGCGGCGACGGACTCGTGCACGATGAAACGGTTGGCCGCGGTGCAGGCCTGCCCGATGTTGCGGAACTTGGCGAGCATCGCGCCCTCGACGGCCTTGTCCAGGTCGGCGTCTTCGAAGACGACGAACGGGGCGTTGCCGCCGAGCTCCATCGAGGTGCGCAGCACACCCTGGGCCGCCTGCTGAATGAGCTTGCGGCCCACGGGGGTCGACCCGGTGAAGCTGAGTTTCCGCAGCCTGGGGTCGGCGATGATCGGCCCGGCAACGGCGGAAGAGGTCGACGTGGTGATCACGTTGACGACGCCGGCCGGTACCCCGGCGTCTTCGAGCAGCTGCACGAAGAAGAGGGTGGTCAGCGGGGTCAGCTCGGCGGGCTTCACGACGACCGTGCAGCCGGCGGCGAGCGCGGGGGCGATCTTGCGGGTGGCCATGGCCAGCGGGAAGTTCCACGGAGTGATCAGCAGGCACGGTCCGACCGGATACTGAGAGACAACCATCGTGCCGGTTCCCTCCGGGTTCAGCCCGAAGCGACCGCTGATGCGCACGGCCTCCTCGCTGAACCAGCGCAGGAACTCGCCGCCGTAGGTGACCTCTCCATTGGCCTCGGCGAGAGGTTTGCCCATCTCCATGGTCATCAGCAGCGCAAAGTCATCGCGGCGCTCCTGCAGCAGGTCGAAGGCCCGGCGCAGGATCTCGGCCCGCGTACGCGGCGCGGTAGCCGCCCACGACTCGGCCGCCTCGACAGCCGCATCGAGGGCACGGATGCCGTCGGCGGCATCCGCGTTCGCGATCCGTTTGAGCACAGCACCGGTCGCCGGGTCGGTGACCTCGATGGCCTTACCGCCACCCTGCTGCCAGGTGCCGTTGATGTAGAGGCCGTCCGGGACGCGGGCGAGCAGTTCGGTTTCACGAGTGGACACGATGAGACTCTTTCCGATGCGATACGGGAAATGCGAATGAAGTTTTGATCAGGGGTGGAGGCCGTGCAGAAAGTGCGTTTCCGCCACCCTCCCCGCGGCATTCCCCCAGTATGACTGATCGCCCTGTGCCCCCGTCGGGTTCGGGCAGGAGACCGCGGAGCCAGGGCTCATGCGGCGGCGAGCACGCTCGCCAGCACCTGCAGGCCCTCGACGAGGAGGTCGTCGGAGATGCTCAGAGGCGGCAGGAAGCGGATCACGTTGCCGTAGGTGCCGCAGGTGAGCAGCACGACGCCCATGGCGTGGGCGGCAGCCACGACGCGGCCGGTGAGGGCGGCATCCGGGTCTCCGGTCACCGGGTCGACCAGTTCGATGGCGATCATGGCGCCGCGGCCGCGCACATCGCCCACACGCTTGTCGACGGCACGGATGGCGTTCAGCCGCTCGGTCAGGATGGCGCCGATTTCACGGGCGCGCTGGGCCAGGTTCTCGGTCTCATAGCTGCGCATGGTGGCCAGGGCCGCGGCGCAGGCGAGCGGGTTGCCGCCGTAGGTGCCGCCGATGCCACCGACCTGCGGTGCGTCCATGATCTCGGCGCGGCCGGTGACGGCGGAGAGCGGCAGGCCGCCGGCGATGCCCTTGGCCATCACCATCAGGTCAGGCACGATGCCCTCGTGGTTGCTGGCGAAGAGGTCGCCGGTGCGGGCGAATCCGGTCTGCACCTCGTCGGCAATGAAGACGACCTCGTTCGCGCGGCACCAGTCCACCAGGGTGGGAAGGAAGCCGGGTGCGGGCACGATGAAGCCGCCCTCACCCTGGATCGGCTCGATGATCAGGGCGGCCAGGTTGTCGGCGCCGACCTGCTTCTCGATCTGGGAAATGGCGCGCCGGGCGGCCCCTACCCCGTCGAGTCCGGCGTCGCGGTAGGGGTACGACATGGGTGCCCGGTAGATCTCCGCGGCGAAGGGGCCGAAGCCGTTCTTGTACGGCTGGTTCTTCGCGGTGAGGCCCATGGTCAGGGTGGTGCGGCCGTGGTAAGCGTGGTCGAAGGCGACGACGGCCTGCTTGCCGGTGTAGTGCCGGGCGATCTTGACGGCGTTCTCCACGGCCTCGGCGCCGGAGTTGAACAGGGCGCTGCGCTTGGCGTGGTCGCCCGGGGTGAGCCGGTTGAGCATCTCGGCTACCTCGATGTACGAGTCGTAGGGCGTCACGGTGAAGCACGTGTGCGTGAACTGGGCCAGCTGGGCGGCCACGGCGGCCACGACCTCGGGGGCGCTGTTTCCGATGCCGGTCACGGCGATGCCGCTGCCGAGGTCGATCAGGAAGTTGCCGTCGACGTCGACAAGCACACCGCCGCCGGCCGCGACGATATAGGCAGGCAGGGTCACTCCCACCCCGGCGGAGACGGCCTCGATCTTGCGACGTCCGAGCTCCTGGGACTTCGGGCCGGGGATGGCGGTGACGAGGCGGCGTTCCTGGGGAAGGGACGGTCCGCCGACCGGGATCACAGAAAGGGCGTCTACGAGGGTCATTGCTGCTCCAGTTCGCTGGCTGTTGCATCGGCGCGGGGCCGGCGACGATACCGATTCCAGAAGGCTACGCAGGGCGGCCACCCGCAACATCCGGCACCGTGTACAACGCGCGGGTGAACTTTCGCCACGTTGTACACTCGTCGCATGGCTCCGAACCTGGCCCCGCCGCTCCTGCCCACCGTGCGCCGCCTGCTGGCCCAGCCCGGCCTCCAGCTGCGCCTGCTCACGGCCGAGCCGCAGCTGCCGGCACGCGCGCTCGACCAGCCCGTGGAGTGGGTGCACGGCTCCGACCTGGCCGACCCGACGCCGTTTCTCTCCGCCAGCCAAGTGCTCCTCACCACCGGCACCCAGTTCGCCGACCCGATGACGGATGCCCACTACCGCGACTACGTGCGCCGGCTCACGGCCCGCGGCATCGCCTGTCTCGGCTTCGGCACGGAGGTCGTGCGCGCCGGCACGCCGGAGGCTCTCGTTGCGGCCTGCCTTGCCGAGGGGCTGCCCCTGATCGAGGTGCCCTATGACACTCCGTTCATCGCGGTGGCCCGCGCGGCCGGCGACCTGGTCGCCGAGTTGCGCTATGCCCGCAACACCTGGGCGCTGGACGCCCAGCGGGCCATCTCGCACGCGGCCCTCCGACCCGACGGCCTGAGCAACATTCTTAGCGAGCTGTCCCGGCAGCTGGGCCACTGGGTCGCGCTCTTTGACGCGAGCGGCACGCTCGACCGGGTCTTCCCCCGCGACGCGTTCTCCGATTCCGCCTCCTCCAGCGCCCTGCCGCAGGTGCAGGCGGAGGCCGGCCGGCTGCTCCGCCGCGGGCAGCGGGCCGGCACCACCCTCGACGAGGGCGGCGCGACTTTGACCCTGCAGACCCTGGGGAGGCAAGGCCAGCTGCGCGGGGTGCTGGCCCTCGGGGGCGGCACCCTGCTCGACCAGGCCAGCCAGCAGGTGGTGACCAGCGTCATCGCCCTCGCCGGGCTCGCGCTCGAGCAGAACAGCGCCCAGGGTCGCGCCCGCGGCCACCTGCGGTCCGGGCTGCTGCAGGCGCTGCTCGGCGGCGACCTGCCGCTGGTGCAGAGCATCTCCCGGGAGCTCTGGGGTGCCCTCCCGGCCGAGCCGGTACGGGTCGCCGTCGTCTCCCCGCCGCCCGAACGCTTGGACGCTCTGGCCGAGCTGCTCGAACTGCGGGTCGAGGAACGCCCCGGGCACCTGTTCTTCGCCCGCGACGGCGGCCAGGTGCTGCTTGTCCTCGATGTCGCCGCCGATCCGGTGCTCGCCGAGCTGGTGGGCCTCGGGCTGCACGTGGGCGTCTCCGACCGGAGCGCCTATCGTGCCCTGCCGCACGCGGCGGCCCAGGCCCGACAGGCGCTCGAGCGCGCCCACGAAGGCGCGGCGGGCATCGTCGAATTCGAGGTGATTTCACGGCAGGGCGTGCTCGCGTTCCTGGCCCGAACGGATGCCTCGGAGGTCGGCCGCGCCACCCTCCGGCCGCTCTCCGACCACGATGCCGCCCACGGCACGGCGCTGCTCCCCACCCTGCGGGTGTGGCTCGAGCGCAACGGCCAGTTCGGCCCGGCCGCGACGGAGCTCGGCGTGCACCGACACACCGTGCGCGGCCGGATCAGCCACGCCGAGCAGTTGCTCGGGCGGGACCTCGGCGCCTTCCACGCCCGCGCCGACCTCTGGGCGGCGCTGCTGGCGTCGGCGGGATAGGCCGGAAACACCGCACGCACGAGGCGGCTCGCACACTGTGACGCAAGCACCCACACACCGGAAAGAGACAATGTTCAGTCTGAAGGACCTTCGCATTCCGATCATCGCGGCACCCATGGCCGGTGGCGCGTCCACCCCAGCCCTGGTGCGCAGCCTCAGCGCGGGGGGCGGCCTCGGGTTCCTGGCCGCCGGGTACAAGACCCCGGATGCGCTGGCCCGGCAGATCGCCGACGTGCACCAGGGCTCGCGGCCGCCGTACGGCGTGAACGTATTCGTTCCCGGGCCACCACTGACCGACCAGGCCGGAGTCGATGCCTACCGCCGGAGCCTGGCAGCGACCGCGCTGGAACACGGCGTGGAATTGCCCCCGACACTGGCCGCAGACGATGACTGGTTCTCCGCCAAGGTGTCCCTTCTCATCGGGCACCGAGTCCCCGTGGTGTCGTTCACCTTCGGGTTGCCGCCGGCCGAGGCCGTGGACGGTTTGCACGCCGTCGACGCGTGCGTGATCGCCACGGTCACCTCGGTTCGGGAGGCGGTTCTCGCGGAGGAACGCGGAGTCGATGTGCTCTGCGTGCAGGGCCCGGAAGCAGGCGGACACCGGGCGACCTTCACGACGGCCGAAGAACCGGAGACCACTCCCCTGATCGAACTGGTCCGCGCCATTTCGGACCTGGCGGTTCTGCCGCTCATCGCGGCCGGGGGCATCCACTCCGGTGCCGGGATCGCGACGCTCCTGGCGGCCGGCGCGGACGCCGTGCAACTGGGCACGGCGTTCCTCCGCACCGCGGAGTCCGGCGCCCAGCAGGCGCACAAGGACGCGCTCGTCGACCCGAACTTTGATCGCACCGTGGTCACGCGCGCGTTCTCCGGGCGTCCGGCACGGGGGCTGCGCAACGCGTTCATCATCGAGCACGACGCCACCGCGCCCCGGGCTTATCCTCAGGTGAACCATCTCACCAGTGGCCTCAGGGCGGATGCGGGTCGACGCGGCGACGCCGACGGACTCGCCCTCTGGGCGGGCACCGGCTTCCGCTCTGCCCGCGCAGAACCGGCGGCCGACGTGCTCACCCGGCTGTGGCAGGACGCCCGCGTGTCGCCGAGTCAGCGACCGGTGTCGAACCAATTCGACGGAGATTTTGATGTTTGAGCCGATTCTCGGCCAGTTTAAGGCCGATCCGGGCAAAATCTCCGTCGAATTCGTTCGGGGCACGGTGCGAACACCCAGCGAATAGTCAGCGGCTCAGCGACCAGGGCTTGCGACGCACGAGGATGTGGCCGCGGCTCGTGCTCAGCCGGGTCCACAGGCCCGTCTCGAACAGGCGCACGGGCTCGTTTTTCGGCAGGAAACCGAGGCTGACGGCCGCGAAGGCGGCGCCGGCCGGCACGATTTCCAGGCCGGGGATCGGGCGGCTCCAGACTTCGGAGCGCACCCGCTGCACGATCTGCCCGCCGGTTCCCGCCGGGATGACGGCGGCGACTTCCTCAATGCCGGCCTGCGCCGCACCGTCGAGCAGGGCGGCATCCGTTTCACCGAGCAGGGTCCAGCCGCCTTGGGGCGGCGAGATACCGGCCCAGGTCACGGTGGTCACTTCCAGCGGCACGGTTACGGTCACTGTCGCCTCGTCCTCCAGCACGGCCGCGGTGAGGCGGGCGAGGCGGTCCAGCAGGGAGCGCACGGGAACGACCGCGTCGAGCTCGACCGGTGCGGTGAGCGCGAAGGTGCGCAGGCCCAGCACGGTCGGGCTGGAGTCGAGGAGACCGCGCGGGTAGAGGATCGCGGTGTAGACAGCGAGCACCCCCGCGGCCTGAATGAGGCGCACGGAACCGTCCTCCACCCGGCTAGCGCGGGAGAGGTAGACCTGGAGGTCGCGAAGGGACAGGGACTCTGGGAGAGAAAATGACTTACTCATCTGCTCCTAAACTACCAAGGTACGGCGCGCGTCACACCGGTGCGCGCGTCTGCTCCGCCACGCGCCTGAGGAGGCCACATGGACTTGCCGATGGAGGGCCTTCTAACCGCCCTGGACCTCACCGACACGGGCGCCCGCACCAGCGAGGACATCTTCACCGGGCCGTCGCAGTGGATGCCGCTCGGCCGCGTTTTCGGCGGGCAGGTGCTCGCCCAGTCACTGGTCGCCGCGATGCGCACGGTTCCCGACGACCGCCATGTGCACTCGATGCACGGCTATTTCCTGCGCCCCGGCGACGTGGGCCAGCCGATCACCTTCTCCGTCGATCGCATCCACGACGGCCGCTCCTTCTCCACCCGCCGCACGCAGGCCTATCAGGACGGGCATCCGATCCTGTCGATGATCGCCTCGTTCCAGGACGGTGATGAAGGCCTCGAGCACCAGATCGAGATGCCAACCGATATGCCCGACCCGGAGTCCTTGCCGACGGCGGCGGATGCTTTGGCCCAGGTCGACCACTCCATCGCCCGCTACTGGGCGAACGAGCGTCCGTTCGACATGCGGCACCTGCCGTCGCCGATCTACCTCAAGGTGGACGGCGAGCACACCTCTCGCCAGGCCGTGTGGATGAAGACCATGGGCCCGTTGCCCGACGACCCTGACCTGCACCGCGCCGCGCTGGCATACGCCAGCGACTACTCGATCATGGAGCCTGTCATGCGTCGCCACGGCGTGGCCTGGGCCACACCCGGGCTCAAGGTTGCGAGCCTGGACCACGCCATGTGGTTCCACCGCTTCGGCCGGGTCGACGAGTGGATGCTCTACGTACAGGATTCCCCGACCGCCCAGGGTGGACGCGGTCTCTCCACCGGCAGCATCTACAGCCGGGCGGGCCTGCTTCTCGCCACGGTCGCGCAGGAGGGCATGCTGCGCGTGCCCACGAACGCAGAGTAGCCTCTCTCACATGCTCTGAGCGTCTCTGAGCATCTCTGAACGCCCGCCCGATCGAGGAGAACCATGACGAACGCCACCGACATCTCCCGCCGCACCGCGCTCCTGCTCGGCACCGCTGGCACCGCCGTCGCGCTGGTCGGCTGCAGCACCGACGGCGCCGCAGACTCCGGCACCGGCAAGATTGGCCCGGTGGAGTTAGCCAAGCTCGCCGACATCCCCGTGGGCGGTTCGATCGAGGCCTCCCTCGATGGCAAGCCCATCCTGATCAGCCAGCCCACGGCCGGCACCGTGGTGGCGTTCAGCGCGATCTGCACCCACCAGGGCTGCGTGGTCAAAGCGGTAAAGGACGAGTTCGACTGCCCCTGCCACGGCTCGAAGTTCGACCGTGCCACCGGCGAGGCCCTCGCCGGACCGGCGACCGAACCGCTGGCGTCGGTGAAGGTCACCGTCACCGGCGACGCCGTCACCGCCGGCTGAGGCGGACTGCGTCCGGGCCGGCCTACTCAGCCGGCAGGGACGCGCGCCGGGTGAATCGGATGGGTTCGTCTACGTATGGAGCCCAAGCGGCGCGCTCGACCTCGTTGATCTTGCGCGGCCGCTCGGTCGCGGCGTCCACCAACACGATTGTGGTGCTCGCCTGCGCGAAGAGAACCGCTGGCTCCAGGCCGATCGGAGTCCAGACCTCGTAGCAGACCTCGAGGCTGGCGCCGCCGAGCTTGCCGAGCCAGAGACGGATGTCCAGAGGCTGCCTCAGATACGGAATCGGAGCCAGATACTCGGCCTCCATCCGCGCGATCAGGGTCAGCGTCGCCGCGCCCGGGCGCCCGTCCAGCACGGCGGTGCCGGCGAACGCCCCGGGGCCGTCGCCGTCTTCATCCGGCCAGAACGCCTGGATGCGCGCATCCTCGAGCACACGCAACAACTCGGCGTTGTTGACGTGGCCGTAGGCGTCCAGATCCGACCAGCGCAACTTCACCGGCACGCGCAGCTTCACCGCGGGTCCTAGTCGCGGGTCAGCTTGCGGTACGCGGACCGGTGCGGTTTCGCGGCATCCGGGCCAAGGCGTTCGATCTTGTTCTGCTCGTACGACTCGAAGTTGCCCTCGAACCAGTACCAGTTCGCCGGGTCTTCGTCGGTGCCCTCATAGGAGAGGATGTGCGTGGCGATTCGGTCAAGGAACCACCGGTCGTGGGTGATGACCACGGCGCAGCCGGGGAATTCAAGGAGCGCGTTCTCGAGCGAGCCGAGGGTTTCGACGTCCAGGTCGTTGGTGGGCTCGTCGAGCAGCAGCAGGTTGCCGCCCTGCTTGAGGGTGAGCGCCAGGTTGAGGCGGTTGCGCTCACCACCGGAGAGCACGCCGGCCTTCTTCTGCTGGTCGGGACCCTTGAAGCCGAATGTGGACACGTAGGCCCGCGACGGGATCTCGGTCTTGCCGACCTGGATATAGTCCTGGCCGTCGGAGACGACCTCCCAAAGCGACTTGTTCGGGTCGATGCCCGCGCGGCTCTGGTCGACGTAGGAGATGTCGACCGTCTCGCCGATCTTCAGTTCACCCAGGTCCAGTGGCTCGAGTCCGACAATCGTCTTGAACAGCGTGGTCTTGCCCACGCCGTTGGGGCCGATGATGCCGACGATGCCGTTGCGCGGGAGGGTGAAGGAGAGATCCTCGATGAGGACCCGGTCGCCGAAGCCCTTCTTGACCTTCTTGGCGTCGATGACCTGGGCACCGAGGCGCGGGCCGACGGGAATCTGGATCTCTTCGAAGTCAAGCTTGCGGGTGCTTTCGGCCGCTGCCGCCATCTCTTCGTAGCGGGCGAGACGCGCCTTCGACTTTGCCTGGCGGCCCTTCGCATTCGAGCGCACCCATTCGAGCTCGTCCGCGAGGCGCTTGGCCATCTTCGCGTCCTTCTTGCCCGCGATGAGCAACCGTTCCTGCTTCTTCTCGAGGTAGGTCGAGTAGTTGCCCTCGTAGGGGTACAGGTGGCCGCGGTCGACTTCGGCGATCCACTCGGCCACGTGGTCGAGGAAGTACCGGTCGTGGGTGACGGCGAGAACGGCGCCGGGGTACTGGGCCAGGTGCTGCTCGAGCCAGAGCACGCTTTCGGCGTCGAGATGGTTGGTGGGCTCGTCAAGGAGGAGCAGGTCGGGCTTCTGCAGCAGCAGCTTGGTCAGCGCCACGCGGCGCTTCTCACCGCCGGAGAGGTCGGCGACGGAGTAATCGCCCGGCGGGGTGCGGAGGGCGTCCATGGCCTGCTCCAGCTGGGAATCGAGGTCCCAGGCGTCGGCGGCGTCGATGGCCTCCTGCAGCGTGCCCATTTCGGCCAGCAGTGCGTCGAAGTCCGCGTCGGGTTCGCCGAGCGCGAGGCTGATCTCGTTGAACCGGTCGACCTTGGCCTTGATCGGGCCGACGCCCTCCTGCACATTCTCGAGGACCGTCTTGGTCTCGTCGAGTTCGGGCTCCTGCATCAGGATGCCGACCGAGTAGCCGGGCGAGAGCTTCGCCTCGCCGTTGCTGGGGGTGTCCAGCCCGGCCATGATCTTCAGGATCGTGGATTTTCCGGCGCCGTTCGGCCCCACGATACCGATTTTGGCGCCGGGGAAGAACGACATGGTGACGTCGTCGAGGATCAGTTTGTCGCCGACCGCCTTGCGAGCGCGGACCATCGTGTAGATAAATTCAGCCATAGTGCTTACCAGTCTATTTGCCGCGTGGCCCCGACCAGACACGTTCCGGATGCGAGGATCGCCGTGACCGCGCTGTGGTACCCGCCCGTGGCCGGTCCGTTCTGCCCGATCAGGCATTCGCCGTTGAACCGAACGGAGAACTGGATAGAGTCCGCTGGGAGGTCGATGTTGGTCTCGTCGAAGGTAACCTCCATTTGGGCCCGGTCGAAGCCGGAGGCCCCCAGCGCGTCCACGAATGCCCGCCCGCCGGCATTCTCGTCAGCGGTGACGACCGCCGTGGCGACGCTGTCGAAGTAGGCCAGGTTCGCCGCGGCATCCTTCTCCGGCTGTAGCTGCGGCGCGGGTATGGGCGCCGCGCTCGCGGTCGGACGAGCCGACGCCGACGCCGTGGCCGTGCTCGAGGAAGTCGCGGCCGGTGCCGCCGAGCAGGCCGCGAGGCTGACCGTGACGGCCAGCCCGAGCAGCAACGCGCTACCGGTGCGTGGGGAACGGATGCCGGTTCGACGTCTCCGGGTTTCCCGATCTGATGGTGCCGGCACGTGGTCCTTCCGCGACCGCGGTGCGGTCAGACCTCTGAGTCTGCCAGATGCCCCGTGTCCCCGAGAGTCTATTCCGGTCACTGTCCCGGTGACTGTGCCGGATACTGTGCCGAGTTGCCGCCATCAGGAATCGACCCCGACTAACGCCGCGGACTCTGCCTCGTCGCGCATCGGGGGTGCGTCGTCAGTATCGGCAGGTAGGAAGCCGTCCGTGGGCTCGGTCGGATGTGGCGCCGACGCTGCGCCGGGCGGCGGCGAGCGCGTGTAGACGGTGCTGCACCAGGCCAGGTCGTGCCCGACGGTCTCTGCCTCGACCTCGACCGAGGTACCGTTGCGGTCGGCATTTTCCCACGGCCGGATGCGCAACCGCCCCGCCACGACTACGTGCTCACCCTTCTGCACCGAGCGCTCCACGTTGTGGGCGAGCTGCCGGAAGGAGGACACCGTGTACCAGTTGGTCTCGGCGTCAACCCAGGTCTGTTTCACACGGTCGAAGCGACGCTGGCTTGATGCCAGCCGAAACGACGTGATGGCCAGCCCCGCACTGGTCACAAGGTGACGGGGCGTGGTGGCCACGATTCCGGTCACGGTGATGCTGTCGCTCATTACGGTCTCCCTCATCCTGTGAGCCCCGGACGAATGCCCGGAACACGCGACCTGGAGCGACGGCTCGTGCCCGTCTCCGCCGCCCCAGATCGCGTACTCCGAGTGTGTGGCGGCAGGACGACGCGCGGCCGCGGCATCCGGAACCGGTGCCGAATGACCGCCCCCCGCAGCTGGGGAGGGCTGGGCTCGCTTCTGACGGAGAGGGTCCGGGTGCGCGCCGCGGTCGGTGTCGAACCAATTCGACGGAGATTCTCCTGTGAAAGCGCTCTTTCCCAGCTTCTAGTGCCGCTTTGGGCAAAATCTCCGTCGAATTCGTTTGGCTCCGGGTTTCCGCACGGCGGTCTCGGCGGCGCTGGCACGGCAGCTAGAAAACCCGTTCATTTCGCCGCGCTCGGCGATACTCGCCGCCTACGAATACACGAACTCGCGCTGCTAGAGGAGGTATTCGGCGTAGGACTTGCGGATCTTGTTCACCTTGGGCAGCGCGACGGCCATGCAGTAGCCCTGACCTGGGTTTTTGGCGAAGAAGTCCTGGTGGTGGTCCTCGGCCACGAAGTATTCGCCGAGCGGATCGATCGTGGTGACGACGCCGCCGCCCCACCATTCGGCGGCGCGAGTGCGAGCGGTTTCGAAGAGCCGCTTCTGCGCGTCGTCGGCATAGAACATCGCCGACCGGTACTGGGTGCCCACGTCGGCGCCCTGGCGGTTCAGCTGGGTCGGGTCGTGCAGCGAGAAGAACACGTCGAGGATGACGCTGGCCGGGATGACCTCCGGGTCGAACGTCACGGCGATGGCCTCGGCGTGGCCGGTACGGCCCGTGCACACCGACTCATACGTTGGCCGTTGAGCCCCTCCCCCGGTATACCCGGAAACCACCTCGCTCACGCCACGCAACACCCGATACACGGCATCGAGACACCAGAAACATCCACCTGCGACCACAAAAGTTTGCACACCCCTAGAGTAACGGCATGACCTTCGTGCCAGCTCCGAACCGCTATGCCGACATGACCTACCGACGCGTCGGACGGAGCGGCCTCAAACTGCCGGCGCTGTCTCTCGGCCTCTGGCACAACTTCGGCCACGAGCGCCCGATCGAGACCCAACGCGCCATCCTGCGCCGTGCCTTCGACCTGGGGGTCACCCACTTCGACCTGGCCAACAACTACGGTCCTCCTCCCGGAGCCGCCGAGACCAACTTCGGCCGCATCTGCGCCGAAGATTTCCGGGCCTACCGCGACGAGATGATCATTTCCAGCAAGGCCGGCTACGACATGTGGCCGGGCCCCTACGGCGACTTCGGTTCTCGCAAGTACCTGCTCTCCTCCCTCGACGCGAGCCTGGGCCGGCTCGGCGTCGACTACGTCGACATCTTCTACTCCCACCGGCCGGACCGGGAGACTCCCATCGAGGAGACCATGGGCGCGCTGGCGTCGGCGGTGCAGCAGGGAAAGGCCCTCTATGTCGGCATCTCCAGCTACACCCCCGAGCAGACGCGGGCCGCGGCGGCGGCGCTGGCCGAGCACAAGATCCCCCTCCTGATCCACCAGCCGCGTTACTCGATGTTCGACCGCCACATCGAAGACGGGCTCTTCCCCGTGCTCGACGAGCTCGGCATGGGCAGCATCGTCTTCTCGCCGCTCGCACAGGGACTTCTCACCGACCGCTACCTGGACGGCACCGTTCCGGCAGGCTCGCGGGTCGCGACGAGCGATTTCCTGTCGGAGGACGTTCTCACCGACACCTACCAGGGCCGTGCCCGCGCCCTGAACGAGATTGCCGCCGCGCGCGGCCAGACGCTGGCCCAGCTGGCGGTCACCTGGATCCTGCGCCAGCCGTCGGTGACCAGTGTGCTGGTCGGCGCGAGCAGCCTGAACCAGCTCGAGCAGACCGTGGCGGCCCTGGATGCCCCGCCTCTCACCCAGATCGAAATCGACGAGATCGAACCGTACGCCGTGCACGGCACCGGTCTGGGCTGAGCGAAGTGGGCTATCTCTACGCTCTCCTCGCGTCGCTGCTCTTCGGCCTCAACGGCAGCACCACCAAGGTGATCGTGGATGCGGGCCTGTCCCCGGCTCAGCTGACCTTCTTCCGGGTCACGGTCGTCGCCCTCCTGGCCGGCGGTCTGTTGCTCGTGACCAACCGGCGGGCGTTCCGCATCAGCCTGCGCCAGCTCGCGGTAATGGCCATCCTGGGGGTGGCCGGGGTCGCCCTGATCCAGTGGTTCTACGCAGTGGCGATCAGTCTGCTGCCGGTGGGCATCGCGCTCATGCTCGAGTACACCGGGGTGCTGATCGTCGCCCTGGTCGCCCGGTTCGTCTTCAAGGAGCGGGTCAAATCCCGCATCTGGCTGGCCATCGGCTGCGTTCTGATCGGCATGGCCGTCGTCGCCCAGATCTGGGCCAGCACCCTCTCTGAATTGGGTGTGCTGGCGGGAATCCTCGCCGCAATCTGCCTGGCAGTGTATTTCCTGGTCGGGGAGCGGCAGGTCGCCGCGACCTCGCCACTGGCCGTGTCGTTCTGGTCCATGCTTTTCGCCAGCGCGTTCTGGCTCGTGTTCAGCGCCTGGTGGCAGGTCGAGCCGCAGACCCTGGTTCAGGATGTCGCGTTGAACGGCAACCTCGGGGCGGTGTCTCTCCCGCTGTGGCTGCTGACGCTGTGGAACGGCGTGTTCGGCTCCTTCGCCCCGTATCTGTTCTCGTACATGGCGCTCGGCCGACTGACTGCCACGGCGGCCGGCATCGTGTCTGCCTCGGAGGTGATCTTCGCCTTCGCGTTCGCGTTCCTCTGGCTCGGCGAGTCCCTCGACGGGCTGCAGATGGCGGGGGTGGTCCTTGTGCTCGCGGGCATCGTCGTCGCCCAGACCGCACGTCCGAACCGGGTTGTGGACCTCGACCTGGCCAGCCAGGACATGGTTTTGCTGAACGGACCTCTGCGGTAGCGCCGAAACCACTGTCGGTGGCTCTCCGTAGCCTGAGGGGACCCTCACCCGCGTACGGTCGATCTCGGAGAATTCCATGTCCACACCAGCGTCCCCACTTCCCCGACTGCCGGTCATCCGCGGTCTGCAGTTTGTTCCCGTGAAAGACGGCCTCTGGCGGGTCTCGAACCGGTCCGGCATGGTGCTCGGGCACATCGAGCGGCGCACCGAGGTCGACGGCGACCACTTCGCCGCGCGGCGCCTGCTCGCCGCCACCCGCACAATGAACGTCGGTTCGTTCTGGCGCATTGACGACGCGGCCGACTGCTTCCGCTGACTGCGCGCACCTCTCCGCAGGGCACGCCGCGCCGCTCCCGGAGATCGGGACGAGACGCCGGTAAAGTGCGCTCATGCAGTGGTGGAATAGTTTCGTATCCTGGCTCACGGCAGCCAGCAATCAGTCCATGGTTTTCAGCGCCGTGGTGCTCATCGTCTCGATCGTCGTCGCAAGCCTTCTGGCGGCGGTGATCTCCCGCGGGGCGATCAAACGCCTCTTGGCGCAGAACGACCGGGCTCTCAAGGCGGCCGTGATCGGCACCCTCGTGGATGCCGCGACCGAGGCATCCGTCTGGAACTCGCTCACGCCGCAGGAGCAGGTCATGGCGGACCGCGCGGTGGGCCAGGCCGACGTGCAGCTGCGCCTCCTGCCGATCAAGGGTTCGGGCGTCGCCGCGAACTGGGCCGCGCATCAACTCGCTGAGCTCAAGCGCACCTCGGCCACGTTCGGGTACCAGCTCGAGCCCGCGCTGCTCGAGTTCCGCGACCGCCTGGTCGAATGGCAGGACAAGCCGGGCCGCACCCGCAAGATCTTCCAGAGCGACCTCGACCGGTGGAAGATCTCCAAGAACAGCACCGAGAAGAACCTCCTCGCCGAGCAGGATGCCTGGACCGCCCAGCAGCACCACGACCAGTTCACCGCCGCGCCGGCCGCGCCCGTGCCTGCCCCGCTACAATATGCGTCTGGAACGGCCTCGGCGTCGACGGAGACCCAGCGCCTCCTCGACGACGTGCAGGCACTGGAAGTGCGCCCCACCCCGCTCCAGAGCTAGACGTCCGTGAGCCGCCGCCGCGCTCCCGAGCGAGGCGGCGGCTCACAGCTCTCACGAGTCAGCGCCACCACTCGTCGAACATCGATGCCGGGACCTGGCGCTTGTGCTCGGTGCCGAGGTAGCGGTTCTCGATCGTCTCGGCGACGAGATCGTCGACGGGCAGCCCTTCCAGGAAGTCGTCGATCTGCTCGTACCGCAACCCCAGGTTGGCCTCGTCGGTCTGGCCGGGGTTGTCGTCGAGAAGGTCGGCAGTCGGTGCCTTGAGGTATAACCGGTCCGGCGCCCCCAGCTCGACCAGAAGCGCTCGCCCCTGACGCTTGGTCAGTCCGGTCAGCGGCAGGATGTCCGTGCCGCCGTCGCCGTACTTGGTGAAGAATCCCGTGACCGCCTCGGCGGCGTGGTCGGTGCCCACGACCAGCAGGCCGGCCGAGCCGGCGAGGGCATACTGGGCGACCATGCGCACCCGGGCCTTGACGTTTCCCTTGTCGAAGTCCGGCAGCGGGCGGCCCGTCGCATCGGCGAATTCCGCTTCGATGCCGTCGACGGCGCGCTTGATGTCGAAGGTGACGGTCGACGCAGGACGAATGAATTCCAGGGCGAGCTGCGCGTCCTCCTCGTCCCGCTGCACCCGGTACGGCAGGCGCACGGCCTGGAAGATGGCCGAATGTCCCGCCTCGGCGAGCTGCTCCACGGCCAGCTGGCACAGACGGCCGGCCAGGCTGGAATCCTGACCCCCGCTGATGCCGAGCACGAGGCCCTGTGCCCCCGTTCGGACCAGGTAGTCCGCGAGGAACTGCACTCTGCGGCGAACCTCGGAGGATGCATCGATATGGGGGGACACGTTCAGCTCCGCGATGATTCGCGCCTGTAGTTCTCGCATTTCCCGAATCTACCAAACCGAGGGTAGAGCAACAGGATTCACGGGTGTTGTGCGGTGCCCCCGGTAGGAATCGAACCTACGACAAGCGGATTAGAAGGCCGCTGCTCTATCCACTGAGCTACGGGGGCGAAGAACGATCAACGATACCGCAGACCCGGCCCGCCGGCGCTCAAACGGCCTTCGCGGCCGCCACGAGCACCTGGGCGAGTGTCGGCACACCCGTGGCCCGGAAGACCTCGATCCCGGCCGCGTCCCGGATGATCACCGTGGGGGTGATCCGGATGCCGTCGGCCTCGGCTTCCGCGACGTCCCGCACCACGTCGAGCTCACGCACGGTCGCCTGAGGCACGAGGCGTTCGACCTCGGCCAGGACTGCCCGGGTCTGCATGCAGGGCTCACAGAAGGCGGAGGAGAAGTACGTCAATTCCATGCGAGGTAGTCTACGGAGCGCACGTCTCAGTCGCACCGCTGCCGGGATCAGCGCAACAGGGCCGGTCGGCGTCCGCCGTTAGACTCGGCACATGAAAAAAAGTAGTGACCGGTTGGTGTGGATTGACTGCGAGATGACCGGTTTGGACATTGATTCCGACGAGTTGGTGGAGATCGCTGTAGTGATCACCGATTACGACCTGAACATCATCGACCCGGGACTCGACCTCATCATCAAGCCGAATCAGGCGTCGCTGGAGAACATGAACGACTTCGTGCGCAACATGCACGAGACCAGCGGGCTGATCAACGAGATCCCGAACGGAATCAGCGCCGCCGAGGCCGAGACCCTGGTGCTGGAATACGTACTGCAGTTCATCCCGGCCGAGCAGAGGGCTCCGCTGGCGGGAAATTCCATCGGCACCGACCGGGCCTTCCTGATGAAATTTATGCCTCGCCTCGACGCCCAGCTGCACTACCGCAACGTCGACGTGTCCTCGATCAAGGAACTCGCACGCCGCTGGTACCCTCGGGTGTACTTCAACGCCCCCGCGAAAGACGGCGGACACCGCGCCCTGGCTGACATCCTCGAATCCATCCGCGAACTGGCGTACTACCGCCAAACCGTGTTCGTGGCCGACCCCGGGCCGTCCAGCCAACAGGCGAAGAACAGCGCGGCCGAAGCCGTGAACATTTTCGCTGCGAACATGTAATACACTTGTCAAGTTGCCTTCTCTGTGAGAAAGCAGCGCATGGTGGGTATAGCTCAGCTGGTAGAGCATCCGGTTGTGGTCCGGAAGGCCGCGGGTTCAAGCCCCGTTACTCACCCCAATTGAAACACGCAGAAACAGTCCATCGAACGCGCGACCGGGCCCTCGGATTCGGCCGCGCGTTCGCATTTCCGGCATCGAAACGCCGCACCGAAATGGTGTCCTCGCCTCGGCCTTCCCGCGGTCCAACGGCGTCCGGGACAGCTGAAAGGGATCTCTCCATGCGTGCTCGTTTCGCCCTCCCCGCCGTCGCTGCGGTGGCCGCCCTCCTGCTCACCGGCTGCGTCGACAACACTGTGCCGGTTCCCGGAGCCGACGCCACCGCGCCCGCCAAGACCGTGACCGAAGATGCCGCCGCCTCGGCGCTGCTCCCGGAGAAGGTCCGCGCCTCCGACACGCTCGTGATCGGCACGAGCCCGAATTACTCCCCCAACGAGTTCAAGGACGATTCCGGCAACCCGATCGGCTGGGGAGTCGAACTCGGCGCCGCGGTTGCCGCGAAGTTGGGTCTGACCGCCGACTACAAGGTCGCGAATTTCGACACCATCATCCCGAGCATCATCGGCGGCGAGATGGACCTGGGAAACTCGTCCTTCACCGTCAACCTGAAGCGCCAGGAGCAGGTCGACTTCGTCAACTACTACACGGCCGGCATCCAGTGGGCCTCCGCCACCGGCACCACCGTCGACCCCGACGGCGCCTGCGGCCTGAAGATCGCCGTGCAGTCCACCACCTACGAGGACACCGATGAAATCCCGGCCAAGAGCGCCGCATGCGTCGCCGCCGGAAAGCCCCCGATCGACAAGCTCAAGTTCGACACCCAGGACCTGGCCACGAACGCCACTGTGCTCGGCCAGGCCGACGCCTTCAGCGCAGACTCCCCGGTCACCCTCTACGCGATCCAGCAGACCGCGGGCAAGCTGCAGAAGGCCGGCACCTCCTTCGACGAGGCACCGTACGGCATGGCCGTGGCGAAGGACTCCGGGATGGCAGCGGCCGTGCAGGCTGCCCTGCAGTCCATGGTCGACGACGGCTCCTACGGCGAGATCCTCAAGACCTGGGGCGTCACCGACGGCGGCCTGAGCACCATCACGATCAACGGCTGACCGGCTCCCTGAGAGGCTGAACGAATGTGAGATGCTGAACGGATGCCGCAGCTGACTCACGAGGAGTTCCAGCGTCTCGTCGTCGACGAGCTCGACCTCCTGCCCGACGACATGGTCGACGGCCTGGACAACGTGATCTTCGTGGTCGAGGACCGACCCGAAGACGGCACGATGGACACCCTCGGGCTCTATGACGGGGTTGCCCTGACCGAGCGCGGGCAGTACGGCTTCGGTGAGATGCCGGACCGGATCGTGCTCTACCGGGAGCCGCTGCTGGACCTCTGCGCGGATCTCGGGGAGTTGCGCGACCAGGTGCACATCACTCTGGTGCATGAGATCGCCCATTTCTACGGCATCGACGACGACAGGCTGCACGACCTCGGCTGGGGATGACCAACCACCGTTAGCCTTGCGTCATGAGTAGATCCCGGCCTGCCCGCGTCATCGGCGCCACGGTCGGCGCCCTCGTCATCCTGTCCGTCGGCGTCTACGGGCCGGCCACCCTACTGGGGCCGTTGCCTGAGGCCACCGCCACGCTGGTCACGCCGGCGGCCCGCGAGTCGGTTCCGTTCCCGCCCGCGCTGCCGGCCACCGGCGGCAGCGCCGTCATCGGCCTGGCCACGGTCACACCCGATCCGGCCTTCCCGGAGACGACGGCGCTGGACGCCGACGCTCTCGCCACCACCCTGCCTCTCGCCGTGGCCGGCACGGCCGAACCGCTGCCGATGGCCGCGGCGACGAAGATCGTGACCGCCCTGGTCGTGCTCGACGCGAAACCGCTGACCCTTGGTGAGACGGGGCCTCAGATCCCGATCACGGCCGCGGATTACCAGGACTACATCGACTACGGAAATTCCGGTGCCCGCACCGTCGTGGTCTTCCCGGGCGAACTGTGGACCGAGACCGAGCTGCTCCAGGCGATGATCCTCGGCTCCAGCAACAATCACGCCGACACGCTGGCGCGTTGGGCCTTCGGCTCCCTCGACGCCTACAGCGCCGCCGCCAACGCCTGGCTGGGCAAGCAGGGCCTCGACGGCACTCGTGTCGCCGACGCCACCGGGCTCAACGACGAAAGCGTCGGAACGGCCACCGACCTTGCCCGGCTGGCCGGCCTGGCCGCCGCCGACCCGGTGATCGGTGCCATCCTCTCCCAGCCGGCCTCCGCCCTGGTGGGCCAGCGCGGCGTGGACAACACCACGGCGTTCCTGGCCGAGGAGGGCGTCACCGGCATCACCCGCAGCTACACGGACGGGGCGGGCGTCTGTTTTCTCTTCACCGGTCAGGTGCAGGGCCCGGACTCGACCTACACCTTTGCCGGTGCCCTGCTCGGCGAACCCGATTACGACACCCTGACCAGTGACGTCACCGCCCTGATGGAGAGCGCCCGCGCCGGGGTACGCGAGCTGCCAACCCTCGCCCAGGGTGACGCCTACGTGGAGTTCAGCACACCGTGGGGGGCCGAGGCCTCCGGAACCGTGCGCACGGCCACGACGACGTACGGCTGGCAGGCCCAGGCGCCGGGCGACGCGGAGGTGATCCTGGAGACGGTGTCGACCGGCCGGGCGGGCAAGACCGTCGGCCGGGTCACGGTGGAGACCGGGGGCACCGAGGTGACGTCGACGCTGGTGCTCGACCGCACGATCAGCGCGCCGGGCCTCGGTTGGCGGCTCCTGCACCCCGTGCCGATGATCTCGGCGCTGATCGCCGCGGACCGCTAGCGGCGAAAGGCTGCCGCGACCGCCCGCCGGCTACTGGTCTGCGGCTACTCGCGCTCGCCGGTCGGCAGGAACGGGTCGCTCTCGCCCGCGTCGAACCGGTAGCGCACGTGCACGCGGCCCTGCACATCGCGCACGTCCTCCTCGTCGTACCAGAACAGCGTTTCGACCCCCTCGACGGCGGCCATCATGCTGACCCGGGCGTCATGTTTGCCCTGGATCAGCACCCGGGTGTCGACCTGGCCCGCGAGGGGACCGTCAATGAATTCCGCGGTGTAAACGACATTTTCAGCACCTTGATCAGCCATACCTCCAACCTAGTCCCGGGCACCGACTTACGGGCGACGGATGTCCGGGGTCCCGGCCAGCCGGATCGTCGCCTGCCGCTCGGGCGCCTCCCGCTCTCGGTAAGCGTCCCAGCCCGCTTCCCACTGGTCCCAGTGCGACCGGAACAGTTCGCCGTCCCGGGCGAGGGCCCGCTGCTTGCGGATGCGGTCGTCGGCGGCCAGCCAGACCCGGATGTCGCTGAGTGGCGCGTGGGCGGCCGCCAGGGTTCCGCACCCCTCCACGATCAGCGGGCGGGCCGGGTCGACCGGGTGCCATTCTGCCAACTCGCGCCGCTCCCAGTCATAGCGCCGCCAGGCGGCGGGCCGGCCCAGTCTTCTCGGGGCGAGCACCTGTTCGCGCAGGTGCGTGACGGCGGCGTCCAGCCCCTGCCAGCCGGGGTAGATGTCGTCCAGCCGCACCAGGGTGGGCCGGAGCGGTCCCGGCCAGGCGACGACGAGCGCGTCGGCGAGGGTGCTCTTGCCGGCGCCGCTCGGCCCGTCGATGAGAACGACGGGCGCCATCCCGGCGGCGGCAAGGTCGCGGAGCACGGGGGCCAGCAGCATCCGTCGGTCACCGACCGGATCGGGGGCGGCCGGTTCGAGGGCGGCCGTGGGCAGATCAGGTGAGGACAAAGTTCCAGCTTCCCGTCGCCACGGAGACGCTCACCGAGAGCAGGGCCACGGCCAGACCGATGCCGACCAGGGCCACCTCGCGCCCCCGGAAGCTGGAGGGGCGGGCCCAGGTGCGCCGCACCGAGGCGCCGAACCCGCGGGCCTCCATCGCCGTCGCGAGTTTGCTGCCGCGCCGGATCGACAGCACCAGCAGGGCGAAGGCCTGGCTGAGCAGCCGGCGCAGGACGCCGCGGTCCGCGATGCCGCGGGCCCGCCGGGCCAGTTCGAGGGCGCGCCAGTCCTCGAGGAACAGGCCGACCAGGCGCAGCCCGGCCAGACCGCCAAGCACGAAGCGGGCCGGCAGTTTCACGACTTGGCCGAGGCCGTCGGCCAGGTCGGTGGGGTCGACGGTCACGAAGAGCACGACCGACGGCAGTCCGATGGCGAGGATGCGCAGGGTCGTGGCGATGGCCAGCTCGAGTGATCCCTCGGTCACGTTCACCAGCCCGAAAGACCAATAGACCGCCCCGGCCGCCTGCCCGTAGAGCAGGGTGGTGACGCCGGCGGTGGGTGCGGCGATCCAGACCGGCAGGGTGCGCACCGCGAAGGCCTTCAGGGACAGCCCGGCCCAGAAGAAGAGCACGAACTCGCAGGCGAGGGCGACGACTGCGGAGACCCAGTCGATGGTGAGGATGAGCACGCCCGCCAGCAGCAGCGCGGCGGCCAGCTTCGCGACCGGGTTGATCCGGAAGATGGCCTGGGTTCCCCGGGCAGGCGTCAGCACGCTCACCGGGACACCGCCGCCCGCGGCGTGACGCTGCGGCCGGCCCGCCCGGTCAGATGGTACTCCCGGTCAGCCAGGGCGACCACGAAGTCGGTGTCGTGCGAGACGGCGACCACCGCGGTGCCCTCCCGCAGGAGTTCGTCGAGCAGGGCCACGATCTCCCGCCAGGTGCGCAGGTCCTGGCCGAAGGTGGGCTCGTCGAGCATGAGCAGTCGTGGCTGGGTGGCCAGCACGGTGCCCACCGACAGCCGACGTTTCTCTCCGCCGGAGAGGGTGAACGGGTTCGCCTCGGCCAGGTGGTCCAGGCGCAGGCGCTGCAGCACCTCGTCGACCCGGGCATTGATGTTCGCCTCCGGCCGTTTGAGGGCGCGCGGCCCTACGGCGAGTTCGGCCCGCACGGTGGCGGCCACGAACTGGTGCTCCGGGCTCTGGAACACGGTGCCGATGCGGGTGAGCAGCTGGCGGGACTTCCAGCGGATCGGTTCCTCGTCGGCCCCGCCGGCGAACTCCGGGCTCGCGAGAACCGCTCCCCCGGCCGGTTTCAGCAGGCCGGCGAGGGTGAGCATCAGGGTCGATTTGCCGGCGCCGTTCGGTCCGGTGACTGCCAGAGCGGTGCCGGCGTGCACCGTGAGGTCGATGTCCCGGGCGAGCACGCCGGCGCGCGTGCGCGCGACCGCGAGGCCGGGCGTGCGGAGCAGAGGGACCGAGCCGGGCGCCGACGCCGAGCTGGTCTCGCGCCGCGATGCAGTCAGGCCGTTGCCCCGCCCGGGCACCCAGACACCCGCGGCCGCGAGCCGTTCCCCCTGCCTGGTCAGCACGTCGTCGGGATGGCCGTCGGCCAGCACTCCCCCGGCCGCGTCGAGCACGATCACCCGGTTCACAAGGTTCTGCCAGACGGCGACCCGATGTTCGATCACGATGAACGTCGCCGCGGAGTTCTCGAGCACGCGGGCAACGGAATCGCGCACATCCAGCACGCTTCCAGGGTCGAGATTCGCTGTGGGTTCGTCGAGCAGCAGCAGCCCCGGCCGCATCGCCAGCACCCCAGCGAGGGCGAGGCGCTGCTTCTGTCCACCCGACAGCGACGACGTCGGATGGCTGAGCGGCAGGTTCAGGCCGACCATGTCCAGGGCGTCGCTCACCCGGCGCCAGATCTCTTCGCGGGGCACCCCCAGGTTCTCGCAGCCGAAGGCGACGTCGTCGCCCACCCGCGCCAGGATCACCTGGGAGTCAGGGTCCTGCAGCAGCAGCCCGGCCTGGCCGCGCGCTGCGGTCGGCTCGGCGCCGTTTACAAGCAGCTGACCGCGCTGCTCGCCCTCCTCGTCGCCGCCGAGAACCCCGGCGAGGGCGTGCAGCAGAGTGGATTTGCCGGCCCCGGAGGCGCCGAGCAGCAGCACGCGCTCGCCCGGCTCGATTCTCAGGTCGAGGCCGTTGACGGCCCAGCCCCGCCGCCCGGCATGCCGCCATCCCCAGCCGCGGGCCACGACGGACGCTCCCGAGACGGATGCCGCTGCTGCCGGTGTCATCGCCGTCCCCCTAGACCTGGGTGCGGTTCGATCGCCCGGCGGCGAACCGCGACAGTGCCCCGGTGCGGGCGAGGCCACGCATGGCCAGCCAGGACAGCAGTCCGGCCACGACAATGCCGGAGACGATCGAGGAGGCGGTGTAGATGGTGATGAAGGGAACGGCCGATCCGGGGTACCAGAGCAACAGGTCGTTGACGGCGAGGGCAAGGCCGGCACCCGCGCCGGCGAGCAGGGCCACGACGAGGCGGTAGTTGGCGTAGAAGAACAGCGCGAAGACCAGCTCCGCGCCGAGACCCTGCACCAGGCCGGAGACCAGGATGGTGGCTCCCCAGGCGGTGCCGCCGACCAGAGTCGACACGACCGCCGCCAGCAGCTCGGTGTAGAGCGCGGCGCCGGGTTTGCGGATGATGAGGCCGCCGAGCACGCCGGCGAACAGCCATCCGCCGCCCAGGAGAGCCTGCAGGCCCGGCAGCAGCGGGGTGAGCAGGCCGCTGAGCGGGTTGTACGCCTGGTTCCAGACGACGAAGATGAGCCCGCTGGCCACGCCGATGACACTGGCGATGACGATGTCGACGACCCGCCACCGGAAGTTACGCGGCTGGCGGGACGTGGTGGAGGTGAGAAGAGTTGTTGTAGCGTGCACTGGTCGTGCCCTTTCCGTAGATGGTTCCAGGGCACGGGAACGAGAAAATTTGCCTCCCTGCGCTGGCATGATCCAGATCAGGTTCGACGGTCGAAGCTTCAGAAGCTTCCTCTCAGCCCGGTTGACCGGACTCCCGTGTTCGATTCAAGTATAGACCTCGGCCTAGACTCGCGGGATGGAGTCCTCGCCTCGCCCCCGCATCACTGTCGGGCGCGAATGACGTTCACCGTTCCCCTGATCCTCGCCGGGCTGTTGCTTCTGTTGCTGCGCCACTTCATTTTGCGGCGACGACGGATGCGACGCGGGCTACCCGTGCGCGGACCCTGGCACATCCCCCGCAGCTGGCGGGAAGGGCCGGGCTCCCGCCAGCGGCTGGGACGCTGGCGGTGTAACTGGCGCGGGCGGCGTTGACCGCCCGAACGCGGTACGCTCGACGTGGTGTGTCGGGAAGTCTGGTCGACAGCAATGTCCGTGTGCCACAAAATCCTGATTGACTGAGGCTCGTCCATGCCGAAACCACCACCTCTTCCTCCCACCCCGAAACTTAACGTCTTTCGCCGCAGCAGCTATCCCGAGTACCTGCACGTCTCGACGATCCTGCGCAAAGAGACCGTGGGCGGCGCTCTCCTGCTGGTGGCGACGGTTCTCGCGCTGACCCTGGCCAACACCGGGGCCTCCGATTTCTACTATGCGGTGCGGGACTTTCAGATCGGCTACGAGCCGTGGCACCTCAATCTGAGCCTCGGCGCGTGGGCCGCCGACGGACTCCTGGCGATCTTCTTCTTCATTGCCGGGCTCGAACTCAAGCGTGAGTTCGTCGCCGGCGATCTGCGCACCTTCAGCCGCGCGGTCGTCCCGGTCGCCGCGGCCGTCGGCGGCGTCATCGTTCCGGCTGTGATCTTCACCGCGATCGTGTTCAGCTCGGGGCCGGAAATGTTACGAGGCTGGGCCATCCCCACCGCCACCGACATCGCCTTCGCCGTGGCCGTGCTCGCCGTGATCGGCTCCAAACTGCCCAGCGCTCTGCGCATCTTCCTGCTGACCCTGGCCGTGGTCGACGACCTGCTCGCCATCGCCATCATCGCCTTCTTCTATTCCGGCGACCTCCAGCCTGTTCTGCTGCTGCTCGCCATCGTGCCGCTGAGCCTCTTCGCCTTTCTGGCGCATACGCACTCCTATCTGTTCGGCACCACCAGGTGGGCCGCGGGCGCCGTTCTGCTGCCGCTCGGCCTCGCCACCTGGGTTCTCGTGCACGGCTCCGGCATCCACGCCACGGTGGCCGGAGTGCTGCTCGGCTTCGCCGTGCCCGTGCTGCGCAGCCGACGTGGCGGCGGACCCGACGCCGGCCCGGGCCTGGCGCAGAACCTCGAGCACCGCATCCGCCCGCTCTCGGCCGGTTTCGCCGTGCCGGTGTTCGCATTCTTCTCCGCCGGGGTCACGATCGGCGGCGTGTCAGGCCTGACAACGGCCCTCACCGACCCGGTCGCGATCGGAATCGTCGTAGCCCTGGTGGTGGGCAAGCCGGTTGGCATCATGCTCGCCACCTGGCTGGTCACCAAGACCACCCGGGGCGCCCTTGACCCGGACCTGGCCTGGGTGGATGTGATCGGCGTCGCCATGCTCGCCGGTGTCGGCTTCACGGTGTCGCTGCTGATCAGCGAGCTGGCTTTCGGGCAGGGTAGTCCGCACGACGAACACGCCAAGGTGGCTATCCTGACCGGTTCGCTGCTGGCGGCACTACTCGCGACCGTGGTGCTGCGGAGCCGCAACCGGCACTACGGGCGCATCGCCGCCAAAGAGGCACTCGACGCCGACAACGACGGCGTCCCAGACGTGTTCGGGGCCGATCCGGCTCGCGACGAGCGGTTCGGCGGGCACTGACAGGGCCGGAGCGCACCCAGCCGCCCAACTCCCTCAGCCGGAGTGTCTGCTGGTCGTCACGGGCGGAACGCCGTGCCCGGCACCGAACCAATTCGACGGAGATTCATCGATCAACACCCGTTTTTGAGCCCAAACGCGCTGTTCAGGGCACAATCTCCGTCGAATTCGTTCAGGACGGATGTGCCGCAGGTCCGCGGACTCGAAAGACGCGGCGGTTAGAGCCTACGTTCATCCACCGCGTCGCTGTCCGCGGGAAAACGCGCGTCGGAATCGGGAACAAGCGCAACGGAGCCCGCGATCCGCGAACCCCCCTCAACCTCGGTTATGGAGACTCACTCATCGAGCTGGCCGGCGGGCACTGATAGCGCCGGAGCGCAGTCAGCAGCCCGACATCCTCAGTCGGAGTGGCTGGGCGACCGGGCGGCTGGGAGCCTGCGCTGCTAGCGTTTGAGCGCGCGGACTACGCGGGAGACCGCCTTGCCGGCCACCCAGAGGAACGGGATGCCGACCGCGAGCAACGAGATGACGTTGGGCTCGAAGCGCACCGTCGTGCCCGATTTGACGTAGGCGCCGATCGGCAGGGATGCCCCGCCGCCCCCGCCGCCGGACCCGCTGCCGGTGGCGGCGGAGTCACCCTCGCCACCGCCGAAGCCGTAGTAGACGAGAGCAACGGGAATCAGGGTGACGCCGTCCACCTGGACCGGATCACCGTAGGCCGACCTGACGCCGGCGGTACGAGAGATATCTGCGAGCTTCTCTGGAAGGCTAGTCATGGATTCAGGCTACCCCCTGTCTGGTTTGCGGTTGCCTGATCAGAGTGGGCCTGATCAGGGTGTGTCCGGATCCAGCAGCGACGCCGGGCGCACCGTGCCGCGCCCGAACCTTGCGGTGACCGAGTCCACGGCCCGTTCGGCTCCCCGCCAGTCGTCGTCGGGGTCCCAGAGACCGGTGCCAGTGCCGTCGCCACCGCTGAGCTGCTCAACGCGCACGCCGATGAGGCGCACCCGGATGCCGGAGGCCGCCAGAGCCTCGAAGCTGGCAGCCACCTCCTCGTAGATCCGGCGTCCGACGCTGGTCGGTTCCGACAGGGTGCGGGAGCGGGTGACGGTGCTGAAGTCGGTGTAGCGCACCTTGAGCACCACGCAGCGGCCGACGAGGCCTGCGCGGCGCAGCCGGGCAGCCACCGCAACGGACTGCCGCAGCAGTTCGCTACGGAGCCGGGCGACATCCGTCACGTCGTATTCGAAGGTGACCTCGTGGCCGACACTTTTCTCCTCGTGCTCCACCGTGACCACCCGAGGGTCCCTCCCCCAGGCAAGCTCGTGCAGCTTGCGGCCCGACGCGTCGCCCACGCACTTCTGCAACACCGCGAGCGGGGTGCGGGCGAGGTCACCGATCTGACGCAGGCCCTGCCCGAGAAGCGCCTGCTCGGTCGTGGCGCCGACCCCCCACAGGGTGCCGACGGGCAACGGATGCAGGAATGCGAGGGTCTCGTCGGCGGGGATCACGAGCAGGCCGTCGGGTTTCGCCCGGCCCGACGCCATCTTGGCGACGAACTTCGTGCTCGCCGCACCGACCGAGCAGGTGAGTCCGGTTTCGGCCTTGACCCGGGCCCGGATCTTTGCGCCGATCTCGGCCGGGGTGCCGTGCAGGCGCCGGGCACCCGCCACGTCGAGGAAGGCCTCGTCGATGCCCAGCTGCTCGACCAGCGGCGTGAACTCTTCGAAGATGCGCATCACCCGGTCGGAGTATTCCTTGTACCGCCCCATGTGCGGTTCGAGCACCACCGCCTCCGGGCAGCGCCGCAGGGCGAGCGCCATGGGCATGGCCGAATTGACGCCGTAGCGCCGGGCCACGTAGTTCGCCGCCGTGACCACCGAGCGCCCGGACCGGTGCCCCACGATCACCGGGCGGTGCACCAGTTCGGGGTGATCGAGAAGTTCGACTGACGCGAAGAACGCGTCCAGGTCGATGTGGAGCAGGGTCGCGGTGCTGTCGTCGACCGCGCCTGTCGAGACCGTGCGATCGCTGCCGTCCTGCCTGCTCATGCGTCCTGCCTGCTCATGCGTCCTGCCTGCTCATGGAGAGACCCTAACCCGGACCGGCGACAGGCCGCGACCGATTCCGCGACGGGAGAACGTAAACAGCGCCGGGGCGGAATGCACGGTGACGGAATGCACGGGGACTGATGCCGGTTGTAGCGTTGCAGGGGCATCCGTTCCACCCGTTCTACCGAGGGAGTCCCATGACGCATGACTGGCTTGCGCTGCAGAAACAGGCCGCCGAGGAGTTCGGGGCCCGCGTCGACATGATCACCGACTGGGCCGCCGCCACACCGGACACCGAGTGGACCGTGACCGAGTTGGTGCGCCACGTGGTGCTGGAACAGCAGTGGGTCCCCGCGCTGCTGCGCGGCCTCTCGGTGCTCGACGCCCGGCGCTCACTCACCCCGCTGGGCCCGGACCTCGCGAAGGAATGGGCCATCTACTCGGCGCTGGCGGCCGCAGCCTGGGCAACGACCCCGGCCGACGCACCGGTGACCCTGTCGTATGACACGGTAGCGGCATCCGACTACCTGCGCGAGCAGGTCTCCGACGTCACGATCCATTCCTGGGACCTGGCGCGGGCAACGGCCGCCGACGAGTCCCTCGACCCGGCCCTGATCGAGGCGGTCTGGACGGTGTTCGAGCCCCAGCGGGACACCCTCGAGGCCAGCGGCCTCTTCGCCTCCCCGATACCATCCGACGAGAACGCGCCCCTGCAGACGCGGCTGCTCGCCCTGACCGGCCGGGATCCGCGCCGGCCGTAGCCCGCGGGCTGCACCTGCCAGGCGTGGGGCTAGCGGCTCTCCTTTTCCGAGCCGGTAATGCGTTGGGCGATGTAGATCGAAACGATCGACACCAGCACCAGCACCAGCACCACGGCGATGACGTTGACGATCGGTGCCTGGCTGGGGCGAAACAGGTTGTCCAGAATCCAGATCGGCAGGGTCTTGATGCCCGCCCCCGCGGTGAAGGTCGTCACCGTCTGGTAGAGCGAACCGGAGCACGGTGATGATGTTATCGAGCGTCCAGGACCGTGTGGTGGTGCCCGTGAAGCTGTCGACCGTCCACAGAGAGGTGATCAGCGGGGCGGCGAGGGCAACGAGGGCAACGATGTAGATCAGGCCGAGCCAGAGCAGAGGGGTGGACAGCATCAGCGTCAGGCGAAGCCGCGGATGCCGGCTCAGCGTGATCGAACCCCGCCGGGCGAGCGTGTCCCGGTGCGGCGGCACCGGCATCCGTTGCCCCGGCGACGCCGTGTCACCCGTCATGATTCCTCCGATTCGGCTCGGCCGGATGGGGATGCCGCGCTAACCCTTGATCTCCTGCCAGGCGGTCGTCCAGTCGGAGTAGTCGGTGCACTTCACATCGGTGCGGCCGTCGAGGCAGTCCTCAATGGGAGTGGACCAGTACCAGATCTGCGCCGCGTACTCCTCGTCGCCGGCGTGGGAGATCTCGCACTGGTCGGGGCTCACCGTGAAGTCGCAGGGGCTCTGGTTGCCGCCCAGCCCGGAGCACCCGTCGCGGCCGTAGTCACTTACTTCGGAGATTGTCGCAACACGCCGCCCAGACCGGCTCCCAAACCGGCGTTTCCCCAAAAATCTCCGTAATACCGCGAGGACGGATGCGGGTGGCGCGCCCCATCACGGATGCCCGAAGCAGGCCCCGCAGCGAGCACCACTCCTCCTCCGCAATATGAGTTTGATCGGGTTATCCACTGGGCACTGACGGTCGCCGACCTGGGGCATCGAATGTCAGTGGGTACCCGTAACGTCTCCCTCATGAAGCCCATATATAGCGAGCAGTCCGAGACCCGGTGGAGCTTCGTGCCCCTGCCCGGCAGAACCCTGCAGTGGACCTCACCGACCGGGCGCACCCTCCTCAGCGAACCGGCCACGAACATCCGTGCACCGGAAAAAGGGCCGAATAGGAGCCGGCCGTGCGGCAGGCGCACACGAAACAACCGGCGCCGTTCTGAGCGGAATTGCGGCCACCTCAAGCACGGCGGCTCGGGAGCAGCGTTAGGCGATCGAGGTTCCGAAGAGAAGACCCAGCAGATAGGTGACGCCGGCGGCACCGAAACCGATGATGAGCTGACGGATGGCGCGCCGCCAGGGCGGCCCGCCCGAGAGCAGCCCGACGATGGCGCCAGTGGCCAGCAGGGCGAGCCCCACGAGCACGGCTGCCGCGATGACCGCGGTGATCCCGTCGAGGCCGAACAGATACGGCAGCACCGGCAGGATCGCCCCGGAGGCGAAGAAGCAGAAGCTCGACGTGGCCGCTCCGATTCCCGTGCCGATGGCTTCGTGCTCGTCGACCGCCGGAGCCAGGCCGCCGGTCTTCTTGACGTCGACCGGGCCGGTCGCGATGGCCACCGTGCGCAGAACCTCGCGTGCATGGATCTCCGCTTTCTCCGGGGGCATCCCCTGCGCGCGATAGACCAGGGTCAGTTCGTTCGCAGCCAAATCGAGATGGGCCAGCACGTTCCGGGAGGCCGGATTCGGCGTTGAGGCTTCGAGCAGCTCACGCTGGGACCGTACCGAGACATATTCGCCGGCACCCATCGAGAGTGCCCCGGCGAGAAGACCGGCGATACCGGTGAAGAGGATCGTGGCGGCGGGCACTCCGGTGGCGCCGATGCCCAGCACCAGGGCCAGGTTGCTGACGAGGCCGTCGTTGATCCCGAAGACCGCGGCTCTGAACGTGCCAGCCAGCCGCTGCCGGCCGCGAGCGGCCAGCCCACGCACGACCTCCTCGTGGATGCGCTCGTCGGCGGCCATGGTGTCTGTGGCGTCGGCATCGGCGTCATACGGGGAGCGGGCCTCGGCACGCTGGGCGAGGGCAAGCACGAAAACCGATCCGAACCTGCGGGCCAGGAACCCCAGAAAACGGGTGCGGATCGCTCCCCGGTGTGGGGCTCCGACCTGGTCACCGAGAAGGTGCCGCCAGTGCTGTTCGTGGCGCCCCTCGGCGTCGGCCAGAGCCAGCAGGATCTCGCGTTCCTCGCCGCTACGGCGTCCGGCGAGGTCGCGGTACACCGTCGCTTCGGCCCGTTCGTCTGCCAGGTAGCGGCGCCAGCGACGGATGTCCCGCGCGGTGGCCGGGCGCTTCTGCTCCACGACGGTTACGCCTCGGGGGCGGCTTCGAGCGAGCTCTGCGCCACCCGAGCCGACGCGTGCGGGCCAGAACCGTCGAGACCGTAGAAGGGTTCGTCGAATTCCACGATCCATACGGTTTCCCGTCCGGAAACGGGGGCGTACAGGGCCGCGCCCTGGAGTTCTCCGGCCGCCACAATCACGCCGCTCGGGTCTTCGGCGTCGGCGTCCGGATACCGACCACGGTCCAAGCGCACCACGACCTGCGCTCCCACACCGAGGGCACCCGGCTGGGAACCGGGGTACCCGTCGGCGGCAGGTTGGCGCGTGTTCCCGAGGCCCATTACTCGGCCGCTCCGGCACGCTCGAGCACGAGCTCGCGCACGCGCGCGGCATCCGCTTGTCCGCGCATGGCCTTCATAACGGCGCCGATCACGGCTCCGGCCGCCTGAACCTTGCCGTCGCGGATCTTGGCCAGAACATCGGGCTGGGCGGCCAGAGCCTCATCGATCGCCGCGATCAGCGCGCCATCGTCCGAGACGACCGCGAGACCGCGGGACTCGACGACCTCGAGCGGAGTGCCCTCGCCGCCGATGACGCCCTCGAGCACCTGCCGGGCCAGGCGGTCGGTGAGCGTTCCGGCCACGACGAGTTCGATCAGTGCGGCGACCTGCGCCGGCTGCACAAGCGAGTCGGCGGACACACCGGAGGCGTTCGCAAGGCGGGCAACCTCGCCGGTCCACCACTTGCGGGCGGCCTGGGCTGCGGCGCCGGCTGCGATGGTTGCCTCGACGACGTCGAGGAGGTCGGAGTTGACGACATCCTGAAATTCGAGGTTGGCGAAGCCCCATTCGGCCTGAAGCCGCTTGCGGCGGGCGGCCGGAGGCTCCGGCAGGGTGGCGCGGAGTTCTTCCACCCATTCCCGCGACGGGGCCACGGGAACGAGGTCGGGCTCCGGGAAGTACCGGTAGTCGTCGGCGTCGGACTTGGGCCGGCCGGCCGAAGTGATGCCGGTGTCCTCATGCCAGTGCCGGGTCTCCTGAGTGATGGTTCCACCGGCGTGCAGCAGGGCCGCCTGACGCTGGATCTCGTACCGCACGGCCCGCTCGACCGAACGCAGCGAGTTCACGTTCTTGGTCTCGGTGCGCGTACCGAGCACATTCGAGCCGCGCGGGCGCAGGGACACGTTCGCGTCGCAACGCACGTTGCCCTCTTCCATCCGGGCGTTGGAGACGCCGAGCGCTTTCACGATCTCGCGGATGGCGGCAACGTAGGTGCGGCCGATCTCGGGTGAGTCCGCCTCACCGCCCTCGATCATCTGGGTGACGATCTCGACCAGCGGCACTCCGCCGCGGTTGTAGTCGACCAGCGAGTAGTCGGCACCCTGGATGCGACCGGTCGCCCCACCCACGTGGGTGAGCTTGCCGGCGTCGTCCTCCATGTGGGCGCGCTCGATGTCGACCGTGACCAGGCGTCCGCTTTCGAGTTCGATCGTGAGCTGACCGTTGAACGCGATCGGCTCGTCGTACTGCGAAGTCTGGAAGTTCTTCGCGGTGTCCGGATAGAAGTAGTTCTTGCGGGCGAACCGCGAGTATTCCGCGATCTCACAGCCGAGGGCGAGCCCTAAACGGATGCTCGATTCGATGGCCTTCGCGTTCACCTGCGGCAGCCCTCCGGGCAGACCCAGGCAGGTGGGGCAGGTGTTGGTGTTGGCACCCTGGCCGAATTCGTTTGCGCAGCCGCAGAACATCTTTGTTTTGGTGTTGAGCTCGACGTGCACCTCAAAGCCGAGCACCGGCTCGAACAGCTCCAGGGCCTTGTCGTAGTCCATCAGTTCGGCCTTCTTCATCAGACGGCTCCCTCTGTGCTCGTGAACGCTGTGCTTGTGGCTGTGCCGGCGAACATTTCTCTCCGCGCCAGTTCCGGCGCCCGGCTGAGGAGGGTGTGCCCCCAGGATGCTTCGAGCAGCGCCTCGACGGCGGCTCCGAAGCTGTAGAGACGAGCATCCATTTTCGCGGGCGCCATGATCTGAAGGCCGACCGGCAGGCCGTCCTCGCGCGCGAGTCCCATCGGCAGGCTCATGCCGGGGACCCCGGCAAGGTTGGCCGGGATCGTGGTGACGTCGTTGAGGTACATGGCCATCGGGTCGGCCATCTTCTCGCCGAACTTGAACGCGGTGGTCGGCGCACTCGGCGACACCAGCACGTCGACCTTCGAGAAGGCCGCGTCGAAGTCGCGCTGGATCAGCGTGCGCACCTTCTGCGCACTGCCGTAGTAGGCGTCGTAGTAGCCGGCACTGAGGGCGTAGGTGCCGAGAATGATGCGGCGCTTGACCTCGGGGCCGAAGCCCGCGTCGCGCGTGGCCGCCATGACCCGTTCGCTGGTCAGCGGGCCGTCTTCCGGGTTGACCCGGATGCCGAAGCGCACCGAGTCGAAGCGCGCCAGGTTGCTCGACGCTTCCGCCGGGAGGATCAGATAGTAGGCAGCGATCGCATACTCGAAGCTGGGGGCGGAAATCTCGACGATCTCGGCGCCCGCCGCGGAAAGCAACGTGAGGGTCTCGGTGAAGCGCTGCTCAACTCCGGCCTGAAATCCGTCGCCGCTCAGCTCCTTGATCACGCCGACCCGCACCCCCGTGAGCGCCCCGTCGGCGAGGCCGGCGCGTGCGGCGGCCGCCATCGAGGGCCAGGTGTCCGTGAGCGACGTCGAGTCGAGCGGGTCGTGCCCGCCGATCACGTCGTGCAGCAGGGCGGCGTCGAGCACCGTGCGGGTCACCGGGCCGACCTGATCGAGCGAGGATGCGAGAGCGATCGAGCCGTAGCGGGACACACCGCCGTAGGTGGGCTTGACGCCGACCGAGCCGGTGACGGCGGCCGGCTGGCGGATCGAGCCGCCGGTGTCGCTGCCGAGCGCCAGCGGCGCCTCGAAGGAGCTGACCGCGGCCGCGGAGCCACCGCCGGAGCCGCCGGGGATCCGGTCGTAGTCCCACGGGTTGTGCGTCGGGCCGTAGGCGGAGAATTCGGTCGACGAGCCCATCGCGAACTCGTCCATGTTGGTCTTGCCGAGCAAAATCAGCCCGGCGTCGCGCACGCGCCTGACCACGGTGGCGTCGTACGGGGGGATCCAGCCCTCGAGGATCTTGGAACCGGCGGTCGAGGGCATGTCGATGGTGGCGAGCACGTCCTTGATGGCGATCGGAACCCCGGCGAGCGGCCCGAGCACCTCGCCGGCGGCACGCCGGGCGTCGACGCGGGCTGCGGCGGCGAGCGCGGCCTCACCGGCCACGTGGAGGAACGCGTGCACACCGGTGTCGACGGCCGCGATCTGGTCCAGGTGAGCCTGGGTCACCTCGACGGAGCTGATGGACCGTTCGACAAGCAGACCCGAGAGGTCGGCGGCGGACAGCTTGATCACGTTGGTCATGGATTACTCCTCGTCCAGGATTGCGGGCACGCGGAACTTGTCGCCGTCCCGGTCGGGAGCCCCGGAGAGCGCCTGTTTGACCGTGAGCGAGGGGACCACCGTGTCGGCGCGGAAGACATTGGTCAGCGGCATCGGGTGGCTCGTCGCCGGCACATCCGGCTTGGCCACTTCGGCTACCTTCGCGACCGAGTCAACGATCTGACCGAGTTCAGTCGTGAGGCGGGCGATCTCCTCCGAGCTGAGGTCGATCCGGGCAAGGTTGGCCAAATGGGCAACCTGCTCGGCCGTGATTTCAGACATGTTGCTCCGTACGATCGTCGAGGGTGGATTCCCCAATTCTATTCGGAGCCGTCGGTGACAAGATCCGCGTTGCCGGTTCCGATCAACGCCATGTTGTGCAGGGACTCGCTTCCAGCGTCGAAGTAGGCGTTGTGGCCGACCGATCCGTTCAGCCAGGAGCCGGTGATCCGATCGTTCCCGCCGGACACGCCGAGGGTGTTCGCGCCGTACGACTCCGCACCGGGATCGCTGCCGAAGAAAGCGCTGTTCACGGTCGGGTCCCAGTCGGCGCTGCCCACATAGACACTGCCCGGCGCGACGCTCAGGCTATCGACGGACTGCACCTGGCTGCCCGGGGACCCCACCAGCACCAGGGCGTCCACCCCGAACGTGCCGCGGGCCAGCGCCGTGAGCGCCACGGTCGACCCGTACGAGTGCGCGAGCACCGAAACGAAGGGCCGACGCGTGCCTCGGTCGGCCGCGATGCCCAGAGCCGACTGCTCCAGGAAGTCGGCGCCGACCTCCGCGAGGCCCGTCCCGCCCACGGTGAACACCGTGGGGGCCTCGTAGCCGATCCAGGCGATCGTGGCGACGCCGGCGGCGCGGATGCCGCCGGTCAGGGCGTGCCCGGACGGCGCCCCCCCGCGCAGCACCGCGATCTGTTCCGTGTACACGGCGTCTGCGGTGTCGGCCCAGTTGACGATCTGCTGCTCGACGGTGTAGTTCATGCCGGGTACCAGATAGGTGACGAATGCGGCGGTGTCCGGGTTGCCGAGGGCGATCGCGGCACGCCCGCCGCCTGCGGGGTCGAGGAGGATCAAGGAACGGCGCGGGGCGCCGTCGGGGGTGCTCAGTGCCGCCTTGACCTGGGTCAGGACGGCGAGTTCTCGGTTGAGCAGCGTGCGCTCGCTGTCGTCGGTCGCGTCGGCCAGCCGCTGGGTGACGTCGGCCAGGCTCTGCGTGAGGTAGCGAGCGTTGGCCCTGCCCCGCTCCCGGAAGGGGACACCCTCCAGGTTGCCCACAAGCTTGGGTGCGGCAGCCAGCAGCGACGACCGCTCGGAGGCGCCGAGTTCCGTCCAGAGGCCGGCCACCGCGGAGGCTGCGGGCGGCGCCGTCAACAGAGCGTCGACCTGGCCGGGGGACTGCTCCACGAACGCGGCCATGTCGGCCACGGAGAGGGTGGACAGCCCGGCCAGCAGGTTGGCTCCGGTCAGTCCCCGCACGGATTCGACCGTGGCGACCGTGGCGGACTTCGGCACGGATGCGATCGGCTGCGCGGACACCCGCGGGTCGCCGGCGCCGGGCCCCGCGACCGAGGTGCCGGTGCGCGCCGACAGGTTCAGCCACAACGGTTCCGCCGCGGCGGGTTCGGCGCCCCGGTTCGGCACCGGCTGGCCCTGGACTGTGGTGCTGAGAGCGTGCGCGCCAGAGGTCTCACTGACTCCATTGAGAGCCAGGGAGAGCGTTAGAACCGCCGCTTCTAACAGCAAACCTGGGCACGTCCCCTCACGAACACCGAGTAGCAAAACAACCCGGCCCCTAACAGACAAGCATTGCGTCTCCAGACTACTGAAACGGATGGTGCGGCCGTGCCCCCACAGTGGGTCTGGGAGACCCCCGATCGAGGGTCAATCGCGCCAAAGTTGATACTTGCATAAACCTATATAGGTGTGATCCCATATAAACATGTCGTTGAAAATCGCCCTCCTCGGGATCCTGGACCTCGCACCGATGACGGGATACGACCTCAAAAAGAGCATCGAGGCATCCGTCGCCCATTTCTGGTCCGCCGACCAATCCCAGATCTACCGCACGCTGGCGGCACTGGTCTCCGACGGTCTCGCCGACGTCGAGGTCATTCCGCAGGAGGGACGCCCCGACCGGCGCGAGCACCACATCACCTCGGCCGGCCGGACGGCCCTGGGCGACTGGCTGCGGGCGCCGCTGGAACCCGAAACCTCGCACGACGCGTTCCTGATGCGGCTGTTCTTCGTCGGCACCCTGGGGGTGCCGGCTACCCGGGCACTGATGCGGGCGCGGCGCGGCCAGGCCACCGCGATGCTGGCCGCACTGCGTTCCGTCGCTGAGCAGGAGCAGGCCCACCGCGAGCCCGACGATCGTGCCCCGGACGACCTCGGACGCAGGCTGCGCTTCGCAACGCTGCGGAACGGAATCCTCCACGCCGAGGCGGAACTCGCGTGGCTGGTCGAGACGAAGGAGGCCCTCGGATGAGCCGTCCCCGCCAGCGCCTGAAATTCCGCTATCCCCTGCAGCACGGCGTTGACACCACGGGGACCGACACGATCATGTTCCTGCACGGCGGCAGCGTCGCGTCGTGGTCCTGGAGACCGCAGGTGGAGGGAATGCCCGACCGGCATCTGCTCACCCCCGACCTGCCCGGTTTCGGCGCCCGGGCCGGAGAGGACTGGCTTTCCCTCGGTCAGACCGCCGACGATGTGGCCGGCATCATCGCCGCTCACGCGCGCGGCGGCCGGGCCCATCTGGTGGGGCTGTCCCTGGGCGGCCTCGTGGCCACGCACGTCATGGCCCGGCACCCGGGACTGCTGCACTCCTGCCTGGTGTCCGGCGTGCCGCTCACCGGGGTGCACGGCACGGCCCGATTCCTGAGCACGATGCAACTGCGGCTCTGGGACCGCCCCTGGTACTGGCGGGCCCAGGCGAAGGCTTTCGGCCTGCCCGCCGACGCGGTCGACCTGTTCGTGGAACACGGTCTGAGCCTCCGAACCGACAACGCCCGGCGCGTCTTCGCCGAGGTGAACCGCGGCGGCGTCCCGGAGAGGCTGCAGGACTACCGCGGCCCCCTGCTGGCGGTGGCGGGCGAACGGGAGTCCCGCCTCGTCCGGGACAGCTTTCCCGCGCTGCTCGCGCATCTGCCGCAGACTCGCGCCTGGACCGCACCCGGCATGCACCATGTCTGGAGCATCGAGGATGTGGACCTGTTCACCCGGATGGTGCTCGGTTGGGTCGACGCGTCAGAGGTGCCGGGCGAGGAGAGCCGTTGAATCAAACCGGGTCAGTGTCGGCGTCGGCGTCGGCGTCGGCGTCGGCCGTCGTCTCGGCCAGGGACTTCGGGCCGCTCGTGACCAGCAGGTGGAATTCTGCGGCGTCGAGGATCCGCAGGCCGAGCGCCTCCGCCTTGGCCAGCTTCGACCCCGCGCCCGGACCGGCGGCCACGAAGTCGGTATTCTTCGACACGCTCCCGGCGGATTTGCCCCCGGCGGAAATGATCGCCTCCTGCGCCTCTTCCCGGGTGTAGCCCTCGATCGAGCCGGTGGCCACCACCGTGAGCCCGGCCAGCACTCCCCCGGCCGCCGCAGCGGCTCCCGGACCGGGGTGCTCCGATATGCGGAACTGAACACCGGCCACCGTCCACTGCTCCACGATGCCCTGGTGCCAGTCCACCTCGAACCACGCGATGATGGCGTCGGCGATGATGCCGCCCACCCCGTCGACCTCGGCGAGCTCCTCGCGGGACGCGGCCCGGATCAGCTCGAGAGAACCGAAGTGGCCGGCCAGGGCGCGCGCCGCCACCGGCCCGACGTGACGGATGTTGAGGGCCACCAGAAGCCGCCACAGCGGCTTGGTCTTCGCCAGCTCGATCTCGCGCAGGAGCTTCAGCGCACTCGACGATGGCTGCGGTCCCTCGACGCCCTTCTTCTTCTCGGCGGCCGTGGGGTTGCGCCGGAACGGCGTGCGCAGCCGCACGGAGCCGTCATCCTCTTCCTTGGCCAGCCCGGTCTCGGCGTCCCGCACGATGACCTCGATCGGCAGCAGGTCGTCGAGGGTGAGGTCGAACAGGCCGGCCTCGGTGGGCAGGGGCGGCTCCACCGGACGGGTGGGCTGGGTGAGAGCGGCGGCAGCCACCTCGCCGAGCACCTCGATGTCGAGGGCGCCGCGGGAGCCGATGTGCTCGACCCGGCCGCGCACCTGAGCCGGGCAGCTGCGCGCGTTCGGGCAGCGGAGGTCGATGTCGCCCTCCTTGGCCGGGGCGAGCGGCGTGCCGCACTCCGGGCAGTTCACCGGCATGACGAAGGCTCGCTCGGTGCCGTCGCGCAGCTCAACCACCGGGCCGAGCACCTCGGGGATGACGTCGCCGGCCTTGCGCAGCACGACGATGTCGCCGATCAGGATGCCCTTGGCTTGGACCACGTCCTGGTTGTGCAGGGTGGCCTGGCGCACCTCGGAACCGGCGACCCGCACCTTCTTCATGACGGCGAACGGCGTGGCCCGGCCGGTCCGGCCGACGCTGACGACGATGTCGAGCAGCCTGGTGTTGACCTGCTCGGGCGGGTACTTGTAGGCGATCGCCCAGCGCGGCGCCCGGCTGGTGGCACCGAGTTCGGCGTGCAGGGCCAGCTCGTCGACCTTGATCACGATGCCGTCGATCTCGTGGTCGACGCTGGCGCGGTGCTCGCCGTAGTAGGCGACGAAGTCCGCCGCGAGAGCCGCGGAGGGTTCCACCCGGTAGTAGCTGCTGGTAGGCAGACCCCAGCCCTGCAACAGCTCGTAGACCCCGGATTGGGACGCGACCGGCGGGGTGGACCACGCGCCGATGCCGTGCACCAGCATCCGGAGCCGGCCGAGCCTGGCCCGCATCAGGCGCAGCGGTTCCGCGGCCTTACCCTCGGCCTTCTGGCGCAGGGAGCCGGCCGCCGCGTTGCGCGGATTCGCGAAGACGCGTTCGCCGGCGGCGACCTGCTGCGCGTTGAGCTCGAGGAATTCGGCGACCGGAAAGAACACCTCACCGCGCACCTCCATCAGGGGCGGATGCCCGGTGCCCCGCAGTTTTCTCGGAATGCCGGGCACCAAGGCGACGTTCTCACTGACGTCCTCGCCGACCACCCCGTCGCCGCGGGTGGCGGCGCTGACCAGCACCCCCTGCTCGTAGCGCAGGTTGATCGCGAGTCCGTCGATTTTGAGCTCGCAGAGGTAGTGCACGGGTCGCCCGGCGTCCCGTTCGACCTTCGCGGCCCAGAGGCCGAATTCGTCGAGCGAGAAGACGTTGTCGAGGCTGAGCATGCGTTCGGCATGCTGCACCGGATCGAACAGGCTGGTCTCGGCGCGGCCGCCCACGGTCTGGGTGGGGCTGTCCTGACTGGCCAGCTCAGGGAATTCCCGCTCGAGCTCGGCGAGGCGGTGCACCAACGCGTCGTACTCCGCGTCGGTGATGACGGCCTCGTTGCGGTCGTAGTACGCGTCCCGGGCTTCCAGGATGCGCTGGGTCAGGTCGGAGACCTCGGCCGCGGCGACGTGCAGGGGCGCGTCTGCCGCCGGGTCGGGCGCCGGGCTATGCATCGACGGCGACCGCACTGACGGCACTAACCGTGCGATCGATGGTGCACTGCCCGAGCACGCGGGTGCCGAGGTAGACGACGGCGGTCTGCCCGGGCGCGACGCCGGTGAGCGGCTCGGCCGGGATGATCACGAGCTCGGTGGTGGCGCCGCTCCCGCGGCTCGCGCTGGTCTCGGCGGACGAGCCGGCCTTGAGCGGAACGACCTGGGCCACGGCGGGAACCGGGTCGGCGTGGGCGCGGATCTGCACGTCGCAGTCGAAGGCGATCTCCGGGTGCGCGGGGGCCACGCCGCACCAGGTGAACTTCGTGCCGGCGATCTTCTTGATCGCGAGCGCCTCTTTCGGCCCGACGATGACGGTGTTGGAGATCGGGCGCACCTCGAGCACGAACCGAGGCTTGCCGTCGGCGGCCGGGGTGCCGATCTGCAGCCCCTTGCGCTGCCCGACGGTGAACGCGGCCGCCCCGTCGTGCGTGCCGAGGGTGTTGCCGTCCCGGTCGAGGATGTCCCCGGTCGCCGGCGGCACGCGCTCGGCCAGCCAGCCTCGGGTGTCGCCGTCGGGGATGAAGCAGATGTCGTAGGAGTCGGGCTTGTTCGCCACCGAGAAACCGCGCGCCGCGGCCTCCGCTCGCACCTCGGCCTTGGACGGCGTCGCGCCGAGCGGGAACATCGAGTGCGCCAGTTGGTCCTGCGTGAGCACGCCGAGCACATAGGACTGGTCCTTGGCCCAGGCGCTGGCGCGGTGCAGCTCGCGGTTGCCGTCGGCATCCGTCACGATCGTGGCGTAGTGACCGGTGGCGACGGCATCGAAGCCCAGGTCGAGGGCCTTTTCGAGCAGGGCGGCGAACTTGATGCGCTCGTTGCAGCGCATGCAGGGGTTCGGGGTGCGGCCAGCGGCGTATTCGGCGATGAAGTCGTCGACCACGTCGAGCTTGAACCGCTCGGAGAAGTCCCAGACGTAGTACGGGATGCCGATGATGTTGGCCGCCCGCTGGGCATCCATCGAGTCCTCGACCGTGCAGCAGCCGCGGCTGCCGGTGCGCAGGGTTCCGGGCATCCGGCTGAGGGCCAGGTGCACCCCGACCACCTCGTGTCCCGCCTCGACCATGCGGGCTNCCAGGTGCACCCCGACCACCTCGTGTCCCGCCTCGACCATGCGGGCTGCGGCGACGGCGGAGTCCACCCCACCGCTCATTGCTGCCAAAACCTTCACTTGACGAGTGTAATCGGGTGAGCGCCCCCGCGCAGCCCTCGCGCAGCCCTCGCGCAGCCCCAGCGCGGCAGCTGCGTCGCTGCGCGCGTGGCGTGCCAGGCGCGCAGCGGCGCAGCCCCCGCGCAACGAAACGATGGGCCGGGGCGAGCGACGACAGACGCCCGCGGCACCAGCCAGGGCCAGGGCCGGTGTCAGGGGATATCGGTCAGGGTTCGCTCAATCGAGGCGAGGCGAAGCTCCAGCAGGGCGAGCCGGTCGAGCACGGCCTGGTTGCTCGCGGTGCTCTGCTCGACGAGGCCGCGCAGGTCCGCCGCTTCGGCGAACTCCGCCTGCTTCTCGCGCGACCGCAGCACGGCCGCCACGATGCTCGATGTGACGCCGGCGATAATGCCGACAATGGCGATCCAGGCGAACCAGGGAATGTTGTCCATCAATGTGTGCTTTCTGTGTCGGCTGCGACCGCCGCAACGATGCGTGCGACGTTGGTGGTGACCTCGAACGAAACGACCTCGAAAAATTTCAGGGCCTTGCCGTCGTCGGAGAGTTCGAGGTGCCCGGTCACGTAACCGGCCGATTCGAGTCGTTGCAGGTGCATGTACAGCAGGGCCCGGGACATCCCCAGCCGGCGGGCGAGCTCACTCACATGGAGGGACTCCTCCGCCAGCAGGGCGATGATGCGGAACCGGTGCGGGTTGGCGAGGGCGGACAGCCGGGCGATCTCCTCGTCGAGCGTCATCGTGCCCACGCTCCCCTCGACATCCATCTACCTGCAATAAATACCTTACACGTGTAGGCCCAAGCCGTCCAGCACCGCCACGTCAGCCGCGCGGCAGCTGCGCCGCGGGTGAGGAGCGACGACGTGCAGCAGAGCACGGATGCCGCGGCGCGGCTCAGCGGCCCGGCATCCGGTCGGCCAGGCCGGCCCGGGCCGCCCGGACGTGGGCGGCCGGGAGGGCGGCGAGCAGAGCGTCGACGTCGGCCTCAGTGTTGGTGCGGCCGAGGGTGATCCGCAGGGCGCCGCGCGCCTCCACTTCGCTGCGGCCCATGGCGCGCAGCACGTGGGAGGGCTCGGCCACGCCCGCCTGGCAGGCAGACCCCGTGGACACCGAGATGCCCGCCACGTCGAGCAGGAACAGGAGCGAGTCACCCTCGCAGCCCGGGAAGCTGAAATGCGCGGTGCCCGGCAGATGGTTTTGCGGGTCCGGGTCGCCGTTCACCACAACGGAGGGTACGGCCGAAGAGACGCCGACGACGAGTCGCTCGCGCAGCGCGGAGATCCGCGCGTTCTCCGCCGGAAGGTCGTGCAGGGCGTTTGCCGCGACCGCGAACGCCACGGCCGCCGCGACGTCCTGGGTGCCGCTGCGTACCTGACGCTGCTGCCCGCCGCCGTGCAGCAGCGGCTCGACCGTGGCCCGGCGCGAGAGGGCGAGCGCCCCGATCCCCACCGGGCCGCCGATCTTGTGTGCCGAGACGCTGAGCGCGGCCACGCCGGCCTGGCTGAGGGCGTGGAAATCGATCGGAACGTGGCCGTACGCCGCCACCGCGTCGACGTGCACCGGGATGCCGTGCGCCGCGGCGAGCGCGGCCACCTCGGCGACCGGCTGCAGGGTTCCGACCTCGTTGTTGGCGCTGAGACAGGTGATCAGGGCGATGTCGTCGGGGTTCGCGGCGATGGACTGGGCAACCGCTGCCAGGTCGATCCGGCCGACGGCGTCCAGCGGCAGCCACTCGACTACGGCTCCCTCGTGCCGATCGAGCCACTCGACCGTGTCCATGGTGGCGTGGTGCTCGCCTCCGGGAACGAGGATGCGGGTGCGCGGCTGCCTGGCCCAGAACAGCCCTTTGATGCCGAGGTTGATCGCCTCGGTGCCGCCGCCGGTGAAGACTACCTCGATCGGGTCGCAGCCGAGGCTGGCAGCGACCTGCTCGCGGGCCTCCTCGAGCATCCGTTTTGCGTTCTGACCCTGGCTGTGAACGGATGCGGGATTGCCCACCACCCCCATCGCCCGAACGTAGGCGTCAATGGCTTCGGGCAGCATGGGGGTGGTTGCCGCATGGTCCAGATAGATCGCCATCTCGCTCCTTTCGCGCTCGCTCGAGTTTCGCCAGGTCCCACCGGCGGGTCTCCTGGTGGTAAATCACGGCTTCTGTACTCATTACTCTAGAACGCATGACCCCGCCTGATCCCCTGCGCAGCCTCGGCGTGCGAGTCACGACCCACGGCGGCGAACTCCGCGTGTGGTCGGAGACCGCCGACGCCATCGACCTGTGCATCTTCGACGCCACCGACCCCCACTGGATCATCAAGACCGTGCCCATGGTCAAGGATGAGCACGGCGTCTGGTCCGGACACTCCCGAACCCTCTCCCCCGGACGCCGCTACGGCATCCGCGTCTCTGGTCCCACCGCCCCCCGCAACTCCTTCCACCCCGAGAAGACACTGATCGAACCCTATTCCCGGGGACTCGTGCGGGTCGGCCCCGACCAGTGGCAGTCTTCCGTAGTCGACGGCGATTTCGACTGGGCCGGTTCGGTCAAACCGAGGATCGCCCTGGACCACACCGTGGTCTACGAGGCCCACGTTCGCGGCCTCACCAACCTCAGCCCCTCGGTGCCGGCGAACCTCCGCGGCACCTATGCGGGCCTTGCCCACGAGTCGACCATCGGCTACCTGAAGAACCTCGGCGTGACCAGCGTCGAACTGTTGCCGGTGCAGGCGTTCGTGTCCGAGCAGCGCCTGATAAAGCAGGGTCTGAGCAATTATTGGGGTTACAACACCTTCAACTTCTTTTCACCGCACGCCGACTACGCCACCCAGAAGTCCCAGGCCGCCGGTCCCGAAGCGGTGCTCCGGGAATTCAAGGGCATGGTCAAGCTCCTGCACGAGGCCGGCCTCGAGGTCATCCTCGACGTGGTCTACAACCACACCGCCGAGGAGGGCCCGAACGGCCCCGTCAGCAGCCTCCGCGGCATCGACAACGCCGCCTACTACCGGCAGAACAGCGCCGGCGGATACATCGACGTCACGGGTTGCGGCAACACCCTGAACGTCTCCCACGACGTTCCCCGCCGACTCGTGCTCGACTCGCTGCGCTACTGGGCGAACGAGGTGCAGATCGACGGTTTCCGCTTCGACCTGTCCGCCACGCTCGCCCGGGACGAGAACGTCGACTTCCAGGCGGACAGCCCGCTGCTCGCCTCGATCACGGCCGACCCGGAACTCTCGACGGTCAAGCTGATCGCCGAGCCCTGGGACATCGGGATGGGCGGCTGGCAGACCGGCAATTTCCCAGACGGCTGGACCGAGTGGAACGACCGCTACCGCGACCGCATGCGGTCGTTCTGGCTGACCGACCTGGCGGCCGCCCGCGACGGGCACGCCGGGAGCGGGATCGGGCGCTTTGCGACCCGCCTCGCAGGTTCCGCGAACACCTTCTCCCGGGAGCGCGGCCCGCTCGCCTCGCTCAACTTCATCACGGCCCACGACGGTTTCACGATGGCCGATTTGACCTCGTACAACGTCAAGCACAACGTCGGCAACGGGGAGTCGAACCGCGACGGCACCGACTCCAACAACTCGTTCAATCACGGCGCGGAGGGTCCGACCCGGGACCGGGACATCCTGACCGCCCGGCGCAAGGCCATGCGCAACCTGCTCGCGACCCTGCTGCTGTCGGCCGGCGTGCCGATGATCACCGCGGGCGACGAATTCGGTCGCAGCCAGCGCGGCAACAACAACGCCTACTGCCACGACAGTGAGCTCACCTGGTTGAATTGGGACCTCGACGACTGGCAGGAGGACCTGCACCGGGTGACTCGGCGCCTGCTCCAGCTGCGCCGCGAGAACCCGGCGCTGCGCCCGGTACGGTTCGGACGCCCCGGTGAGACGACCCTCAGCGCCAGCGAAATGAACTGGTACAACGCGGAGGGCCGGTCCATGTCCGAGGACGACTGGCACTCGTCCGGTGAGCGCACTCTGCAGTACCTGGCGGCGAGCACCCCGGAGCACGAGGATTTCAACCGTATCCTGCTGATCGTGCAGGGCCGTGAGGAGGAGGTGACGGTGACGCTGCCCCTGCACACGGGCGTCACCTCGTACTCGCTGCTCTGGGATTCCAGCCACGACGACCTGAGCGACGCCGTCATCGAGCACGCCCCCGGCGACCGGTTCCTCGTACCGGCCGCCTCGATGCAGCTGCTCCGGGCGCACTGAGCGTGGGCAACCGGACCATGGGCAACCGGACCATGGGCAATTGGACCGGGGGCCGCTGACCGTGGCCAAACGGGTGGAGGGAAGCGCCGGTACTCCGGCGACGGTGGCGCTGGTGCGCGCCGGCATCCCGTTCACCCCGCACGCCTACCCGCACGAGGCGTCGTCGACGAGTTTCGGCCTGGAAGCGGCGGAGAAACTCGACGTCGCCGCCGGCCGGGTGTTCAAGACTCTGCTGACGGATGTCGACGGCCGGCTGGTCGTCGGCGTCGTGCCGGTCACCGGCCAGCTCGACCTCAAGGCTTTGGCCACCGCCGTGGGTGCAAAGAGGGCCGTGATGGCAGACCCGTCGCTCGCCGAGCGCAAGACCGGCTACGTGGTGGGCGGTATCAGCCCGATCGGCCAGAAGAGCCGGCTCACGACCGTGGTCGACGAGAGCGCCCTGACGTTCGACACCGTCTTCGTCTCCGGCGGGCGCCGCGGTTTCGACATCGAGCTGACGCCGGCCGATCTGGCCCGGGCCGCCTCCGCGGTCTTCGCGGCGATCGCGCGCCCGTAACCGCACGAAAAAACACCTCCGTCGGAACGAAGGTGCTTTTTCGTGAGGCCGGTCAGCGCTAGCCGGCGACGGCGATCAGACCCATCTCGGCGGGGCTCACCAGAAGCGCGTTGTGCGGCACGACCCGCACCGTGTAGCCGAATGCGCCACCACGGTCGAGTTCTATCGTGCCGGTGAAGAGCGTCGGCGTACTGGCATCCGTCGCACCGGTCCCCAACGGTTCCGTATTGAGCGGCAGGGTGTTGACGTCACTCAGGTCGTCATTGGTGAGGCTCTTGCCGTAGACGACCTCGACGGTGACGTCCTCGGGCGCAAGACCGTTCAGCTGCACGTGTGCGCGGAGGTGCAGTTCGTCGCCGACCTGCGGCACCGGGGCGACGCCGCCGGATTCGACGTGGGTCACGGCGACGCCGGGCCAGGCCGAGACGATCCGCCCCTTCCAGGCGGCCAATTCCCGGGCGGCCCGGTAGTTGTTCTCGGACAGGCGGGCCGCGGCCGTGCCGGCAGGCCGGTACAGCTCCTGCACGTACTGGCGCACCATCCGACCGGCGTTGAGTTCCGGTGAGAGCTTCGCGAGCGTCTGCCGAATCGAGGAGACCCAGCGTTCGGGCACTCCGTCGGCGTTGCGGTCGTAGAACTTCGGTGCGACCTGATGCTCGATCAGCTCGTACAGCGCGTCCGCCTCGAGCCGGTCACGTTCGGCCGCGTCACCGGCGGCGTCTGCGGTGGGGATCGCCCAACCGTTGTTGCCGTCGTAGTATTCCGGCCACCAGCCGTCGAGGATCGACAGGTTGAGGGCGCCGTTGAGGGCCGCCTTCATGCCGGACGTGCCGCACGCCTCGAGCGGGCGCAGCGGATTGTTGAGCCAGACATCCGTGCCTGGGTACATCAGCTGGGCCATACCGATGTTGTAGTCGGGCAGGAACGCGATCTTGGTGCGCAGCGCCGGGTCGGCCGCGAACTGCACGATCCTCTGGATCAGGCGCTTGCCCTCCTCGTCGGCCGGATGCGATTTGCCTGCGATTACGATTTGGATCGGGTGTTCGGAGTGCAGCAGCAGCGCGCGCAACCGCTCGGGGTCGTGCAGCATCAGGGTCAGACGTTTGTAGGTCGGCACGCGGCGGGCGAACCCGATCGTGAGAACGTTCGGGTCGAAGACCCGCCCGATCCAGGACGGCACGATGCCGCCCGGGTTCTGGCCCTCCCAGGCCGCGGCGATCCGTCGGCGGGCGTCCTCGACGAACTGCAGGCGCATCTGGCCGCGCACCTGCCACAGGTCCGTGTCGGACACGGCGGGCGACGCCCAATCGGCGTCGGACGTGTCGCTGGTGCCCAGACGGCTCTGCGCGAGCGCGAGAAGGGCCGGGTCGGTCCAGGTGGGGGCGTGCACACCGTTCGTGATCGAGGCGATCGGCACGTCGTCGGCGTCGAAACCTGGCCATAGACCCTTGAACATCACCCGGCTGACCTCGCCGTGCAGCTTCGAGACGCCGTTGGCGCGCTGCCCCAGTCGCAGGCCCATCAGGGCCATGTTGAAGACGTCCGGGTTGCCATCCTGGAAGTTCTCCGCGCCGAGGGCGAGGAGGTCGTCGACGGCGACGCCCGGAAGCAGGTCGGTCTCGAAGTAGCGCCGCACCAGGCTGCGCTCGAACCGGTCGATGCCGGCGGCGACCGGCGTGTGGGTCGTGAACACCGTTCCGGCCCGGGCCACCTGCAGCGCCTCCGAAAAACTGAGCCCCTCGCCGATCAGGCTGGAGATGCGCTCGAGGCCGAGAAAACCGGCGTGACCCTCGTTGGTGTGGAACACCTCAGGGTCGGCCTGACCGTTGAGGCTGCTCCACTTCTTCACGGCGCGCGCGCCGCCGATGCCGAGCAGCAGCTCCTGCAGCAGACGGTGTTCGCCGCCGCCGCCGTACAGGCGGTCGGTGACCAGTCGCAGGTCGTCGGTGTTCTCGGGGATGTCGGTGTCGAGCATCAAGAGCCGGATGCGACCGACCATCGCCTGCCAGACCCTCGCGTGCAGGGTCCGGTCGTCGGGAAGTGCGAGGGAGACCTGCACGGGCGAGCCATCGGCCCGGCGCAGCACCGACAGCGGCAGGCCGTCGGGGTCGAGCAGCGGGTAGCTCTCCAGCTGCCAGCCGTCGGGTGAGATGGCCTGGCTGAAGTACCCGGCACGGTAGAACAGGCCAACACCGACCAGCGGCACGCCAAGGTCCGAGGCGCTTTTCAGGTGATCGCCGGCGAGGATGCCGAGGCCGCCCGAGTACTGCGGCAACGCGGCGGCGATGCCGAACTCCGGGGAGAAATAGGCGATGGATGCCGGCTTGTCGCCCTCGAGCCCCTGGTACCAGCGGGGCTTCTCGAGGTACTCGCGCAGTTCGTCGCGGGTGGCGTTCGCCCACGCCACGTAGTCGTTGTCCTGGGCGAGGGCTTCGAGGCGGGCCGTGTCGACGGCCCCCAGCAACGCGACCGGGTCGGTACCGCTCTCACGCCACAATTTAGGGGCGATGTGCTCGAACAACTGGCGGGTCGGCTCATGCCAGGACCAGCGCAGGTTGCCGGCAAGCTCGTCGAGCGCGGCGAGCGACTCGGGCAGCACGGTTCGGACGGTAAATTTGCGGATCGCTTTCACATCCTCAGCCTAGGCGCGGGGCGTGTCCGGCGGGTGAATAGAGGCAGCATTACACCCCCAATCCGCGCTACGGTCAGTAGGTGGCTAAGACAGTAAAACGCACAGGCGCGGCTCCTGAAACCCTCGGCGCGGTTCAGGAAGTCCAGACGACAGACCCGGCAGAACCCCGGATCGGCCGTATCCCGATCCTCGATCTGTCCCCTCAGTTGAACGACGACCTCTGGCCCGCGAAGGCGTTCGTGGGCGAAGCGGTTCCGTTCGCCGCGACCGCGTTCAGGGAGGGACACGACCTCATCGGCGTCATGCTGCTGCTGACCGCTCCCGATGGAACCGAGTCGCAGCATCCGATGTCCCTGAACTCCCCCGGCACCGACCGCTGGGAGACGCTCGTCACCCTCGGAACCCAGGGCCGCTGGACCTACCGCGTGCGCGCCTACGCCGACGACTGGGCCACCTGGCGGCACAACGCCTCGCTGAAGATCCCCGCCGAGGTCGATGTGGAACTCATGTTCCTGATCGGCTCTGAGCTGCTCATCCGAGAGAGCGCCGTCAAGACCCGCCCTCTGAACGAGCGGCGCACGTTCACCGCGGCCGCGAAGTCCCTCGTCGACCCGGCCAAGTCCGTCGCCGCCCGCTTCGATGTGCTCAGCAGCCCGAAGCTGGCTGCCGCGGCCGCCGTGCGCCCGATGGCTAGCCTCGAATCGGTCTCGGAATCCCGGACCGTGCTGGTCGAACGCACCCGGGCCGGCGTCGGCTCCTGGTACGAGTTCTTCCCTCGGTCGGAGGGCGCCGTGAAGCGCGCCGACGGCTCCTGGCAGAGCGGCACCTTCCGCACCGCGGCTAACCGGCTTCCGGCCGTCGCCGCGATGGGCTTCAACGTGCTCTACCTGCCGCCGATCCACCCGATCGGCCTGGCTTTTCGCAAGGGACCCAACAACACCCTCAACGCCGGACCGAACGACCCCGGCTCGCCCTGGGCGATCGGGTCGGCGGACGGCGGCCACGACGCCATCCACCCGGACCTCGGCACCGTCGCCGACTTCCAGTTCTTTCTTGCGGTCGCTCGCGAGAACGGCCTCGAGGTCGCGCTCGACCTGGCCCTGCAGGCGTCGCCCGACCACCCCTGGGTCACCGAGCACCCGGAGTGGTTCACCACGCTGCCCGACGGGTCCATCGCCTACGCCGAGAACCCGCCGAAGAAGTATCAGGACATCTACCCGGTCAACTTCGACAACGACCCTCTGGGTATCCGCGCCGAGGTGCTGCGGATCGTGCGGTACTGGATCGGAGTGGGCGTCAATATCTTCCGGGTCGACAACCCGCACACGAAGCCGCTCGATTTCTGGGAGTGGCTGATTTTCGAGATCAACGCCGAATTCCCCGATGTCTTCTTCCTCGCCGAGGCCTTCACCCGGCCGGCCCTGCTGCAGGGCCTGGGCAAGGTGGGGTTCCAGCAGTCGTACACCTACTTCACCTGGCGCAACACGAAGCAGGAACTTGCGGAATTCTTCGATGGCCTCGCCCACGAGACCGCCGACTTCCTGCGACCGAACCTGTTCGTGAACACTCCCGACATCCTCTCCGAGTATCTGCAGTTCGGCGGCCCGGCGGCGTTCAAGATCCGGGCGGCCCTCGCGGCCACCGCGGCGCCGACCTGGGGCGTGTACACGGGCTTCGACCTGTTTGAGTGCGTGGCCCGGCCCGGCGCCGAGGAGAACATCGACAACGAGAAGTACCAGTACCGGCCGCGTGACTTCGCGGGCGCCGAAGCGGCCGGCGCGTCCCTGGCGCCCTACCTCACCCTCCTCAACCGCATCCGCGCCGAGCACCCGGCCCTCGGGCAGCTGCGCAACCTCGATCTCCACGAGAGCGAAGACGAGGGGATCCTCGTCTACAGCAAATTCCTCGACGCGCCGTTCACAGGCAGCGGGCACTCGGACGCGTTGATCATCGTCGCCAACGTCGACCCCCACTCCGTGCGCCAAACCGTCGTGCACCTCGACGTCGCCCGGTTCGGTCTGCCGTACGGCTCCGTGTTCGAGGTCGAGGACCTGATCACCGGTGCCATCTGGACCTGGTCGGCCGACAACTTCGTGCGCCTCAACGCATTCACCGAACCGGTGCACATCCTGCACGTGAAAGGACCAGCTCAATGAAGCACGCACAGGGAGGTCCGGCGGCCAAAAGGGCCGCAGACAAGAAGACCGCTGACAAGAAGACCCTGGACAAGGCGGGCGCCGCCCAGCCTCAGGGAACCGTCAAGGCGAGCGTGCCGAAGCCTGCCGGAGCGCTGCACTCCCCCGCGCCGTTCGAGCTGCCGGTCATCGCCGACCACGTCCTCCAGGCCGTCTCCACCGGCAGCTACTACAACCCGCACGAGGTCCTCGGCCAGCACCTGATCGAGCAGGCAGGTATCGCGGACCCGCTCACCGTCATCCGTGCCCTCCGCCCGCTCGCGACCGAGGTCTTCGCCGTGCTGCCCACGGGCGCGCATGTGGAGCTGGCTCACCTGGGCCACGGTATCTGGCAGGGCGTGAGCACTCTCGGCCTTCAGGACTACCTGCTGGAGGCCCGCTACAGCGACGCCCCCACCTGGATCGTCGATGACCCCTATCGCTACCTGCCCACCCTCGGCGAACTCGACCTGCACCTTCTCGGCGAGGGTCGACACGAACGCCTGTGGGATGTTCTCGGCGCCCACTACCGGCCGAACGCGGGCCCGCTCGGCACCACGTCTGGCACATCCTTCGCCGTGTGGGCCCCGCATGCCCGGGCCGTCCGCGTGATCGGCGACTTCAACGCCTGGACCGGCACGCTGCACGCCATGCGCAACATGGGCAGTACCGGGGTCTGGGAGTTGTTCGTGCCCGGGCTGACCGCCGGCTCCAACTACAAGTTCGAGCTGATGACCCGCTCGGGCGACTGGGTGCGTAAGGCCGACCCGATGGCCCGCTACACCGAGATCCCGCCCAAGACGGCCTCCATCATCGGTGAGACCAGCTACGAGTGGGCGGATGCCCGCTGGCTCACCGACCGTTCGGCCACCGACCCCCACAACCGGGCCATGAGCATCTACGAGATGCACGTCGGGTCGTGGCGTCCGGGGCTGAGCTACCGCGACCTCGCCGACCAGCTGATCGACTATCTGAACGAACTGGCGTTCACGCACGTGGAGTTCATGCCGCTCACCGAGCATCCGTTCGGCGGCTCGTGGGGCTACCAGGTCACCGGCTACTACGCGCCGACGAGCCGGTTCGGCCACCCCGACGACCTGCGCTACCTGATCGACCGGCTGCACCAGGCCGGCATCGGCGTCTTGATGGACTGGGTGCCCGGGCACTTCCCGAAGGACGACTTTGCGCTGGCCCGCTTCGACGGCGAAGCGCTGTATGAGCATCCCGACCCTCGCCGCGGCGAGCAGATGGACTGGGGCACCTACGTCTTCGACTTCGGCCAGAAGCAGGTTCGCAACTTTCTGGTCGCGAACGCCCTCTACTGGCTCGAGGAGTTCCACATCGACGGGCTGCGGGTCGACGCCGTGGCCTCGATGCTCTACCTGGACTACTCCCGCGAAGACGGTCAGTGGGAGCCGAACATCCACGGCGGCAACGAGAACCTCGAGGCGATCAGCCTGTTGCAGGAGATCACGGCCACCGCCTACAAGCGCAATCCCGGAGCGGTCATGATCGCCGAGGAGTCCACTAACTGGGGTGGGGTCACGGCGCAGACCAGTGCCGGTGGTCTCGGGTTCGGTTTCAAATGGAACATGGGCTGGATGCACGACACGCTTGAGTACATGCAGGTCGACCCGATGTACCGGGCGCACCACCACAACCAGATCACGTTCTCATTCGTCTACGCGTTCAGCGAGAATTTCCTGTTGCCGATCAGCCACGACGAGGTCGTGCACGGCAAGGGCTCGCTGGTCGCGAAGATGCCCGGTGACTCCTGGCAGCAGCTCGCCAACGTGCGCGCCTACCTCGCCTTCATGTGGGCGCACCCCGGCAAGCAACTTCTGTTCATGGGCCAGGAATTCGGGCAGCGCTCTGAGTGGAGCGAAGAGCGCGGCCTGGACTGGTGGACCCTCGACCAGCCGGCTCACCGCGGCCTGTTCACGCTTGTCGGTCAACTGAACCGGGTGTACCGGTCGAACCCGAGCCTTTGGGCTAAGGACAACGACCCGAGCGGCTTCGAGCTGCTCGAGGGCGGCGCGGCCGCCCAGAACGTGGTCTCGTTCCTGCGCTGGGACGCCGACGGCAACCCCATTGCCTGCCTGTTCAACTTCTCCGGGGCGCCGCACAACGGTTACCAGGTCGGCCTGCCGTTCGCCGGGGTGTGGGAGGAGATTCTGAACACGGATGCCGCGGACTTCGGCGGCTCCGGGGTCGGAAACCTGGGTGCCGTGACCGCGCTCGACGTGCCGTGGGCCGGACGCCCGGCATCCGCTGTGGTGACCCTGCCCCCGCTGGCCGGTCTCTGGCTGCGCCTGCAACGCTGACCCGCTTCGCCCCAGTTCGCGAGAGCGCGGAAATGGCCCCGTCGAAACGCCGACGGGGCCATTTTTTTGCCACTTCGGACGCGTGGGCCTGAGCGACTCCATTCCAAACGAATTCGACGGAGATTTTGCCGAAATCAGCGCTAGACACCACTAAAAAGCGGTTCTAGACCAAAATCTCCGTCGAATTGGTTCGACGCCGTCGTCTAGTACAGCAGCGCGGTGAGGCGGGAGCGGGTGGGCGGCACCCGCGGGTCGTCTTGGCCGATGACCTCGAACATCTCCAGGATGCGCTCGCGGATCAGGTTGCGGCCGGCCGGCTCCTGCGCGGGAAAGAGGGCGAGCAGCCGATCGAAGGCATCCTCGATGTGACCGCCGGAGAGGTCGAGGTCGGCGACCGCGAGCTGCGTTAGCAGGTCGTCGGGCGCGGCCGCGGCGGCTGAGCGGATCTCGGCCATGGTCTTGCCGTGCAACCGGGCCAGGAGGCTCACCTGGGCCAGGCCGGCGACGGCCATCTGGTCCCGGGGGTCCCGCGCCAGCGCGGTCTTGTAGAGAGCGATCGCCGCGTCATAGTCTCCGCGGTCGATGGCGTCGTAGGCCTCTTGGTGCAGCGGCGGCAGCTCGGGTTCTCCGGAGGCCGGCGCCTCCGCTTCGGCGTCGCCGGAGGCCTCCGGGGCGGCCGCCATGGCGGTGACGCCGTGCTGCGCCGCGAGCTCGAAGACCCGGTGCAGAACCTCGCGCACCTGGCCCTCAGGCAGTGCGCCACTGAACAGCTGCACCGGCTGACCGCCGATCACGGCGGCCACGGTCGGGATCGATTGCGCCTGGAAGGCCTGGGTGAGCTGCGGGTTCGAGTCCACGTCGACCTTGGCCAGCACGAACTGGCCGGCGTATTCCAGGACGAGCTTTTCCAGGATCGGCGTGAGCTGCTTGCACGGCTCACACCATTCGGCCCAGAGGTCCACGATGACCGGAACACTCATCGAGAGTTCCAGTATTTCGCCGAAATTCGCATCCGTGCCCTCGAGCACGAGGCTGGGTACCGCGACCGGACCCGCCGCGGGTGTACCGGGCACGCCCGGCGCCGGCGGTGCGCCCGGCGCCGGCGGTGCGCCCGCGGCCGGCGCCGGTGGACGGTTCACCAGCGTAGACAGGTCGACGGCTCCGCGCAGGTTCATGCCGGACAGGGACGGGGGGACAACACTCATGGAAGCTCCGTTGATGAGATCAGACCCTGGGAGAAACCAAGGAAGACGATTTTTTCGTTCGAACCGGCGGCCGGAACATGGAACAGGAGCTGGTCGCCGTAGGTGCTGGTGATGCCCTTGGCCGTGGCGGTGATGCCGGAGAGGGCCTTGCTGGCACCCTCGGGGCTCACGGTCGCGCCGGCATCCACCGGTTTCACCGTCTCGGTCTCGGTCAGGCTCACGGCGACGATACTGCCGGAGTCGTTGGTCGCCAATGCCACGGTGCGCCCGGTGCCGGCGGCCGCACCGAATTCGATCGACGCCGTCGAGGGCAGGCCGGCCTGGCGTGAGGTCTTCAGTTCGGTGACCTGGGTGCGGAAGCTGTCGCCCTCCGCCTCGAACAGGGCGTAGGAGGGGCTGGCCTCCCCCAGCTGGAGCACGTCGGCGTAGGCCGCGGCGACCTGGTCGGGTGAGAGCAGGAGGAACGTGGAGTCGGGTGCAATGATCGGGGCGCCGATGGTCGCCGGGGCGACCTTGGGAACCGTGGCGGCCGCTTCAAGCTGAATCATGTATTCGACCAGGTAGTCGGCCCGCGGCGACTCCTGTCGCAGCACGAGGGCCGTCGGCGCGGCGGCAGTGTCAGCCTCGTCCTGGAGGACCGTCATGACGACGCGCGGCCAGGTGGAGGACTGCTGCGGCAGCGTGAGCCGGAGGGGTGACGTGGGCAGCGCCGGCAGCGCGGCGATGGCCGGGTCGGCCCCCCGGATCTTGTAGTTCGCCAGTCGCTTCTCCAGTGCCGGGCCGGTGAACCGGGTGGCGAGGATGTCGGCGTTGAGGTTCGCATCGGCATCCGCGGTCAGCGAGGCGATATCGGCCACGATGCGTTCGAGCTGCGGCACCGTCACGGCGGGCGGCGGCACGTCCTGGGCCGGGCCGGCGGTGTCGGTCGGAGTCGGCGTCCCGCTGGTGGCGGCGTCGGGAGCGGACGTGGCCGGCCAGAAATCGGCCGAGCAACCGCTGAGCACCAAACCGCTGACCAGGATCAGGGGCATGGCGACCATGGACCGAGCGATCGACTTACCGGATCCGTTGATCTGGCTCGGCTTGATGGCCTTCGGACGGGGCACGCGCGGGAGCCGGGGCATCCGTGGCCCGCGGGGCAGATTGCGGCGGGGGCCGCGGGAGCGGCGCAGGTGCAGGAGCGCCAGGAGGTAGATGATCAAGCCGATTAGGCCGACGGCCGCGCCGCCGACGATCAGCGGGCCTGCCCAGGGTGTGGAGTTGTCGGTGGGCCAGGACAGGCTGACATCTGTGGGCGCGGAGGCCGTGCCGTCTGAGGCCACGATCAGGGAGATGCCGTCGGGAACCTTGAGAGTGGTGGTCAGCGTGTTCTCAGCCGTGAACTCCTGCAGCCACAGGTCGGAGCCCTCCGGGTTGGTGACCGTCTCCGACTCAGCCGCGGAGTCCGCTGGCGCCGCAGAGCCGGACTCAGACTCGGCGGCCGATTCGGCCTCCGTAGCCGGATCGATGAGTGTGCTGCTGAGGGCGACCGTGTCCTTGTCCTTGCGGATGTCGACGTACGGTTCGTCTCCGAGCCACGCCTTGACGTCGTCGGTGCGCCCGTAGGCCAGGAAAACCGTGTCGGAACCGCTGACGGTGATCGTCTGGCTTCCCGGCACGGCGTTGAGAGCACTGGGCTCGACCACCGCGAAGCGGGCGTCCTCCACGGATGCGCTCAGGCTCACCGAGGCCGGATCGAGAAAAATGGTCCGCTGGGCGATGCCGAGCACAATCATTGCCGCAGCAAGGACGAATGCCACTATGGCAAGAACAAAACGCACGTCAACCCTCCTGTGTCGCCGGCCGCTCATCGCGCACACGGGCACGTTGGACCCGGATGCGGGCCCGATCAGCAACAGACAGGACGTCTTACGATACTGGTTGCCCCTGAGAGGCACCTAATAATCCCTCGGGTTGGGACGCGCCAGTGCCTACTGAACAGACTAAAATTGTGGAGGCTTCCTTCGTCAGTCCGTAAACGGGGGTCAGAGGCCCATTTTGAGGAGACAGCGTGGCGAACGACGAAGCAGACTTCACCCAGGTATTCCGCGGCTACGACCGCGACGAAGTCGACAAGACCATCCAGGGACTGCGCCGCGACCTGATTCAGGCGAATACCCAGGGCACCGAGGCGAAGAAGGAAATCAAACGTCTCACCACCCAGATCGACGATCTGAACGCGGAAATCGAAGAGGTCGGCAGCCCCACGTTCTCCGGCCTCGGCACCAAGCTCGAGAACACCCTGCGCGTGGCGGAAGAGCAGTCGACGAGGGTGATCGCCCAGGCGGACATCGACGCCGAACGGCTGCGCGCCTCCGCAGCAAGCGAAGTGCAGACCCTGCTCCGCGAGGGCAAGGAGCAGGCCGAACGGGCACTGTCGGATGCCGCGGTCAAGGCCGGCCGCATCCTCAATGATGCCGTCGCTGAAGCCGACGACTTACTCGCCCGGGCCCACGAGGACTCCACCACGCTCACCCAGGACGCCGTGCACGAAGCGGCGGCCATCCGCGGAGCGGTGGCCACCGAGGCCGCCGAGCTGCGCGCAACCGTGAAGCGGGAAGTCGCCGCGATCCGCTCGGAAGCGGAGCGCGAGGCCGCCGAGGTTCGCGTGGTGGCCCAGCGGGAGGCGACCGAGGCCCGCGAGGTCGCGGCCGGGCTCACGAGCGAGACCGAGTTGACCCGCTCCGAAGTCGCCCACGAACTCGACCAGCAACGCGCCGACCTGGCCCGGGAAACCGAACAGGCTCGCATCGACCTCGCCGCCGAGACGGAACAGCACCGCATAGACCTCGCCCGGGAAACCGAACAGGCTCGCATCGACCTCGCCCACGAGACCGAGCAGGCCCGCAACCTTCTCGCGATCGAGATCGAGCAGGCGAAAACCGACCTCGAACGGGAGACGCTGCAGCAGCGCGCCGATTTGTCCGTTGAAAGCGAGCAGGCCCAGACCGACCTAGCCCGCGACCTCGAACGCCAGCGCGCCGACCTCAGCCGCGAGGTCGACAAGGCGCGCGTGGGCCTCGCGGCCGAGATCGAACAGTCACACGCCGACCTCGGTCGGGACAATGAGCAGACCCGCGCCGACTTCACCGCCGAAAGCGAGCAGCTGCGCATCGACCTGGAGAACCATCTGACGGCCACCCGCAAGCGGGGAGAGCACGAAGCCGCCAAGCTCAAGCGCGAGATCGATCAGACCAGGGCCGACCTCGACGTCGAGCTGAAGGCCCGGCGGGACGAAGCGGAGCAGGGCCAGCTGCAGCGCCACCAGGAGGCGGTGGCCCAGACGCAGAAGTTCGTCGCGGATGCCACCAAGCAGCTTGCCGAGACCAACCGGCGCACGGTCGAACTGCGCGCATTGAACGACCAGCTGGACGCCTCCGCCCGCGACGAGGTCAGGGCATCGAAGAAGGTTGCCGAGGAGTCGGCGGAACGTCTGGTGCGGGACGCCGAGACGCGGGCCGCCGCGCTGGCGACCGATGCCGAACTGCGCACGCGCGTGCTTGTGGCCGACGCGGAGGAGCGTCTGTCCCAGATTAGGATTGAGCGTGACGCCGTGGCCGGCTACTTCGAGAGCCTGCGCGGTCTGCTCACACAGGCGGAAAAGGTCGCCGCCAGCGACGACGACGAGCGCTGACACCAGCCGAGGGGATATCAGTGAAGATCCAGAATGCTTTTCGCGTCGGACTGATCGGCACCCTGGGCGTCGGCGTCGGCCTGCTCATCATCACGTCGGTGATCACTCTGCAAACGATCATCACCTACATCGGTGCGGCACTGTTCCTCGCGCTCGGGCTCGACCCGGCCATCTCCTGGCTGGAGAAGAAGAGGTTTCCCCGCTGGGCAGCCATGCTCACGGTGCTTGTTGCCGTGATCGGGGTTCTGACCGGAGTGATCTTCGCCGTCGTGCCGATCATCGTCAACCAGGTCTCTAACCTCTCCAAGGCCATCCCGGACCTGGTCACGTCGATCAACACCTCCACCTTTCTCGCCGATGTACAGAGGCAGTTTCCGGCTCTCCCGCTATCGAAAATCACAGAGTCGGTCACCGATTTCGTCGGCGGCAACATCACCAACATCACGAGCACGATCATCCAGTCCGGCCTCGCCATCGTCAGCGGACTTTTCGGCGCCCTGATCATCCTGATCCTCACGCTGTACTTCACGGCATCGCTGAACAGCATCAAGCAGGCCGTATACCAGCTGGTACCAGCCTCGAAGCGGGCTCGGTTCGCCGATCTCAGTGAGCAGATCACGACATCCGTCGGCCGATTCGTGATCGGCCAGGGAGCCCTGGCGCTCTGCAACGGCGTGCTCAGCTTCACCTTCCTGTCGATCATCGGCGCGCCGTTCCCGGCGCTGCTCGCGCTGATCGCGTTCCTGTTCTCGCTGATCCCCCTCGTGGGCACGATCTCCGGGTCGATCATCATCGTGCTGACCTGCCTGATCCCCGGAATCGGCAGCTCGACGTTCACAGCGTTGGTCGCCGCGATCTACTACCTGATCTACATGCAGGTAGAGGCCTACCTGCTCAGCCCCAACATCATGAACCGGGCCGTGTCCGTTCCCGGCGCCGTCGTTGTGGTCGCCGCTCTCGCGGGCGGCAGTCTGCTCGGCATCCTCGGCGCGCTGATCGCCATCCCCGTCGCCGCGGCAACCATCATGATCATCAAGCAGGTCGTGATCCCCCGACAGAACAAACTCTAGGCCGATCGGGTACTAGGCCGACGCAGTCCACTCCGTGGGCAGAGGCGCGGCGGCCGGGTTGACCACGGCGACGATCTCGTCGAGTACGCGGCGGGTGGCACTCTCCCCCACCCACAGGTGCTTCCCGCCCTCCACGGCGATGAGCCGGGTGTCCGGCACGCTCGCGAAGCGTTCCCGGGCCTCCTCGGGGCGGAGATAGTCGTCGAACTCGGGGATGACGGCCACCAGCCGCGCGTCCCGGCCGGTCCAGGCGGCCAGCTCGGCGTCAGAGGCCCGGTGCAGTGGCGGAGACAAGAGGATGGCACCCCGGATCGGGTGCTCCAGGCCGTACTTGATTGCAAGCTCCGTGCCGAACGACCAGCCGAGCAGCCAGGGATCGGGCAGCCCGCGCTCGGCGACGAACGCCATCGCGGCGGCAACGTCGAGGCGCTCATCGACGCCGCCGCCGAAGCTGCCGCCACTCGTGCCGCGCGGCGAGGTCGTGCCGCGAGTGTTGAAGCGCAGCACCGCCAGGTCGGCCAAGGCCGGCAGCCGCCCGGCCGCCTTGCGCAGGATGTGCGAGTCCATGAAGCCGCCGTGGGTGGGCAGCGGATGCAGCGTCACCAGCGTCGCCACCGGTGCCCGGCTCACGGGCGTGGCCAGTTCGCCGACCAAGGTCAGGCCGTCCGCGGTGTGCAGCTCGATCTGCTCGCGCACGGCCGGTAGCTCGACGCCGCCGCGAATTTCCACACTCGAAGTCATGGTTTCTCCCCTGGTGCCGCTTGGGCGGTTATTTGATCTTCCAGCAGTGCGAGTGCCAGTGGCGCCTCGCGGCAAGGTCGGATGCCTCACCCATGACGCCGTCGCCGCGCCAGGCGACCACGTGCGCGGTGCCGGGCGCAACCTCGCGGTGGCAACCGGGGCACACGTACGATTTCACGGCTTGCGGCCCCGGTACGGGTTGCACCGTCCAGAGGCCGTCGCGGCGGGTTTCCGTGCGTCGCCAGCCGGCACGCATCCGCTCAAGGCCGTCATCAGCGGCTCCCGGACCGGGCTTGCGGCCACGGGGTCGGTTGCTGCGGGCCATTGAGCCAGTCTACGTGCGAGCCTGGAAGAACAAGGAGCGCTAGTACCAGCCGACGTCGCCGGAGTGCGCCCAGGCGCCGCAGGGGGTGCCGTAGCGGCCCGAGATGTAGCCGAGGCCCCACTGGATCTGGGTCGCGGGGTTGGTCGCCCAGTCGTCGCCGGCGGTGGCCATCTTGGAGCCCGGCAGTGACTGCGGGATTCCGTAGGCACCGCTGGAGCTGTTCTCCGCATTGACGCGCCAGCCGGACTCCTTGTTCCAGAGCGACACGAGACAGTTGAACTGATCGTCGCCCCAGCCGCGGGCGGCCACCGCATCAGCGGCGATCGCCTGCGCCGAACCGGGGTCAGGAACGGCCGCCGATGGAGCCGAACTCGACGCGGACTTGGACGCGACGGGAGCGGCGACGGGAACGGGAACAGGCTTGGGTTTCTCGGTGACGGTGAAACTGTCACGCGTGAAGATGTTCGAGGCTGCCGCAGCGACCTGGATCTCCTGGGCTGCCTCACCGTTGAATCGGTCGCCGGCAACCTGGAAGTAGGGTGACGCCGTCGCGCCGGAATACGGGTCGACGATAGTGACGAGCACGAACGCCGCTGCGGCGGTGAAGGCGAAGAGGGGGACGCGCCCGCGCGAGCGGGACCTTCTCATTCTCACCTTGAAGGGCCTACCGGCGTGTTCGGATGCAATGATGTTCAAATGTCTACCCACGATTTGCCGATCCTATCGGAAATCCGACATAACAGCCAGATAACGGTGCCGATTGACCTCGACACGGCGCGCGGCGCAACTCAACGGACGGCCAGGATCACATCGACGACGCTGTCCAGCACAACGTCGACCTGGGCTTCCCGGTAACCGCCGCGCTGGGGCCGGAACACGGCGCAGCGCACATCTTCCACCGTTATGGGGAGCCCGTCTTCGAAGTACCGGACGAGCTTGTGGGAGAACCGGTCGACATCCGCCCGGCTGTAGCCGACGCTGAGAACGCTCACCCGGTGGAAGCGGTGTCCGTCCTTCCGGCTGAGCCGGTTCACGAGCACCTGAGCGAGGTCATGCACCTCAGCGAGCCACGCCTCGGTGCCCTGCGCCTGCGCCGCACGGTCCCGGTCGCGCGTCGCGAAGGCGTCTTCGAGACGCTCGAGGGCCGCATCCACGTGCGCAGGCGAATATCCGCCCTTGTGCATGCTGAACGCAGTGTGACGGATGTCCTCGGCGGTCAACCCGACGCTGTCGTCGGTGGCGTCATACGCTTTTCGGGCGACAGCGAGGAACTCCTCCACCTGCGGAGCGCTGTAGCCGAGCGTCTTCTTGCCGGTCCGAGGGAAGGTGGAGGTCACCGGAACATTCTGCCTCACTGCCGCGCGCCTGACTAAACCGAGGCCGCTAAGCGAAAATCAGGTAGAGGGCGTACGCGGCTGCGGCCGACGGCAGGATCGAATCCAACCGGTCGAGGAGACCGCCGTGACCAGGCAGCCAGGAGCTCATGTCCTTGATGCCGAGGTCACGCTTGATCAGGGATTCGGCCAGGTCGCCGAAGGTCGCGGTGAACAAGATGACCACACCGAAGACGAGGCCGAACCACCAGGGCTGGTCGAGCATGAACACTGCCAGCAGCACGCCGATCCCGATACAGGCGACGCCGGCGCCAGCGAACCCTTCCCAGGTCTTCTTCGGGCTGATTGAGGGGACCATGCGGTGCTTGCCGAAGCTGAGGCCGGCGGCGTACGCCGCGGTGTCGGCGGAGATGACCAGCAGCAGGAAGGCGAGGGTCCACCACTGCCCGTCGGGCTGGGCGACCAGGAGCACAGAAAAGCTGCCGAGGAAGACGACGTAGGCCTGGATCAGGAAGCCACCACCGATGTCGCCGAGCACCTCCCGGGAGGGAGCGCGGTAGGCGCGCCGGACGAGAAAAGCCAGCCGCCACAGGGCGATCAACCCAATGCCGGCGAGCGTGCCCAGCCACTGGCCCGCCGCGCCGAGGTAGAACGCGGCAGGCACGACGCCCACGGATGCCAGGACGACCGGTACGCGCGGCACGTTACGTCCGGCGAGACGGAGAGCCTGAGCGAGCTCGAAGGCCGTGAAGCCCACGAACGCGATCGCGCAGACCATGAACAGGTCTTTGATGAAGATGAGGCTGAACAGCATGAACAAGCCAAGCGCGAGCCCGATCAGGGTTGCCAGGATCAGGTTGCGCCCGGTGCGCGCCTGGATGCGTTCCTGAGTCGCATCCAGCTGCGCCCGGGTCGCCAGCATTTGACGTTCGAGATCGGCCTTCTTCGACTGCATCTGGGCCCTGAACTCGGCGCGACTGACACCATGCTCGCGCTTGGCGCGCAGCCCTTCGCGTTCTCCGGAATCGCCTGATTCGTCCGTCATGAGGCTGGATCGTCCTTAGATCTCGAGGAGTTCTGCTTCTTTGCGCTTGAGGGCGTCGTCGATGGCATCCACGTGGGTCTTGGTGATGTGTTCGAGTTCTTTCTCGCCGCGGGCCACGTCGTCGTCTCCCACTTCACTCTTGAGGGCGTCGAGGTCGTCCTTGGCCTTGCGGCGCAGGTTGCGCACCGACACCTTGGCATCTTCGGCCTTGGTGCGCACGATCTTGACGTATTCCTTGCGGCGGTCCGCGGTCAGCTCCGGCAGCGTGGCCCGGATGACGTTGCCGTCGTTTCCGAGGTTGGCGCCCAGGTTCGGAGTGTCGCGAATGGCCTGCTCAATGTCTCGCAGGGCGCCCTTGTCGTACGGCCCGATCAGGAGCGTGCGGGCCTCCTGGTTCTGCAGCGAGGCGAGCTGTTCCAGTGGCGTCGGTGTGCCGTAGTAGTTCACCAGGATCTTGGCGAACATCTGCGGGTTCGCACGACCGGTTCTCACGGTCGCGAAGTCGTCTTTGGCAGCTTCCACGGCCTTGTGCATGCGGGCGGTGGCGTCGGACAGAACATCCGTGATCACGATGACTCCTTCTTCGATGGCGTTGTCAAGCTTAGTTGGAGACAAGGGTTCCCAGATCGGCGCCGAGAATGGCAGCCGTCACGTTGCCGTGCGGGGCCATGCCGAACACCTGCATGGGCATTCCGTTGTCCATGCAGAGGCTGAAGGCCGTCGAGTCGACGACCTTGAGGCCGCGCTGCAGGGCCTCCTGGTAGGTGATGTGGTCGATCTTGTGCGCGTCCGGGTTGGTGCGCGGGTCGTCGGAGTAAATCCCGTCGACGCCGTTCTTGGCGACGAGCACGATGTCCGCATCGATTTCCAGGGCACGCTGGGCCGCAACCGTATCGGTGGAGAAATAGGGCAGCCCGGCGCCCGCGCCGAAGATGACCACGCGGCCCTTTTCGAGGTGGCGTTCCGCGCGACGAGGGATGTACGGCTCGGCGACCTGGGTCATCGCGATCGCGGACTGCACCCGTGTCTCGGATCCGGCCTGCTCGAGGAAGTCCTGGAGGGCAAGGGCGTTCATCACGGTGCCGAGCATGCCCATGTAGTCGGCACGGCCGCGGTCCATTCCACGCTGGGACAATTCGGCGCCGCGGAAGAAGTTGCCGCCGCCGACGACGATGGCGATTTCCACCGTCTTGGCCGCCTCGGCGATCTCGCGGGCGAGGGCGCTGATGACGTCGGGATTGACGCCCAGGCTGCCTGCCCCGAAGGCTTCGCCGGAAAGTTTGAGGAGGACCCTGCGCTTCTTGACCGTGTCTGACATTCTGTGCGCTTCTTCCCTCGTGATGCTCTGTGCCGTGCTGTGCCGTGCAGTGTTGCGTTGGGTTGTGTTGGGTTGTGTTGCGCCGTGCCGTGCCGTGTTCCGGCGGTGTTCTAAAACTACTGGGTGGGCTGGTGGGTGCCCACACACAGAAGGAGACCGGATTGCGACTGCAACCCGATCTCCTTCACTACGATCAAACGACCGGTTACGCGCCGACCTTGAATCGGGCGAAGCCCGAGACGGTCAGTCCGGCGTCAGCCAGGACCTTGCTGACGGACAGCTTGTTGTCCTTGGCATAATCCTGTTCGAGGAGTGCAACCTGCTTGAAGTACGCGGTGACGCGACCCTCGACAATCTTGGGCAGTGCAGCCTCCGGCTTGCCCTCGTTCTTCGAGATCTCGGTGACGATCCGGCGTTCGGCCTCAACGAGGTCGGAGGGAACGTCTTCGCGAGCGAGGTACTCAGGGTTCGCGAAGGAGATGTGCTGAGCCACGCTGCGCGCGGTCTCCGCGTCACCTCCGGAGTAACCCAGAACAACGCCGACCTGCGGGGGCAGGTCCTTGCTGGTCTTGTGCAGGTAGATCGCGAACTTCTCACCCGCGACGGATGCGACGCGGCGAAGTTCGAACTTCTCGCCAATGATCGCGGCCTCGCCGTCGATGAGCTGGCCGACGGTCTGACCGTCGACCGGAGCGGCCAGGCCTTCCTCGACCGTGGTGGCCGCGGCAGCGGCGACCGCGTCCAAGACCTTCTCGGCTAGTGCAACGAACTTATCGCCCTTGGCGACGAAGTCGGTCTCGCAGGCAAGTTCGATCAGGGTGGCGGTGTTGCCGATTTCCTTGGCAGCGACGAGTCCCTCGGAGGTGGAACGATCGGCGCGTTTGGCGTTACCCTTCGCACCCTTCATTCGAAGGATTTCGACGGCCTTTTCCATGTCGCCTTCGGCTTCAACGAGGGCGTTCTTGGTGTCGACCATGCCGGTACCGAGGCGCTCGCGCAGCGCTTTGACGTCTGCGAGGCTGATGCTTGCCATGCTTGGTCCTTACTTGGTTTCTTCGGCGGGAGCGTCGGCTGCAACAACGGCTGCGGCTTCGGCTTCTGCGGCTGGGGCTGCGGCGGCTTCCTCGTCGGCAACCGGCGCGGCCACGACGGCCTCTGCGGTCTCGTCGGAGACGGCGACGGCTTCGTCAGCTGCCGGGGCGTTCTCGGCAGGAGCGGCCAGGAGCTCGGCTTCCCACGCGGCGAGAGGCTCGATTTCAGCCTCCGGCTTGGCGTGGCGCTGGATGAGGCCCTCGGCCGCAGCGTCCGCGATGATGCGGGTCAGCAGGCCGACGGAACGAATGGCGTCGTCGTTGCCCGGGATCGGGTACTGGACGTCGTCCGGGTCGCAGTTGGTGTCGAGGATCGCGATGACGGGGATGCCGAGCTTGCGGGCTTCGTCAATGGCGAGGTGCTCCTTGTTGGTGTCCACAACCCACAGCGCCGACGGCGTCTTCGTGAGGTTGCGGATGCCGCCGAGGCTCTTGTGCAGCTTGACGAGCTCGCGCTTCTTGATGAGCATTTCCTTCTTCGTGAAACCGCTCTTGGCGGTGTCCTCGAAGTCGAGCTCTTCAAGCTCTTTCATGCGGGCCAGACGCTTGGAAACGGTCTGGAAGTTGGTGAGGAGGCCGCCGAGCCAGCGCTGGTTGACGTAGGGCTGGCCCACGCGGATGGCCTGTTCGGCGATCGATTCCTGCGCCTGCTTCTTCGTTCCGACGAAGAGGATGGTGCCGCCGTGGGCAACCGTCTCCTTGACGAAGTCGTAGGCCTTGTCGACAAACCCGAGCGACTGCTGCAGGTCGATGATGTAGATGCCGGAGCGCTCCGTGAAGATGAAGCGCTTCATCTTCGGGTTCCAACGGCGGGTCTGGTGCCCGAAGTGCACGCCGCTGTCGAGCAGCTGGCGGATGGTTACGACGGCCATGAGCCGTTCTCCTTGTCCGGCGCGCGCTGCGATGCAGACGAACGCCAATCGGTTTGTGTCGTGATCGGATGATCACCACTCCTGGTGCCCGGCACAGAACCGCCTCGCATCTGAAAGAAACGAGGACCGAGTGGGTCTGGAGGCCGAATGGGCACGCGTAGTCAGCACGCAAGCGCTGCTCCTCAAAGGTTAGCACCCACGGGGGTGCCCCGTGCGCGCGCCGGCACGTGCGGGCGTCCCTCCCCAGGCGGGGTGGTACGGGATCCGGTCACGGATACCGCCCTCGCCGGTTTAGGGCGGGACGGAGGCCGCACGGTGGTGGCATGAATGCCTTCCGTCTGCTCATCGCGGCCGCGCTGCTGCCGCTGTCCTGCCTGTCCATGGTGCGGAGCGACGCGGCGGGTGTGACATTACCCGGGGCGGCGTCGGTCACGGAGACGGCCGCGGAGACGGCCACCTCCGGCACCTGGCACTGGCCGCTGGCTCCGCCGCATCCGTTGCTCCGGGGTTTCCTGGCGCCGGCCACCCAGTATGCGCCGGGCCATCGAGGTCTGGACCTGTCGGCCGAGGCCGGCCGGGAGGTGGTTGCACCGGCCGAGGGTATCGTCTCGTTCGCCGGGGTCGTGGTCGACCGCCCCGTACTCTCGATCGAACATGCCGACGGCCTGGTATCCAGCATCGAGCCGGTGTCGGCCAGTGTCGCGGTCGGTGACCGGGTCGCGGCAGGGCAGCCCGTCGGCCAGGTTGCCGACGGCGGGCACTGCGCTGGGCAGTGCCTGCATCTTGGCGCCCGGTTGAACGGTGGCTATGTGTCACCACTGCTGTATCTGGTCGGAGTTCCTCGCGCGGTGCTGCTGCCGGCACTGCTCCTGAGAGGAGACAGCTGAGGGGCCGGCAGCCGCGAGGTAGTCGCGGAGCAGTCCCGGAACCCGTCGCCGGGGAGTCAGGCGCGCGGGTGCGCGGTGCGGTAGCTCTGTTTGAGGCGTTCGGCCGAGACATGAGTGTAGATCTGGGTGGTGCCGAGGCTGGAGTGGCCGAGCAGCTCCTGCACGGCCCGGAGGTCGGCTCCGCCGTCGAGCAGGTGGGTGGCCGCCGTGTGGCGGAGGGCGTGCGGGCCGGCCGGCCCGTTGCCGGGCACATCGGCGAGCAGAGTGGCGACCAGCCGGTAGACCGCCCGCACGCCGAGGCGCTGGCGGCGCGCACCAAGGAACAGCGCGCTCACCGGCGTCGCGGCGTTCTCGGCAGCGGTTTTCGCTGCGTGCGCGCGGTTCTCGGCAGCGGGCCCCACGGTCCCGGCGGGGGCTGCGGTCTCGGCGGGCGCTGCGGTCTCAACGAGCCGGGGGCGGCCCCGTTCGAGATAGGCGAGGATCGCGTGCTGGGCCGGCACGCCGAAGGGAACGACGCGTTCCTTGGAACCCTTGCCGGTGACCCGCACGGTGAGTCGGTGCAGATCGACGTCGGTGACGTCGAGGCCAACGAGCTCCGAGACCCGCAACCCCGACGCATAGAGCAGTTCCACTATCGCGAGGTCGCGCAGCGCCGCCGGGTCGGGACCGGCAGCACGAAGTTCCAGGTGGGTGAGTAGCTCCTGCATTTGGGTGTGGTTGATCACTCGGGGCAGTGGTCTGCCGGGTTTCGGCGAGCGCAGCCGCACGGCGGGGTCGGTTGCGCTGCCGCCGGTGCGTGCCAGCCAGGCCGTGAAGCTGCGGGCGGAGGCCGACCGCCGGGCAATGGTCGCCCGCGCCAGCCCCGACTGGGTTCCGACCCACAGCCAATCGCGGAGCAGATCGAGGCTCAGCGCCGCCGGGTCGATGACGCTGCGAGTTTCGGCGAAGGCGATCAGTCCCGCAAGGTCGGTGCGGTAGGCGCGCACGGTGTGCACGGAGAAGCCGCGCTCAACGGCCAGGTAGACCACGAAGTCGTCGACAGACGCATCGAGGAGGTGCACCGGCGCGGGAACCGGCGGTGGTATGCGAACGGACTCAGGCATAGTCACCTCGGTCAGGCCTGCCGCGAAAAGGCCTCGGTGCGCTCGTCGGGCGTGAGCGCCTCCATCCGGTCGAGGAAGGCCGCGTCGAAGCCGGTCGCTGCCGGAAACTCGCCGAGAGCCACATGCGAGTGCACGATCTGGTCGTCGTAGACATGCACGAGGTTGATCGATTGCCCACCCTGCAGACCGCTGAGCGCCCCCTGCGGCGCGGTCGGATCGATCGTATAGCAGGTCGCTGCGGCGACCGACACCGGGATACCCGCGAAGAGTCCGGTCGTCGCGTAGTGCAGGTGTCCGCCCAGGATCGCCCGGATATCGCTGCCGGCCACCACCTCGGCCAGTCGGGGCTGCCCCCGCAGCTCGAGGATGGACATCAGCGGCGACATCGTAGGCACGGGCGGATGATGAAGCGCCAGCAGGGAGCCGTGCGGAGCAGGCTCGCTGAGCACCTCGGCCAGCCACGCCAACTGCGCGCCGGACAGGTCGCCGTGGTGATAGCCCGGAACACTCGTGTCCAGTGCGATGATGCGCACTCCCCCGATATCGAATACCCGGTCGATCGGCGCCGAGGATCCTTTTTCCCGGAGCAGCTCGGTGCGGAAGGCCTCGCGCTTGTCGTGGTTCCCCATCACCCAGATGACGGGGGCGCCCATCCGTTCGGCCGCGGCCTCGACAATGTCACGCACCCGGCGGTACGCAGCGGCTTCACCGCGGTCGGCGATGTCACCGGTGAAGAGCAGCGCGTCGGGCCGGAGACCGGACCGCTCCAACTGTGCCATCGCCTGGTACACGGTGGTGTCGGTGTCGACCGCGCCGTAGAGCGCTCGACCTCCGCCGAGGAAGTGGGTGTCGCTGATATGCGCGATGAGGTGGGTGGCTGGAGGGTACTGGCCCAGTTGCACGGCTGACATGACTCACCTTTCGTGGGTGCCGCCCAGACTACGGCCTGCCCCCGACGTGGGATTCGCGCGAACCCACTATTGGGGGGGCCCGCAGCCCCATTCTGTGGGCTCATCCGGCCTAACGGCGCACACGAGACCGCCCTAGCTTTCAGCACGTGTCCTCACAGATGAGGACTGTCGAGACCCGAAATCGATAGAAGGGCATCACATGACCAAGAAGACCACACCCGAGGCAACCGCCGGCACCGCCAAGCAGCTGCGGGTGAGGAGCATCGCGCTCGTCGCGGCCGCGATGCTCCTGGTCGGCGGAGGCGGAGCGTACGCCTACTGGTCGACGACCGGCTCCGGCACCGGTGCGGCGGCCAACGCCAAGTCCAACGGCTCGCTGGTGCTGAGCGCCCACCTGGCCGACGGTCTGACCCCGGGCGCCTCCGTGCCGGTGACGTACTCCGCAAAAAATGCGGGCACGTCCAGCCTCAAGGTCGCAACCATCTCCCAGACCGGCAGCACTGACGCCCCGGGGTGTGTCTTCGCCGACAACTTTACGATCGCCCCGTCCGTCGTCTCCGACGCACGCGTGATGGGCATGCCCAGGAGCCAGACCGTCGTCGATGTGACCATCACGGGAGCCTCGACGCTCATGTTCCTTGACACCGCTGACGACCAGGACGCCTGCAAGGGCGCCACCGTCACGCTGACGCTCAAGTCCAACTAGCTCGATCACAGGTGGGCAGGCTCTCTCCGAGCCTGCCCACCTGTGCGATTTTCATTTTGGTACATCTGAGTCCCTGAACATTCATGCTCGTTCGACAGCTGTGAGAGGTTGACGTGACTTCCCTCCGTGCCCACCGTTCCGCATCCGGAAACACCCGCCTCTCATTCTTCGGCCTCACCGCCGCCGTGACCCTTGCCGTGTTGGTCGTGTCCGTAACCGGTGGCGCCTCCGCGTATTACACCGCCCCCGGGTTCGGCTCCGGCTCGGCAGCCCTCGGCACGCTGCTTCCGCCCACCGACGTGCTCGTTCCCGCGACGAGCGCCGGCACCGTGAGCCTGCGCTGGACGGCATCCGTCGGCACGCCCGCGCCGACCGGCTCCTGCGCCACCCGCACCAAGACCGGCACCGGCACGCCGACCCCGGCCTGCGGCACCAGCCCGACCATCATCGTGGCCACCGCGTTTTGCGACGACCTGCTCGTTCTGACCGGCGACTATACCTACACGGTCACCGCCGTCTACAACGGCTGGACCGCGGCGAGCGCCCCCAGTGGCAGCGTGACGATCTCGAATCCGACGAAAGTCGCGTTCCAGGCCCAACCGTCCGACGCGACCAGCGGCGCCGTCTTCACTGCCCAGCCCAGCGTCGCGATCCAGAATGCCGCCGGAGAGACCGTGCCCACCAGTACCAGCCCGGTCACACTGGCAATCACCGGGTCGCCCGCGGACGCCAGGCTCACGTGCCCAACCAACCCGCTGGCGGCAGCATCCGGTGTCGCGGTCTTCAACGGTTGCGCCATCGACAGGGCCGGCACCTATACGCTCACCGCGGCCTCCGGTGCCCTGACCGCCGCCACGAGCACCGCCCTGACCGTTTCCGTGGGCTCCGCGAAGAAACTGTCCTTCACCCAACCTGCCGTTGACTTCTCCATCACCGGCAGCACCGCAACAATCAGCCTCGGCCTCACCTCACCCGCCGGGGCCAGCCTGACCTGCGCCGCGAACGCCCGGACTGCCGTCTCAGGCATCGCCGCCTTCGCCGGCTGCCAGATCGACAAGGCCGGCAGCTACACGCTCACCGCCAGCTCGGCCGGGCTCGCCGACGCCACGAGCAACGGCATCAACGTCACCGCCGGGCCCCCTGAGAGACTCGCCTTCACCGCATAGCCCGCCAACAGCAGTAGCGGCGGAACCCCGTTCTCAACCCAATCTGTCATTGCCGTGCAGGATGCGTTCGGAAACGCCGTCACCACCAGCACTGCCCCCATCAGCCTCAGCTTCACGACCCAGGCAGGCGCCGCGCTGTCCTGCACCTCAGGCAACCCGCTCGCGGCCGCGTCCGGTGTCGCGGCCTTCACCGGTTGCCGGATCGACAAACCCGGCAGCTACACACTCACGGCGGCCTCAGGGACCTGGACGGCCGAGTCCAGCAGCCTCACCATATCGGTCGGCTCCGTAGCGAAACTAGCCATCGCCTTCCCGACCAGCACCGCCATCAGTCAGAGTGCCTTCTCCACCCAACCGGTTGTCACGGTGCAGGATGCCGGTGGCAACACCGTCACGAACAGCACCGCAGCCGTGACATTGAGCCTCACCAACACACCCGTCGGGGCCACCCTGTCCGCGTGTGCTTCCGCCAGCACCGCCGGCGTCACGACCTTCACCGGTTGTCGGATCGACAAGGCCGGCGCCTACACACTGACGGCCGTCGTGGCAGGCCCCATCACGGCCACGAGCAACACCACCACGATCTCGGCCGGGGCCGCGTCAAAACTCGCTTTCACCGGAACATTCCCTCAGAAGAGCCATAAGAGGAACGGCTTCTTCGTGCCTCAGCCGGAAATCACGATCCAGGATGCCTTCGGCAACACAGCGAACGCCGCTGTAAGCGTCACGCTCTCTGCGAGTCCACCGTCCAACAGATCCGGCACGCTGTCGTGCGCGGCGACAACCAGGACTTCTCTCAACGGTGTTGCTACGTTCAGTGGCTGCCAGGTCAGTTACCAAGGCAATCAAGCGGGCCTGTACACGTTCACGGCGGAAGTTTCGGGGCTTGTGAGCGCCTCCGTCATCGTCACGATCGTCCAGTGATCAGGAGTCTTCCAGTGATCATGGATGACAACGACGGGGCCACGGTCGACGTGCTCGTACGCCGAAAGGACGGGGACGACCAGGGGGGTGGTCGGGTGAACGGCGAACCGTTACCGGCCGCGCACCCAGCCGGTCTCCTTCTCCCGAACCACCCCCTCCAGGTCGAGGGCGCCGAGGGACCCCTGCACCGTTGACATCGACAGTCCGGCCCGACGGGCGATGTCGGTCACGCTGCGCGCCGCCCGCGTGCTCAGAGCGTCGAACACGCGCACCTGCTCGCTCGTGCGGCCGCCGAACCCGGCCGTGTCTCCATCGGCGGGCGGCAGGTCGAGGGTGAGGCCCAGCATCCGTTCGCCCACCAGTTCGGCCATTTCCGCGGCTGTGCTGACGCAAACGGCGTCATACTCGCGGATCAGCCGATGGCAGCCGGCCGACGTCGGCGAGGTCACCGGGCCCGGAACGGCCCCGAGCGGCCGGCCGAGAGCGGCGGCATGCCCGGCAGTGTTGAGCGAACCCGAGCGCCAGCCGGCCTCGAGCACGACCGTGGCCGCGCTGGCAGCGGCGATCAACCGGTTGCGTTGCAGGAACCTCCATTTGGTGGGCGCGGCCCCGCACGGCAGTTCGGAAATGATCGCCCCCATCGTGGCGATACGGCTCAGCAGGGCGTCGTGGCCGCTCGGGTAGTAGCGGTCCACTCCCCCGGCGAGGAACGCGACGGTCAGCCCCGAGCTGGCCAGTGCCGCCCGGTGCGCCATGCCGTCAATGCCGTACGCCGCCCCGGAGACGATGAGGAAGCCGCGGTCGACGAGCCCGGCGGAGGCCTCCATCGTCACATGCTCGCCGTAGCCGGTGGCCGCGCGGGCACCCACCAGGGCGATCGAGTTGGACAGCGCGGTCAGCGCCGTCAGAGCGGTCGGGATGCCCCGCCACCAGAGTGCGATCGGCGCGTGGACTGCCAGGTCGTCGACGCCTCTCGGCCAATGTGCATCAGTGGGCACCAGGAGCCCGGCGGACGCGCGCGCCGCCTGCTGCAGGGAACGGATCACCTCGGCCGAGGATAACCGCGGCCGCCAGCGTTGCAGGGCCTGCTCCAGTAGGGCCTGCAGGTCGTCGGTCAGTGGCAACCCCGTTGCGGCCAGCGCGCCCGCGAGCCGGGCCCCGGTCCACAGGTCGAGGACGGCACTGAGTGCCGGCCCGGCCCCCAGCCCCTGCACGAGCAGTCCGGCGGCGCCGTCGCCCGGCTCCGAGATGCCGGTCCACGCGGCGCGCGCGAACACATCGGCGGCGGCCGCGGCATCTGTCGGGCCAGACCCGGCGGATGCCCGCACGCCCCCGGTCAGCGCAACCACCGTGGATTCCTCCAGCCCAAACAGCATCATGACGTCATTCCCTTCCGCAGGTACAAGGCCTGCCCTACCTGTTCAATGCCGGGCCGGGACACGCCCTCGAGGTCGGCGATGGACCAGGCCACCCGCAGTACTCGGTCATATCCGCGCATGGTGATGCCTCCGCGTTCAAGCGCCCGGTCAAGGATGGCCGTGGCCGCTCTGCCCAGCCGGGCCTGGGGGCCGCGCAGCCAGGGGCCGGGCACATCGGAGTTCAGCGTCCACGGCGTGCCGGCGAGGCGCTGGGCCGCGGCGGCTCGGGCCTCGATCACCCGTCCGCGGGCGACGGCGCTCGCCAGTCGGGGCGTCTCGGTGGCCAGCCTCAGCTGGGCGGCAGTGATGCGCTGCACCCGCAGCTGAATGTCGATACGGTCCAGCAGCGGTCCCGAAATGCGCGCCAAGTACCGTCGCCGGGAGCTCGGCGGGCAGGTGCAGTCCAGGTCAGGGGCGCCGTACTGCCCGCAGGGGCACGGGTTGGCCGCCATCACCAGCTGGAAGCGGGCCGGGAAGTGAGCGACCGCGTTGGCGCGGTGAATGCTGATCACCCCGGATTCCAGCGGCTGCCGGAGCGCGTCGAGCACCGCCGAGGCGAATTCGGGAGCCTCATCGAGGAAGAGCACCCCGTGCGAGGCGCGCGCCGCCGCGCCAGGCCGGACCTGCCCGCTGCCTCCGCCGACCATGGCCGCCGCCGTCGCCGTGTGGTGCGGGGCCTCAAGCGGCGGGCGGGTGATCAGGGCGCGCCCGACGGCGCGGCCGCTGAGCGACCGCATGGAGCTGACCTCGAGGGAGGCCTCAGCGTCGAGGTCGGGCAGCAGTCCGGGCAGCCGGGCCGCCAGCATGGTCTTGCCGGCGCCGGGCGGCCCCACCATGAAGACGTGGTGACCGCCGGCCGCCGCGATCTGCAACGCCAGGATCGCATCGTCATTGCCGATGATGTCGACCAGGTCGGGTTCGGCCGTCTCCGCCGCGGCGTCGCCGGGAACGAGGATGGGGTCAACCGGGATCGGTTCGAGTTCGGCGCCATGCCAGATGGCGGCGTCCCGCAGGGAGGCGACACCGATCACCCGCACGCCCGGCACGAGGGACGCCTCATCGACGTTGCCGGCGGGCACCATCACCGTGCCGTGGCCAAGCCGGGAGGCCGCGATCACCGCCGGGAGCATGCCCGGCGTCGGCCGCAGCCGTCCGTCGAGGGCCAGCTCGCCGATGTGCACCACCCGGCCCACCGACGCGGCCGAGACCACCTGGTCGGCCCCGAGGCAGGCCAGCGCGATGGCCAGGTCGAAGCCCGACCCGTGCTTCGGCAACGACGCCGGGGAGAGGTTGATGGTGAGCTTGTTACGGGTGAGCGGACAGCCCGAGTTCTTCGCCGCAGCCCGCACCCGCTCGGTGGCCTCCGACAGGGCCGCATCGGGCAGCCCGATCAGGATGATACCCGGCAGCTGCCCGGAGATGTCGGCCTCCACCTCGACCAGTGCCCCGGTCATCCCGGCCAGGGCCACCGCATGCGTGCGGGCGAGCCCCATCAGAACACGCCCGTCAGGTGCTCGATCACGGGCTCGGTGCCGGGACGGATGATCACGGCGATGGCGTCGACACGGATGCGGGCGGGCCGGGCATCCGCCTGTTCGCACCACGCCGCCGCGAGGCGACGCAGCCGGGCGAGCTTGGCGACAGTGATGGCCTCGAACGGATGCCCGAAGCGGGTTCCCGAACGCGTCTTCACCTCGACGAAGACGACCTCTCCCCCGAGCTCGGCGACCAGGTCGATCTCACCCTGCCCGCAGCGCCAGTTGCGCTCCACGACCCGGTAGCCGGCGGCGGCGAGGAAGAGGGCGGCGCACTCCTCGCCCTGCCTGCCCAGTTCGTCTTTGCGTGCCACGAGCACCTCCGCCCCCAGCGTGCCGGGTAGGCGCTCCCGGCACTCGCGGGGTCGAGAAGCTGTGCGGTCGGCGGCGCGGCCGCGTCTGGGGAGGACCACCCCCGGCCCGGCCTTCAGCACCACCGTCCCGAACGAATTCGACGCCGGCACGGCGGTCCGTCTGTGCTGACCAGCGTCCACGCGGTGCAACCAGCTCTGCCGTTCCGGGAGCGACACAACCAATCGATCAGGACTCCCCCAGCTACAGCCCCAGCGCGGCGAGCGCCGCGTCCATCCGCTCGGCGAGGGCTGCGTAGCCGGCGTCATTGGGGTGCAGGCCGTCGTCGGCCATCCACTCGGGGTGCCCGTCGAGCCAGTAGGAGGCGCCGGAGATGTAGTCTGCGTCGGCGCCGAGCGCGGCCGCCTGAACCCAGCCGATGATCTGCTCCACGGAGTCCGGGCGCTCCTCGGTGTACCAGAACGGCTCCACGACGATGAGGCGCGCCTCTGGCAGGGCCGCCCGGATCGTCTCGAAGTCGCGGGTGATCGCCGCCTCGATCTCGTCGGCGCGGGACGGCATCGAGAAGTTGTCGTTGAGCCCCATGGTGCTGATCACGATGTCCGGCCTGGCAGCGATGACCTGGTCGATCAGATCATCCCCCCGCCGCTGGTTCACGAAGCCGAGGCCGTTGCGGCTCGGGTTGACCTCGGTCCAGTCGCGCTCTGCCGAGACGATGGTCGACCAACGTTTGTCCGCAGCCGAGCCGCCGGTGCCGCGCGTGTAGGAGTCGCCGTAGAAGGCGACCACGGTCTCGCCGGGGCCGCGGGCCGCGGGACCCGGGTCGGCCTCGCCCAGGCCGCGGCCCAGGACGCCGCTCTGGGCGAGCATTGCCAGGGCCACCGCCCCCGCGAGCAGCACGGCGGCGGCGATCCACACGGTGATCCAGAAGGCAGGGCGTCGTCGAGGGGTCATGACACTGATTCGGAGCCGGGCACCGGCAGGGTTGGCGGAACACGCCGGCCCGGCATGCTCAGCGCACCAACCGGGGCACCGAGGCGCCGGATGCCGCGTGTCCGGCGGCCGCGAACGCGGCATCCGTCTCGCGCAACACCCGCAGCACGTTGGCGCCGGCAAGAGCCGCGAGGTCGGCGGCCGACCAGTCGCGCCGGGCCAACTCGGACAGCAGCGCCGGGTAACCGTCGACGCCTTCGAGGCCGGCAGGGAACTCGTCGGTGCCGTCGAAGTCGCCTCCGAGGCCGATGTGGGCCATTCCGGCGACGCGGCGGGCGTGTTCGACGTGGTCGGCGACATCCGTCAGCGTCACGACCGGCGCCGGCCCGGCCCGGTCGCCCTCGAACCAGACCGAGTAGTCCTCGGACAGGAATTGGGGCACGAAGGTGAGCATGAGCACCCCGCCGTTGGCGGCCAGTCGGCACAGCACGTCGTCGGGCACATTGCGGGGGTGGTCACTGAGGGCCCGGCAGGAGCTGTGACTGAAGATGACGGGCGAGTCGGACGCGTCCAACGCCGCGTGCGCCGTGGCCGGGGAGACGTGCGAGAGGTCGACCAGCATGCCCAGCCGGTTGAGTTCGTGCACGTAGTCGACGCCGCGGGGTGTGAGGCCACCGTGCTCGGGTTCATCGGTGCCCGAGTCGGCCCAGGTCGTGTTGTGCACGTGGGTGAGGGTGAGGTAGCGCACGCCCAGCCGGGCGAACATGCGCAGCGCGGCTGGGGAGTCGTTGAGGCTGTATCCGCCCTCGGCGCCGAGCAGGGAGGCGATGCGCCCGATCGCTCGGGCGGCCTCCACGTCGGCGGCACTGCGCGCGATGCCGAAGTCGTCGGGGTAGCGCGCGGCGAGGCGGTAGACCCAGTCGATCTGCTCAAGCGTGCCCTGCACGGCGTCGGCGCCTGTAAGGTCGTCGCTGACGTAGACCGACCAGAACTGCGCTCCGACCTGCCCTGCCCGCAGCCTGGCGATGTCGGTGTCGGTGGACAGACCGCCCCCGAGACCCTCCACGGAGTAGTCGCGGCTCTGCCGGCACTCCCACGCCCAGTCGTTGTGGCCGTCGATCAGCGGGGCCAGGGCCAGCGCCTGCTCCACGACGACGGATGCCGCGGCGGGCGCGGACGGAACCGGTGTGCTCATGCCCCCACGCTAGTGCCGGCCGGCACGGGCGGGGAGCGGAAGCCACCTACAGTTGAACGGGAACTGGTGAACCGGCTTAGTCGAGGCTCGGCATGCCCCCGACGGCCTGAATCAGACTTGGACCAGTTAGGACCCCCTCTCATGATGGGTGCACACCATGCCATGACCGGCGCCGCCGCCTGGATCGCCGTCACGGCGACCGCCGGGCACGGCCTCGGGCTCTTTCCTGTGACGCCCGTCGGCACGATCGCCGGCTCGCTGCTCTGCGCCGGGGCGGCCCTCCTCGCCGACGCCGACCACAACTCGGCCACCATCTCGCAATCCGTCCCCGTGCTCGGCCGGCTCGTCACCACGGGGATCTCCCGGGCCTCCGGCGGCCACCGGCACGGCCTGCACAGCCTGCTCGGCCTGTTCTCGGCGTGGCTGCTCGCCACCGTGATCGGTCTGGTGCTCTGGGAGCCCGTCTGGGCCACGGAACCGGTGCGCGTCGGCCCGGCCCTGATGAGCGCCGCGGCGATCGCGTTTGCGGCCAAGGTGCTCGGCCTCTCGAAGCAGTCGTGGGGGCTGGCCTGGGCAATCGGCTTCGCCGTGGCGGCTTTCATCGCCGTTTTCGCCCCGGAGCAGCACTCGTGGTTCGTGATCTGCTTCACACTGGGCTACGGCGTGCACCTTCTGGGCGACCTGCTCACCACCGGCGGGCTGCCCCTGTTCTGGCCGTGGATCCCGAAACCGCCCAGATGGTGGTGCCGGGTGCCGGTGCTCGAGAATCTGTGGTCATCGGGCGGCTACCTGTCCGTGCCGGTGCTGGGCAACGCCGGCTCCCTGCGGGAGTGGCTGCTGCTGATCCCGGTCACCGCCTATGCGGGCTACGGCGTGCTGTTCGCGCTGCTGGAGACCTGGGGCGTCAACCTGGAGGCCGCGCTGGTGGACATTGCCGGGGCGCTGCCCCTGTAGCGGGGCAGAAGACGCCGGGACATCCGTCGGTCGCCCCTGTTCACCTCGTAGGCTGGAGGCATGGGACTGCGTAATCGGCTGACGGATCTGCAGATGAAGACGATGAGCGTGCTGCACCGCGCGGTGCTGACGGCCTCCGGCGGGCGCCTGCTCGCCTCGTTCGGGTCGATGCCGGCGGTCGAGCTGCACACCATCGGCCGCTCCAGCGGCAAGCGTCGCACGACGATGCTCACCGCCCCCGTGCACGGGCACCAACGCTTCGTGCTGATCGCCTCGAAGGGCGGCGACGACCGCCACCCGCAGTGGTATCTCAACCTGGTCGCGAACCCCGACGTCGAGCTGACCGTGCGCGGCACCACCCTGAAGCTGCGGGCGCGAACCGCGTCCCCCGCGGAAAAAGCCGAGCTGTGGCCGCAGATCGTGGCGGCCTATCGGGGCTACGACGGCTACCAGCAGAAAACCGGCCGTGATATCCCGGTCGTGATCTGCGAGCCCCGGCCGCGCTGACCCGAACCCGGGCCAACGCCGCTCGGTGACTCAGACCAGGGCGACCGGCTCGATCAACACCTTCGGGAACACCGGCGGATGCACGCCCGCCATCTCCTCGAGCACCCGGATGACCTGGCAGCTGTACCCGTATTCGTTGTCGTACCAGACGTACAGCACGGCCTTCGTGTCGGTGCAGATGGTGGCCAGGCCGTCGACGATGCCGGCCCGGCGGGAGCCGAGGAAGTCGCTGGAGACCACCTCGGGCGAGTCGATGTAGTCGATCTGCTTGTGCAACTCGGAGTGCAGCGACATGGTGCGCAGGTAGGTGTTGAGCTCGTCCTTGGTGGTGCCCTGCGTGAGGGTGAGGTTGAGGATCGCCATCGACACGTCGGGCGTGGGCACCCGGATGGCGTTGCCGGTGAGCTTGCCGGCCAGCTCGGGCAGCGCCTTGGCGACGGCCTTCGCGGCCCCTGTCTCGGTGATCACCATGTTCAGGGCGGCGCTGCGCCCGCGGCGGTCGCCCGAATGGAAGTTGTCGATCAGGTTCTGGTCGTTGGTGAACGAGTGCACCGTCTCCACATGGCCTTCCCGGATACCGAAGCGGTCGTTCACGGCCTTGAGCACGGGCGTGATCGCGTTGGTGGTGCAGGATGCCGCCGTGATGATGGTGTCGTCCGCGGTGATGGCGTCGTGGTTGATGCCGTGCACGATGTTCTTCAGCGCGCCCTTGCCCGGAGCCGTGAGCAGCACCCGGGCGACACCCGGGCAGGCCAGGTGCTGGCGGAGTCCGTCGGCGTCGCGCCAGCGTCCCGTGTTGTCGACCACGACAGCGTTCTGGATGCCGTATCGGGTGTAGTCGACGGTGGCCGGGTCGCTCGAGTAGATGACCTGAATCAGCGTGCCGTTGGCGAGGATCGTGTTGCCCACCGGGTCGACGGTGATGGTGCCCTCGAATGGTCCGTGCACCGAGTCGCGGCGCAGCAGGCTCGCCCGCTTGACGATGTCGTTGTCCGACCCGCGGCGCACCACGATGGCCCGCAGGCGCAAACCCTGTCCCCCGCCGGCGTGGTCGATCAGGATGCGCGCGAGGAGACGTCCGATCCGGCCGAAGCCGTACAGCACGACATCCGTGCCCGCGGTGACGAAGTCACCCTGCCGGTCGACGACATCCGCCAGCTCGGCCCGGAGGAATTCCTCCCGGCCGCGCCCGGCACCCTCGAGTTTGTAGGTCATGGCCAGCCGGCCGAGGTCGATCGACGCGGTCCCGAGCCGGAGGGTGCTGAGGGTCTGCAGCAGCGGCAGGGTCTCCTCCAGGGGCAGTTCCACATCGTCGATGTGGCGCGCGAAGCGGTGCGCCTTGAGCAGTCCGATCACCGACTGGTTGACCAGTCCCCGGCCGTGCACGCTCGTGACGACGTGATTTTCCCGATACAGACGGCCGATCAAGGGGATCATCTCTTCAGCGAGTGCCTCCCGGTTGATCCACGAGGCCAGAGCGCGATCAGATTCCTGAAGCAAAAGACATACCCTTCGTTCTCGACCGCATCGTTGCGCCGAGTGTGCAGACCCCCAGGCCTGAGTCTTCGTTGTGCTACTCGTCGAGCGCGAGTTCCTTCGGCAGTTCGAACTCCTTGGACGCGAGTTCCTCGACGTTGACGTCTTTGAAGGTCAGCACCCGCACCGACTTCACGAACCGGTCGGAACGGTAGACGTCCCAGACCCAGACATCTTTCATGGTCAATTCGAAGTAGAAGTCGTGCTCCGTGTCACGGCGCACCAGCTCGACCTCGTTCGCGAGATAGAAGCGTCGTTCGGTCTCGACGACGTACTGAAACTGCCCCACAACGTCTCGGTACTCGCGGTACAGGGCCAGCTCGACCTCGCGGTCGTAGTCCTCGAATTCATCTTCTTCCATGGTTCCTCAATCCTACGCTGTGATCTTCAGCCAGGATTTGCGATGCAGCAGGGTGGGTCCGAGCAGGGCGATCGCCGCCATGTGGGCGGGGCTGCCGTAGCCCTTGTTGCCGGCCCACTCGTAGCCGGGCGTCACGGCATCCGCCTCGATCATCAGAGCGTCGCGGTGCACCTTCGCGATCACGGATGCCGCGGCCACCGACGCGCAGTCCTGGTCGGCCCGCACGCGGGTCACCACGTTGAGCGGAGTGCTCAGTGCCCTGTTCAGCCAGTCGTCGTTGCCGTCCAAAAGCACCACGGCGCCGGTGATGTCGACCCCGGCCGCGAACAGCTGCGCGAGGGCCCGCTTGCCGGCCAGGCCGAGCGCGGCGATGATGCCCAGTCGGTCGACCTCCAGCGGCGTCGCGAGGCCGACCGCTGAGTGCAGCGCCCAGGCGACAGCCAGCGGCGCAAGGAGCCCGCGCCGGGGTTCACTGAGCATCTTGGAGTCGCGCAAACCGGCCGGGAAGGCCGAAGCTGAGGCGTTGACGACGGCCACACCTACCCCCACCGGACCGGCAAGGGCGCCGCGGCCGACCTCGTCGACGCCGATCACGCAGGTCGCCCCGGCGGCCAGCAACGCCCGTTCGACGTCGAGGGTCGGATCCACGACCATTCCCTACCTCGTCTCCGTGGGGACGCCCTGGAAGACCTCCGGGTAGTCGTCGAGCCAGGACCAGCGCGCGGTCGGCCAGCTGATCACGAGGGCGCGCCCGACGACGTTGTCGATGGGCACGAACCCCTTGCCGGGGGTCTCGGTGTTGTAGCGGGAGTCCTTGGAGTTGTAGCGGTTGTCACCCATCACCCAGAGCGAGCCGTCCGGCACGACGATGTCGAAGTCGTCCTGCGAAACGCTCGTCTCCCCGGTCGGCAGAGACACATAGGGTTCGGACAGAGGCACGTCGTTGACGCTCATCTGGCCGAGCGGGTTGCAGCAGGTGACGTGGTCGCCCGGCAGCCCGATGACGCGTTTGATCAGGTGGTCGTTGCTGTCCGGCGCCGATAGCCCCACCGCGGCCATGACCCAGTCCACGGCGGCGATGACGGCGTTCTGCTCGAGGGGCGCCTGCGGCAGCAGCCAGCCGCCCGGATCCCGGAACACGACGACGTCGCCGCGTTCGACCGGGATCAGTTTCGGTTCGAGCTGGTTCACGATGATCCGGTCGTTGATCAGGAGGGTGGTCTCCATCGACCCGGAGGGAATGTAGAACGAGCGCACCAGGAACGTCTTGATCAGGAACGAGATGAGCAGCGCCACCACGAAGATGACCAGCAGGTCACGTATAAAGAGTGCAACGCCGCGCTTCTTGCGCTTTGTTTCTGTTCCCTGGCGATTGGATCGCGTGGGCAGAGAATTATCTGTCATTAAACCGCCTGAGCTCCTGACCCAGTGTACGGGTGAGGAGCTCAGGGGGAATTCAGCGCAAGCTGGAAGTCGACTGCGACGGGTGTTAGTCGCGCTTCTCCTTGATCTTGGCCTTCTTGCCGCGCAGGTTGCGCAGGTAGTACAGCTTCGCGCGACGCACGTCACCACGGGTGACGACCTCGATGCGGTCGATCACCGGGGAGTGCACCGGGAAGGTACGCTCGACGCCGACCTGGAAGCTGACCTTGCGTACGCAGAACGTTTCGCGCACGCCTTCGCCGGAGCGTCCGATGACGACTCCCTGGAAGACCTGCACACGAGAGCGAGCGCCCTCAACGATGTTGACGTGGACCTTGACGGTGTCGCCGGCGCGGAACGCCGGAATGTCCTTGCGGAGGGATGGGGCATCCACCTGGTCGAGAATATGCATACTGTTCGCTCTCTGTATCCGCCACAGGACGACTACGGCTTATGCGATCCGACCCGCGAGGCGAGCGAATCAGCAAATGAATGAGTGTGTTTCGTGCCGATACCTTGCAGCTCCCCTGTGGCAGAGGCTTGCCACGGCACAAGCGATGATTATGTCACGAAACGCACCATGCCCGCAAAAGCTGGGTGAAGGTCAGGCCTCCGGCGCCTGACCGTGCTTCTTCCCGGATTCCTTCTTCTCGAACGACTCCCCGGGCGGGCGGAGTGAATGCTCGCGCACGATGATGACGGAGGGATCCGGCGTGGGGATGAAACCGTCGGTCGGCGGCAGCGTGGGCGGCACGGTCGGCAGGAACGCGGGGCCCCTCGCCGTCTCCTCGACCAGGAGCATCATGGCCCGCATGCTGCGGCGGGCGGCGGCGATCAGCTCCCAGATGGCGAACCAGAACGCGCCGATTCCGACCACGATCACCAGCGCGGCGAGGCCCGGCGCGACGTCGTAGGTAAAGCCCATGCCCACGATCAGGGCGTGCCAGAGCGTGAGGATGCCCACGTCGGCCCACGACACCATGCGGGTGCTGCGCACCTCGGTGCGGGCGAAGAAGATCAGGCTCACGGTGAGCAGGCCCACACCGACCACGAGGCCGCCGAAGAAGCTGCCGACCACGTCCCAGCCGCCGCTGCCGTAAACGGAGGCGCCGACCAGGAGCCACGCCGGAAGCACGAGGACGGCAATGAACTGCCAGTAGTAGAAGAACCTGCGTACGAACACGAAACCAGACTACCCGGGCGACCTGCTCCGGCGAGCTCAGTTCGCTGGCGGCAGAAGGTCCGGGCGCACCCGGGCCGTGCGCAAGAATTGCTGCTCCCGCCGCCACGCCGCGACGGCGCCGTGGTTGCCACTGAGCAACACCGACGGAACGTCGAGGCCGCGCCAGGCCGCGGGCTTCGTGTAGCTCGGATATTCGAGGAGGCCGTCCTCGTGGGATTCCTCGACAAGGCTTTCCGGGTTGCCGACGACCCCCGGGATCAGACGACCGACGGCCTCGATCATGGCCATCACGGCCACCTCTCCCCCGTTGAGCACGTAGTCGCCGAGACTGACCAAGCGCACCCGGCCGTCCTGCTCGAAGTGGTCGAAGACCCGCTGGTCGATGCCCTCGTAGCGTCCGCAGCCGAAGATGAGGTTCGATTCCTCGGCCAACTCCCGGGCCATGGCCTGCGTGAACAAATCCCCAGCCGGGGACGGGAAGATCAGGAGCGGACTGGCATCCGTCGCCGTCGTTTCGGGCATGACGGACGCATCCGGCGGCTCGGCACCCGGGTGCACGTCGGTGAGGATCGCGTCGATCGCGTCACCCCATGGCTCCGGCTTCATCACCATGCCGGCGCCGCCGCCGTAGGGCGTGTCGTCGACGGAGTGGTGCCGGTCGTGGGTGTGGTCGCGCAGGTTGTGCACCCGAAGGTCGATCAGCCCCGATTGCCGGGCCTTGCCGACCAGGGAGACGTCGAGGACGGAGAAGAACTCCGGAAAGATCGTGATGATGTCGATACGCACGGGAGAAGTCTACGAGCGAACGAGCGTGGGTTCGGCAGGCTCGGTCGCCTCGGCGGCCACCTCCGCGTCGACGTCGACTGCTTCACCGGATGCCGGGGCGCGGTTCACATGGGTACGGTGCGAGAAGTAGATTGGCAGCGCGGTGAAGAGGATGGCGCCCAGGACGTTGCCGAGGAGCACCGGGGCCTGGTTCCATACCCACCACTGCCCGACCGTGACGTCGGCGCCGAGCATGATGCCGGCCGGGATCGCGAACATGTTGACGATCGCGTGCTCGAGGCCGAGGCTGAAGAAGGTCGTCACCGGCAGCCACATCGCGAGGATCTTGCCCCCCGTGGACTTGGACGTATAGAACATGATGGTGCCGATGGCGACCATCCAGTTGCAGAGCATGGCCTTGATGATCACGACAAGGATGCCGCCGGCACCGACCGCCTCGTAGGGCAGCACCTTGTGCTCGGCGAGGTCGATGATGGCCTGGACCATCGGGTCGGACATGTCCGTGCCCAAGTAAGTGATCGACGTCGTGTAGAGGAAGGCGTACAGTCCGGCCCCGAAGAGGTGGGCGAGAATGACCACGAAGAAGTTCCTGAGTCCCCGGGTGACCGTCGTGCGCCTTTCCATGATCGCAAGCGGGACAAGGGCGAAGCTACCGGTGACCAGCTCGAGGCCCAATAGCAGGATCATCGCGAATCCGACCGGGAAGAGCACGGCCCCGACGATCGGCAGCCCGGTCTGGGCCGTGGCGGTTAAGGCGACGGTCGTGGCCGCTCCGAGAATCGCCCCGGCAAGCGCACCCCGCATCACCATTTGCCCCAGGGTCAGTTGCGTTTTAAGCATGCCGGAGTGAGTGATGTCATCGACGAGTTGGCTCGGTTTAACGTACGACATGCGACGGTGCTCCAATAAGAGGTCTGCCGCGTCGTGACGAGGTGGGGAGCCGGTCGGGCGCGGCGCGCCTCTCCCCGAGGAGGTGTTTCAGCTCCGGCCGGGGGCTCCGTCAACCTCGGCCTGGGGTTCTGATTCAGTTTCGGGGGCAGCCGTGGCTGCGGTGTTGTCACTATTGTCGACGTTGTCATCGTCGTCGTCCGGTTCCTCCGGGAGCTCTTCGAGCAAGCCGGGAGGCGGGGTGATGGTGACGATGCCGGTCGTGATGTCGACGGAGGGCACGATGGCCTTCACGAATGGGATCATGACCTCGGCGGCGGGGGTCTTCACGATCAACAGGTCCTGCGCGGGAAGGTGCTCCAGCCGCGCGATGGTTCCGATCTGGACGCCGTCGCGCACGACGGAGAGGCCGATCAACTGGTGGTCGTACCAGGCGTCTTCTTCGCCGGACTGTTCCGCGTCGTCTTGGTCGATCCAGAGGATCGCCTTGGCGAGGGCTTCGGCCGCTTCACGGTCGGGGACATCCTTGAAGAAGCCGACCGCGTGCTGGTTGTACCAGCGGAGCTCGACGAGCTCGATTTTCTTGCCGTGCCAGGGTGAACCCGTGGGCACCTGCAGGGTGAACACGGCGCCCGGGACGAAACGACGTCCCGGGTCATCCGTGAACAATTCCAGCTTGATCGCGCCCTTGAGACCGTGCGCCTTGGTCAGGCGCCCCACCCTCAACTGGCTGCGCGGAGTCGTACTGTCGTTCACCGAACTCATATCCAACTACTCATTTACCAGTTCAGAAATCGGTGTCGACGACGTCAACGCGCACGCGCCGGCCGTCGGCCAGCGCGGCCACGAGGGTGCGCAGTGCCTTTGCGGTGCGCCCGGAACGCCCGATCACGCGGCCGAGGTCTTCGGGGCTCACACGAACCTCGAGAACCTCGCCCCGTGGGGACGTCTGGGTCACAACATGCACATCGTCCGGGTGATCGACGATCCCCTTGACAAGATGCTCGAGCGCGGGAGCGAGCAAAATTACGCCTTGTCCTCTTCGGTTGCCTCCGCGGCAGCCTCGGTCTCCTTGGGTGCCTCTTCCTTGGCCACAGGCTTGACGGCCTTCGGCTTCAGAACCGGCTTCTTCTTCTCGTCGGCGACGAACGGAGCCTTCGGCTCCTTGAACTTCACGGTACTGACGGCGTTCTTGTCACCCTTGAAGATGCCCCAGTCGCCGGTCAGCTTGAGGAGAGCCTCAACCTGCTCTGTCGGCTGTGCTCCAACGCCCAGCCAGTACAGGGCACGCTCGGACTTGACCTCGATGACGGAGGGCTCCTGCGTGGGGTGGTAGATGCCGATCTCTTCGATGACACGACCATCGCGCTTGGTGCGCGCGTCGGCAACGACGATGCGGTAGTACGGTGCACGGATCTTGCCCATGCGCTTCAAACGAATTTTGACAGCCACAATTCTCCTGTGTATTTGATTTTTGGCGAACTGAGGGCCGTGAGCGTGGGGGCACACTCGGCACAAGCTCAATAAGGTTTTTTCCTGCGCCTGAGTAGAGGGTCGGACGCAAGAGAACTCGACTAATCATTCTGTCAGACATCGACGACTTTCTGATAATCGACCGGCTGGGCGGCGCGGTCATCACCGGACCCGCGTCCGGCTGGGGCGCCGCTTCGCCAATCGGTGTCAGGATTGTCACACAACCACGCCCGAAGGGGTGAACCAGGATCGGAAGGACCGCGCATGGGGATCGAATTTGCCCGGTCGAAACGGTCAACCATTGGCATCGAGTGGGAACTCGCCCTCGTCGACCGCGAGTCGGGTGACCTGGTCTGCCTGGCCGAAGAGGTGCTGACGGCTCTGGCCGCGCCCGACGGCACGCCGCATCCGCACATCACCGGGGAATTGCTCCTGAACACGGTCGAACTCGTGTCGGGGGTGCACCATACAGTTGCGGGCGCCGTCACGGATGTCGCCGTCCAGGTTGACGAGGTGCGCGCCATCACGGATCCGCGGGGCGTCGAACTCATCTCTAGCGGATCGCATCCGTTCAGCCAGTGGTTCGACCAGAAGGTCACGGACGAGGCCCGCTACCAGCGGTTGATCGACCGCACCCAGTGGTGGGGCCGCAACATGATGATCTGGGGCATCCACGTGCATGTGGGGATCGAGGACAAGGCCAAGGTCATCCCGATTTTGAACGGCCTGCTCGGCTACCTGCCGCACCTGCAGGCCCTGTCGGCGTCGAGCCCGTTCTGGGCCGGCGTGAACACGGGCTACGCCTCCAACCGCGCCCTCATGTTCCAGCAGTTGCCCACCGCCGGCCTGCCGTGGATCCTGCAGGACTGGGAGGCCTGGGAGCGCTACGTGGCCGATATGACGGCCACCGGGGTGATCGAGGATGCGACCGAGGTGCGCTGGGACATCCGTCCTTCGCCGCGATGGGGAACCATCGAGGTGCGCGCCTGCGACGGCGTGTCCACGACGGAGGAACTCGGCGCCATTGCCGCGTTCATCCAGTGCCTGGTCGACTGGATGTCTGGGCGTCTCGACGCCGGCGAGACGGTCGGGCCGATGCAGCCGTGGTTCGTTCGTGAGAACAAATGGCGGGCCGCTCGCTACGGCCTGGACGCCGAGATCATCACGGATGCCGCGGGCGCCGAAAGCCTGGTGACCGACGATGTGCGCCGGCTGATCGGCATCCTCTCCCCCGTCGCCGAGCGTCTGGGCTGCCTGGACGAGCTGCAGAGCCTGAACCGGATCATCACCGCGGGTGCGAGCTACCAGCGGCAGCTGCGCGTCGCCGAGGCGCACGGCGGCAGCCTGCCGGCCGTCGTGAAGTCGCTGACCCGCGAACTCCGCACGGGCCTCCCCGCATAGCTGACTGAGCCCTCATGGCCGTGGACGATGCGGGATCGCGGCTTGGGGGTTCCGAGCCGGGTGTTCGTGATGTCGACGCAGGCAGGCAGTGGACCGTGACGCGGGATGTGAGTGCGTTCCGGCCACCGTGTCTCTCGGGTCCGCGGCCCTGCAGCAACTCCGTCGCCAACGAATTCGACGGCGATTTTGGCGGAATCGGCCCGTCACACACCGAAAAACCCGTTTCACACCAAAATCTCCGTCGAATTGGTTCACCACCGAAGCCGGCGTTCCGCCTGTGGTGATCAGCGTCCACGTGGTGCGGGCAGGACTGACCTTCCGGGAGCGATACCACCACTCGATTAGGACTCACGCATCTCGGGTGCAGCCCGTCTCAAGCGCGTTTTTTGTATCACGCCAGGCGAGCCAGTCAGTGAGCGAGGCCAGGTCGTAGTGCGGGCCGGACAGCCCAAGGGTGAACAGGCGGGCGCCTAGGTCGTAGAGCTCGTCGGCCTCGGTCACGGTGCGGGCCCGCAGCTCGGTGGAGATCTCGATCTCGGAGAGGTCCCGGCCCACCGTGTCACACCACTTCGAGAGCACGCCGAGCTTGTGCTCGAGCACCGCGGGAGTGGAAAACGAATGCCAGATGTCCGCATGTCTCGCCACGATCCGGAGGGTCTTCTTCTCGCCCCCGCCGCCGATCAGCACCGGGATGTCGCGCAGGGGCGGCGGGTTCAGCTTCGTCCAGCGCGCCTCGATCCGCGGGAGGTCGGCTTCGAGGGCGTCCAGGCGGGTGCCCGCGGTGCCGAACTCGAAGCCGTACTCGTCGTAGTCGCGCTCGAACCAGCCGGAGCCGGTGCCGAAGATGAACCGGCCGCCGCTGATGTGGTCGATGGTGCGCGCCATGTCGGCCTGCAGGTCGGGGTTGCGGTAGCCGTTGCAGTTGACCAGCGCGCCCAGCTCGATGGTGGAGGTCTGCTCCGCCCAGGCCGCGAGGAGCGTCCAAGACTCGAAGTGGAGGCCGTTCTTCTCGCCGGAGAGCGGAAAGAAATGGTCCCAGTCGAACGCGATGTCCGTGCCCAGGGCCTCGACCTCCGCCACGGTCACTCGGATCTTCGGATAGAGGGCGTGCTGCGGGGCGATTTGCACACCGATACGCACTCGGTCGGCCCTGGGGGAAGGCGTGGAGGAAGGCGTGGAGGAAGGCGTGGAGGAGGTCATGCGCTCATCCTAAACCGGCGGCCGGGGGCATCCGCAGCGCAGTCAGCGGCTCAGCGTTTGCGGCGCAGTGTCATCGACCGAGCATCTTCTGCAGGGCGGCCATCTCGTCTTCGGTGGGACCGCCCGCCTTCCTGGCGCCGCCGAGGCCGAAGCCCGTGCCGCCGCCCGCACCGGGGCCCGCGCCAGCGGGCTTCTCACCGGACGCGATCGCCAGGTTCTCCGCCGCGCGCTTGGCCGGGTTGCCCGACTTCGAGCCCTTCTTCTTGGGCTGCGGCTTGCCACGGCCGCCGCCGCCCATGCCGCCGGGGACCGGGCCCATGCCGGGGATGTTGGGCATGCCGCCCTTGGCGACCGTCTTCATCATCTTGGCGGCCTGCTCGAATCGCGACACGAGCTGGTTGACCTCGGTCACGGTCGATCCGGCGCCGCGGGCGATGCGCAGCCGACGGGATCCGTTCAACAGCTTCGGGGTGGTGCGCTCGGCCTTGGTCATCGACTGGATGATGGCCTCGGTGCGCACGATCTCGCGCTCGTCGAAGTTCTCGAGCTGCTGCTTCATGGCGCCGGCGCCGGGGAGCATGCTCATCATCTTCTTGATCGAACCCATGTTGCGCAGCTGCTGCATCTGCCCGAGGAAGTCGTCGAGGGTGAAACTGTCGGTGGAGAACTTCTCCGCCATCTTGCGTGCTTCGTCTTCGTCGAAGGCACCCTGCGCCTGCTCGATCAGGGTGAGGATGTCACCGAGGTCGAGGATGCGGCTGGCCATGCGGTCGGGGTGGAACGGCTCGAAGTCGTCGAGGCTCTCACCGGTCGACGCGAACATGATCGGACGGCCGGTGATCGAGGCCACGGACAGGGCCGCACCGCCGCGCGCGTCGCCGTCGAGCTTGGAGAGCACCACGCCGGTGAAGTCGACGCCGTCCTGGAACGCCTTGGCGGTGGCCACCGCGTCCTGGCCGATCATGGCGTCGATCACGAAGAGCACTTCGTCGGGGTCGATGGCCGTGCGGATGTCCGCGGCCTGCTTCATCATCTCCGCGTCGACGCCGAGGCGTCCGGCGGTGTCGACGATGACCACGTCGTGCATCTTCTGCTGCGCGTACTTGACGCCGTCGCGGGCGACCTTGACCGGGTTGCCGACGCCGTTGCCGGGCTCGGGCGCGTAGACGGGCACGCCCGCCTGGGCGCCGACGACCTCGAGCTGGGTGACCGCGTTCGGGCGCTGCAGGTCGGCCGCGACCAAAATCGGGGTGTGGCCGTCTTTCGCGAGCCACTTCGCGAGCTTGCCGGCGAGGGTGGTCTTACCGGCACCCTGGAGGCCGGCGAGCATGATGATGGTCGGCGGCTTCTTGGCGAATTCGAGTCGGCGCTGCTGACCGCCGAGGATCTCGACGAGCTCCTCGTTGACGATCTTGACGACCTGCTGGGCCGGGTTCAGCGCCTTGCTGACCTCGTCGCCGAGGGCACGCTCGCGCACCTTGCCGGTGAAGTCCTTGACCACCTCGAGGGCGACGTCGGCGTCGAGCAGTGCGCGCCGGATCTCGCGCACGGTGCCGTCGACATCCGCCGCGCTGAGCTTGCCCTTGGTGCGGAGATTCTTGAACGTCTCGGCCAGGCGATCTGAGAGGTTTCCAAAAGTAGCCATAATGCGTTTAGTTTAACCGGTCGCGGAGCCTACGTTTGTTCGGGTGCGCAAACCGCATCCGAAGCCAGGAGTCACCATGTCCGTTGTCGTCGTCGCCGTACTCACCCCGAAGCCCGGTCGCAGCCAGGAGCTCCTGGACGCGTTCGCCGTGGTCTCCCCCACGGTGCACGCCGAGACCGGCTGCGAACGGTATGCCGCGCACACCGACGGTGACCTGGTGGTCATGGTCGAGCGCTGGGCCAGCGTCGCCGACCTCGCGGTGCACGCGACCGGCGCGGGAATCACCGAACTTGGTGCGCTCACCGATGACGCACTGGCCGCCCCCACGGACGTCAAGGTGCTGCAGAACGTGCCGTTCGGCGACCCGGCCAAGGGCACCATCCAGTAGGGAGCACCGACGTCCGACCGGACTGCTGCGCTACTGCTCGACGGCGATCAGCACGGGGTCGCCGTGCACGTCGATCGTGACCACGAGCAGGGCGTCGGTGTCATCGGGGCTGATCGAGTACTCGAGCACCGCGAAGTGCTCCTCGCTACGGAAGTGGTGCGGGTGGAAACCGATCCGCTGCAGCTGGATGGAGCGCAGGAAATCGATTTGTTTGTCGCCCGAATCCCAGATCAGGGCGTCGTCGAGAACCTCGGGATCCATTTCGTCGAGTTCGGTCGTGATGTATGCGCCCGTCACCGAGCCCTCCTTGCTGAGGTCGGCCACGAGCGATTCGCGGGCCTGCGAATCGAGTCCCTCGATGTCGTTGACCATGGCCGCCGCAATGTCGAGCGCTTCGGCCGAGACGGACTCCTCGTCGGGGGAGCTGAGGTCGATCTGCACGTCCTGGTCGCCCAGTTCGGCCGAATCCGACCAGTAGACCTCGCCAGCATCGTCACTGCCGAGAATTCCGAAGAAATCGTGTTCGATGGTCATGACTGTCCTATCCGACGAGTTTTTGTGCGAAAACGTGCGGCGTGAAACCGGTGAGGTCGTTGATGCCCTCGCCCTGGCCCACGAGCTTGATCGGGATGCCGGTCTTCTCCTGCACGGCGAGCACGAAGCCGCCCTTGGCGGATCCGTCCAGTTTGGTGAGCACGAGCCCGGTCACGCCGGCATGCTGGATGAAGGCCTCGGCCTGGGCCAGTCCGTTCTGGCCGGTCGTCGCGTCGAGCACGAGGAGCACCTCGGCGATCGGGGTCTGCTTCTCGATCACCTTGCGGATCTTGGTGAGCTCGTCCATCAGGCCGCCCTTGGTCTGCAGCCGCCCGGCGGTGTCGATGATCACGATCTCCGTGCCGTCTTTCATGGCCCGCTCGACGGTCTGGAAGGCGACGGATGCCGGGTCCTGGCCGTGGGCCTGCGGCCGCACGATGTCGGCGCCCGCCCGTTCGGCCCAGGTTGCCAGCTGTTCCACGGCGGCCGCACGGAACGTGTCTGCCGCCCCGATCAGCACGCTGCGGTTGTAGGTGCGCAGGAACTTCGCGAATTTGCCGATCGTGGTGGTCTTGCCGACGCCGTTGACGCCGACGACGAGCACGACGGCAGGCCGCGCGCTGAGGTTGAGGGTGGAGTCGAGCTTGGAGAGCCGTTCCTCGAGGCCTTCGCGCAGCATCCGTTGCAGGTCGGTCGGGTCGGTCGTGTTGTACCTGGCGACCTTGGCCCGCAGGTCGGCCACGACCGCCTCCGTGATGCTGGGACCGAAGTCGGCCTGGATGAGCGCGTCTTCGAGGTCTTCCCAGGTTTCGGCGTCGATGAGCTTCTTCGCGAACATGCCGCGCAGTGCGCCGGAGAGAGACCAGGGGGTGCGTTCTGCCATACCTACAGCCTATGGCTCGCGCGGTATCTGCGCCGCTGCGCCCCAGGTGTGCCTCGCGCGAAGCGGCGCAGCCGGCGCGTACCGAGCGGTGGACCTCCGAACCGATGGTGCGGACCGGGAGCGGCACCGCCCCGATAACGCTCGTTCGTGCGATTCGTGCCGTCACACGAGCGACCCGACCCGGCAGAATGACGGGGTGACGGCCCAGACCTCATCCTCTTGTGTCGGCATCGTCCACATCACGGCACGTCCTTCCCGCACGGCCCGGCGGCGGTCGGCAGCCTGATGCGTACGCTGGCGGCCGCGCGGCCGGAGCCGATCGTTGCCCTCGGATTCGTCGATGTGCAGCGCCCGGACACGCCGGAGACCCTCAGCCCGGTGTGAGGGTGTTGTTCTGAGGGACTTTCGGTCCTGGAACGACCACCCGAAAACGAGCAGGAATGTGCAAGCCCCCCGACAGCCGCCCGGACCCGGTCTAGGGTGTCGGCATGGCAGTCAGCACAGGGCCCGAGAGTGTGCGCACCGGGATCAACCGGTGCATCGCGGCGTGCGACGCTCTCGTGACGGTAAGCGAGGACTGCGCGCACGCCTGCCTCCGCATCAAGGGCAACGGCGACATCACCCGCTGCTTCTTCGCCGACCTGGACTGCATCGAGGTGTGTTCGTCGACGAGCCGGCTGCTGTCCTGGCATGCGCGCAAGGACGGGCTGATGACCATCGCGCTGCTGGAAACCTGCCGCGAGGCCGCCCGGGCATCGATCGCGGCCTGCGAGAACATGGCCCGGCTGCATCCGGGCTGGCACACCTGCAGCATGGCCTGCCGCCGGGTGGACGAGGCCTGCGCGCGACTCCTGGCCGTGCTGCGCTAGCGTTCTTCACTCGACAGCGGCGATCAGCGGCGATCAGCGGCGACGTGTCAGGATGCCTGCTCGTCATCCTTCGCGATGCGCTGCCCGACCACGGCCGAGACCCCATCGAGGCGCATCGAGACGCCGTAAAGGGCATCCGCGATCTCCATCGTGCGTTTCTGGTGGGTGATCACGATGAGCTGACTGGTGGCGCGCAGGTCCTCGAAGATAGTCAGCAGCCGGCCGAGGTTGGCGTCGTCGAGGGCAGCCTCGACCTCGTCCATGATGTAGAACGGACTCGGGCGGGCCTTGAAGATGGCGATCAGCAGGGCCACGGCGGCGAGCGAGCGCTCCCCGCCCGACAGCAGCGAGAGCCGCTCGATCTTCTTGCCGGCGGGCTTGACCGAGACCTCGATGCCGGTCGTGAGCAGGCTGTCGGGATCGGTGAGACGGATGCTGCCGCTCCCGCCCGGGAACAGCACCGGGAACACCTCGGCGAACGCCGCCTGGGTGTCGTCGAAGGCGCTGCCGAAGATGGCACCCATCTTCTCGTCGATCTCCTCGATGATGGTGAGCAGGTCGCGGCGCGTGTTGGTGAGGTCGGTGAGCTGCTCAGTGAGGAAGCGGTGCCGCTGCTCGAGCGCGGCAAACTCCTCGAGGGCCAGCGGGTTCACTCGGCCGAGCTGGGCGTAGCGGCGCTCGGCGACGGTCAGGCGGCGCTGTTGGTCGTCCCGGTCGAAGCGGACGGGTTCGGAGGTCGGGTCTGGGCTGTTCTGGACGGCGCCCGGGATCGGCTGGTCGGGCCCGTACTCGGCCACGAGCACGTCTTCGGTCAGACCGAGGTCGCTGACGGCGCGCTCGAGCAGCCCGGACAGGTGCAGCTTCTTCTCGTAGATGGCCAGTTCCAGGCCGTGCACGGTCTCGGTGACGGCCTGCAACCGGGCGCGCAGGGCGCTGTCCTCCCGGCGCAGCGCCGCGATTTCCTCGTTCTGGCTGCTGCGCTCCGCCTCGGCGGTGGCCAGGCGCAGCCTGGCTTCGCTGGCGGAGGCGTCGACCGAGGCAAGCACCAGCGGGAGCGCCTCGGCCACCCGGCTGGCGGCATCCACCTGACGGCGACGGATGACCGCACGCCGGGCTGCCTCCTCGGCCGCCGCCCGCGCGGCAGTCTGCTGTTTCGCGAGCGCGTCGGCCCGCGCCTGCCCGGCGCGCACGCGTTCGCGGGCGGTCTCGGCCTGGAGCCGGGCCTCGACCTCGGCTTCGCGCGCGGCCTCGAGGGCGGCGACGAGCGCGTCGCGAGGTCCGGTATCC
>NZ_SOFV01000002.1:0-41369 GCF_004402465.1 Cryobacterium sp. TMT2-14 | reverse complement strand
GGGGTGCCGGCGCGGTGGCGGCGGCCGGGTGAACGGCGGGCGCCAGGCGCTCCCGGGCCGATGCGCGGCGGGGGCGGGAGGCGGGCTGTTCCGCGCGCCGCTGCGCCCGGGTGGGGAAGGGGATCTCCGTGGACGTCGTGACGGCGGAGATGGCCGTCTGCAGCCGGTCCACGTCGGAGACCGGAGCGTCGGCGGCGGCCGGCGCGGCGATCAGGCGGTCCGAGTCAGCGATCGTCACGGACTCGAATTCGGGTTCAGCGAGGCTCGCGGCGACCAGAAGGTCGAGGTCCGGCGTCGACGGCCCGGCATTAGCGGGATCGGCGGCGGTCGGCGCGTCGGTGACCGCGGAGCCTGGAATGTCCAGCACCGGGACGGACATCCGCTCGCGCTCGCGCAGTTCGCGACGCGTGAGGGGCTTCGTTTCAGGGTCACTCACACCCGGCACCGAGGCAGCCGAGCTAGAGGAGTGAGGGAGCAAAGGATCGGTTCTTTCGGCGCATTGGACAAATGAGGATAGTCGTCTTGGCCTCAACCAAAGTAACGAATCAGTACAGGCTACCGCCCGGAGGCCGGTTATCCCTACTCTTCGAAGCAGAATGACACCCGAAAAAGGGGCACTGCCTCCGTTTCCGGCGATCTCCCCGGGCCGCCACGAGCACGTCGGTCACCGGTGTTTCCGCGGCATCCGTCTCGTTCGAAGCGGTTCAGTCGCCTACGCTTCCGCGTCGGCCATGAAGTCATCGAAAAGTTTGGCCAGAAGGGGTTGGCAGACCCGATAAAGGTCGGGAGCCCCGGCAATGAGCAGGCCCATACCCTCACGGTCGGCTCCGAAGCCACCGACTCGAGCGCCGGCCTCGCGCGCCACCAGCGCGCCGGCCGCGTGGTCCCAGGGGCTCAGCCCGCGCTCGTAATAGAGGTTCAACCGCCCGGCGGCAACCGAACACAAGTCGAGTGCGGCCGACCCGATGCGACGGATGTCCCGTACCTCGCCGATCAGGCCCCGCACGACGTCCGCCTGCCGCTCTCTTTCGGCCGCGCGATAGGAGAAACCGGTGCCCAGCAACGCCAGCGACAGCGGCACGTCCGTCGGCACCTGCAGCCGGCGGACGCCCAGCCATGCCCCGTCACCTGCTGCCGCGGTGAACAGCTCGTCACCGGTCGGGTTGTAGACGGCGCCGGCCAGCGTGGTCCAGGTGGCCGGATCGGGGTCACCCTCGACGACGGCGATACTAACCGCCCAGGCCGGAAAACCGTAGAGGTAATTGACGGTGCCGTCGATCGGGTCCACGACCCAGGTCAGGCCGGATGTGCCGCGGGTGGCCGCCGACTCCTCTCCTAAGAAACCGTCATCGGGCCGGGCGTCGGCCAGGAGAGCCCGAATCAGCGACTCGGCTTCCCGGTCGGCCAGGGTCACGACGTCCTCCGGGGAGGACTTCGACGCGGCGACCTGCACCCCGACAGTTCTCCGCCGGGCAGCCATTTGCCCCGCGGCGAGCGCGGTGTCCTGGGCGAGGCGAAGCAATCCGGCTGAGGCACGTGTGGTCATGGTGCAACGCTAAATGATGCGAAAGAGAGAGTGGCAAGTGAGGGATTCGAACCCCCGAAGTCTAAGACGGCTGATTTACAGTCAGATCCCTTTGGCCACTTGGGTAACTTGCCAGTACGCACCCGACCATGTGCAAAACACGTGACCGGAGACGCTCAGTCAGAATACAAGGTTTTGGTCCCCAGTGAGAAATCGGCACGTCCGGTACCTATCGGACGGTGGATATGATCGGAGATGACTCAACTTCATTCCCGATAGGAACCTCATGGTAGGCATCGATGACGTCGCCCGCCACGCGGGCGTCTCTACCGCCACTGTTTCGCGCGCACTCAGCGGCAACGGCCATGTATCCCCTGCCACCCGTTTAAAGGTCGAAGCATCCGCCGGGGAACTCGGCTACGTCGTCTCGTCCACGGCATCGAGTCTCGCCTCCGGCCGGATGAAGAACATCGGTGTCGTCGTTCCGTTCCTTGACCGCTGGTTCTTCTCCAGCGTTGTCGAGGGTGCGCAGAAATCCCTCTTGAAGAACGGCTTTGACCTCACCCTGTTCAGCCTGACCGGCGGCGGAGGCGAGCGCCGCATCGTGTTCAACCATTTCCTGCTGCGTCAGAGAGTGGATGCTGTCATCGCGATTTCGCTCGAACTGACCACGACCGAAGTCGCCACCCTGCACGCACTCGACAAGCCGCTGGTCGGCGTCGGCGGCCCGATCGAGGGTGTTCGCACGCTCACGATCGACGATGTTGCCGTGGCCAGGCTCGCCACGGAACATCTCCTCTCCCTGGGCCACACACGGATCGCACACATCGGCGGAAATGAGGACGTCGACCGGGACTTCCATCTTCCCACCAACCGCCGGGTCGGCTATGAGTTAGCCCTGACGGCAGCCGGAATCACTCCGGCTGCCGAATTGTTCAGGCCTGCGGACTTCACGATGAAAAGCGGCTACCAAGCGGCCATTCAACTTCTTGGCAACCCGCGCGGTCGGCCGAGCGCCGTATTCGCCGGCTCAGACGAGATGGCGATCGGAGTCATCCTTGCGGCACGGGACCTCGGCCTCGTCGTGCCACGGGACGTGTCCGTGATCGGAATCGATGACCACGAACTCGCGGACTTCTTCGGCCTCACCACGATCGCCCAGTTTCCGCAGGGGCAGGGCGAGAAGGCCGTCGAGATCCTGCTGGACCGGCTGCGTCCGGGCCAGAACCAGCTCTCGTCCCTGAACACCCCCATGCCATTCGAGCTCCTCGTGCGCTCCAGCACTGCCCGGCCGGGCGAATAGGCACCCACTGGGTACTATTGCAGGCATGGCAGACTCAACGTTCGACATCGTCAGCAAGGTAGACCCGATGGAGGTCGACAACGCCCTCAACCAGGCGCACAAAGAGGTCGCACAGCGCTACGATTTCAAGAATGTCGGCGCCTCGATCGAGATGAGCGGCGAAAAGGTGCTCCTGAAGGCCAACTCCGAGGAGCGCGTCAAGGCTATCCTCGAGGTCTTCGAATCCAAGCTGATCAAGCGCGGCATCTCCCTGCGCAGCCTGGACGCTGGTAATCCCTTCGCCTCGGGCAAGGAGTTTCGGATCGAGGCCTCGATGAAGGCAGGGATCGACCAGGAAAATGCGAAGAAGATCAATAAGATCATCCGCGACGAGGGCCCCAAGGGCGTCAAGAGCCAGATCCAGGGCGACGAGCTGCGGGTCAGCTCGAAGAGCCGCGACGACCTGCAGGCCACCATGGCCCTGCTCAAGGGCAAAGACCTCGACGTGGCCCTGCAGTTCGTCAATTTCCGCTAGGCCCACGCCTGCATTCACCAATTCGACGGAGATTTTGCCGATTTCGCCGCGGAAGTGCCTCAAAGCGTGTTTTTACAGCAGAATCTCCGTCGAATTCGTTAGGGGCGCGTTCGGCTCCGGCGAGGTTCAGGAGAACGCTTCGATCATGCTCAGCACGGCTGGGGTGAGCAGCACGATGAACAGCACCGGCAGAATGCAGAAGATGAGTGGGAAGAGCACCTTGACCGGGATCTTCATCGCCTTCTCTTCGGCGCGCTGACGGCGGCGCAGGCGCATTTCCCCGGCCTGCACCCGGAGCACGTCCGCGATCGCGATGCCGTAGGTGTCGGCCTGGATGACCGACCGGGTGAACCGGCGCAGGTCCGATGACGAGGTGCGGTCGCCGAGCGCCTGATAGGCGTGCGTTCGGGTGCGGCCGATGCTCATGTCCTGCAGGGTGCGGATGAATTCCTCCGCGAGCGGCCCCTTGCCGTTCGTCGCCGCCTTGGCCATGGCGGCCTCGAAGCCGAGGCCGGCCTCCACGGCGATCGTCATCTGGTCAAGGGTGTCGGCCAGGGCGTTCTGGATCTTCTCTTGTCGCTCCTGCCCGCGGCTGATCAGGAGAAGGTCGGGCACGAAGAAGCACAGAACCACAAGGAGCGCACCGAGCACGAATCGCGTCGGGACCGGGTCCCCGCTGATCCACAGGAGCGCCAGGAGCGCACCGGCGGTGCCCGCGAGCGGCTTGGCGATGAGGATCTTGTCGATGGTCCAGGCCGGGGGCCGACCGGCGAGCGCCAGCCTGCGGTCGAGCATCCCGAGGTACCCTCGGGGAGCTAGTTCGCGCATCGTTCGACCCCGTCTGACGCGCGTTGCGGTCGTCCCGACGAGGTTTAGACCTGCATCCCCGAGGTCGGTGATCGGCTTGCCAGCGCGACCGCCGACGAGGATGCCGACCAGGACCGCGAATCCGCCGGCAACGGCCAGCGAGGCAAGCATTGCGATGAGTGAAGGCACTGGATTCTCCTAGAACTTGACCTTGACGACGGCCATCATCCACAATGAGCCGGCGACGAGCAGGATGGCGGCGACGACCAGGGCGGCGATGCCCCAGATGCTGCCGAAGAAGCCGGCGAAGTAGTTCGGCTGCGTCAGCAGCAGAAACGTGAACACCCCGATCGGCAAGAGGATCAGCACCCAGGCTGACATCTTTCCCTCGGCGGCGAGCGACTTCACCTGGCGACGGATCTCGTTGCGTTCCCGGATGGTGTGGCCCACCCGGTCGAGCACCTCGGACAGGTTGCCGCCGACCTCACGGTTGACGGCGATCGCCTGCGCCACCCACTGGAAGTCCTCGCTCCGCATCCGGGTGGCGGTGTTGTCGAGAGCATCACCGAGGTCCCGGCCGATGCGAGTCTCATTCACGACCCGAGCCAACTCGTCCGCCGACGGCGACGGCGTCTCCTGGGAGGCCGCGTCCACCGCCCGCAGCAGGCTGTGACCGGCCCGCAGGCCGCCGGCCAGAAGCGCAAGGGTTTCGTCGAGCTGTTCCGCGAACTTTGCGCGACGCTGCCCCGCACGCACGTGAAGAAACGCCTTCGCGCCGATCGGGCCGAGCGCCGCGAAGGTCGCCAGGAGCGGTATCGCCCAGAAGGTGCCGTTTCCCAAGAGCAGGCCGGTCAGGGCCAGCACGGTCGACGTCGAGAGCACCATGAGCACGAAGCCGGACGGCTGCATCCGGATGCTGGCCTGTTCCAGTTCCTCCGCGGTGAACGGCGCGCGGCCGCGACGAAGGATCGCCCCCTCGATGGCCTCGACCGTGCGGTCGGTCACCCGGGTGAGGGTCGACGTGTCCACCGCGCCCGGCGCTCGACGGCGTTCCAGCGGCACCCGGGGCCGTGGTGGTGCGATCACCAGGAAGACGATCACGAACAGGGCGATCAGCGCGGCGGCGATTCCTCCGTAGAGGGCCAGCTCATTCATCTCTGGCTCCGGGTGACGAGGTTGGCCTGGAACACGCTCGGGGACAACGGAATTCCGAGGTCCCGGAATTTGTCGGCGAACCGGGGCCGCACGCCGGTCGCCACCGCGTGGCCGAGCAGGCGTCCGGCCTCGTCGACGCCGGCACTGTAGTCGAAGACGAAGGCGTCCTGCAGGGTGACGATGTCACCCTCCATGCCCTGGACCTCCGTCACGTGCGTGACCCGACGGGTGCCGTCCTTGAGTCTGGTGATCTGGATGATCACATCGATCGCCGACGAGATCTGCTCTCGGATGGCGCGCAGCGGCAGGTCCATTCCGGCCATCAGCACGAGGGTTTCGAGCCGGGCGATCGCGTCGCGCGGCGAGTTCGAGTGAACGGTCGAGATCGATCCCTCGTGCCCGGTGTTCATCGCCTGCAGCATGTCCAGGCTCTCGCCACCGCGGCACTCGCCGATCACGATTCGGTCCGGCCGCATCCGGAGGGAGTTGCGCACGAGGTCACGGATGGTGATCTCGCCTTTACCCTCAATGTTGGCCGGCCGGGATTCCAGCCGGATCACATGGTCCTGCTGCAGCTGAAGCTCCACCGCGTCCTCGATGGTGATGATGCGCTCATTGGAGGGGATATAGGCGGAGAGCACGTTGAGCAGCGTCGTCTTCCCGGTTCCGGTGCCGCCGGAGACGATGATGTTGAGTTTGGCCTTCACGCAGGCATCCAGCACCTGGGCCATTTCGGCGCTCAGCGTGCCGAAGCCGACCAGGTCGTTCACGGTGAAAGGTTCGCGCGCGAACTTGCGGATCGTGAGCGAGGAGCCGTCGACTGCGAGCGGCGGGATGATCGCGTTCACCCGCGAGCCGTCGGCGAGGCGCGCGTCCACCAGCGGCGACGACTCGTCGATGCGGCGCCCGACCTTCGACACGATGCGCTCGATCACCCGGCGCAGCTGGGCCTCGCTGGTGAAGCGGGCAGCGCTGCGGCTGAGGCGACCGTCACGCTCGACGAAGATCTGCTCGTGGCCGTTGACCATGATCTCGGTCACGCCGACGTCGGCGAGCAGTGCCTCCAGCGGGCCGTAACCGAGCACGTCGGCACCGATCTCGGCGATCAGCCGGGTGCGCTCCTCCGGACTGAGCGGAACCTGTTCGGCCGCGACGATGCTGCCGAGTTCGGCCCTGGCATACGAGTGCAGCTGTTCCTCACTCAAATTAGGATCGTTCAGGCGCGTGCCGATTCGACCGAAGAGTTCCTGTGCCGCCCGTTCCTTGAGTTCTGCCAGTGGGTCAAGCGGCGGCACCGGGATGGGCGCGGGTTCCGGAGCGGGAGCCTCTGCCTCCGGTGCAGCTGTGGCCTCGGTGGAGGGTTGAAGGGCAACGTCCGTCACCGCCCTCGATGCAGAGAGGTTGCCGTTGCCGGTCTTCTTGTCGAGCTTGTGCAGTGGACCATCGCGGCGTGCCGCCTCCACTCGGTCGGTCAGTTTCATGCGACAACCACCCTTCGATGCAAGCGACCGCGTTTGAGTGACGCGCTGGGGTCGAATCGGCGCACCAAGTCCGTGAGGGCAGCCGACGCTGGATTTTTCTTTCCGTTCTGGAGCAGCGGAATGCCACGATTCGTGGACAGCGTCACCAGGCTCGATCGGGGAACGGCGACGTCCACCGGCACACCGATCGTTGCCTCGACGTCCTTCACGCTCAGCCCGCTCACCCGGTCGGCGAAGTTCAACACGACATGACGGGCCGGCGGCATGATGCCGATGGTGGCGAGAACGGCGAGCTCCTTGCGCAGGCCGCGTGCACCCGGCACGGACATGTCGCAGAGGAATACGGCGTCTGTGGCAGCCTCGAGGGCGGCCAACGCGTGTTCACCCAGGCCGGGCGCCGTGTCGATGATCACGAACCGAAAGATCCCGGCGAGTTGGCGAATCAGGTGACCGAGCTGCTCGCCGGTGACCCGGTCCCCGTCGGCCGGCGACTCCGCGCCGCACACGACGTAGTAGCCGTCCGGATGCGGGGTGAGGTAGGCCTTGAGCACCATGGCGTCGTTGGCCGCGACGGCGGTGACGGCATCCGGCAGGAAGCGTCCGGGTGTCAGCGACAGGGCCATGGCCACGTCCCCGAACTGCACATCGGCATCGACGAGCACCACCGACAGCGGGGCCAGCTTGGCGAGGCCGACGGCCAGGTTGGTCGCGATCGTCGTCTTGCCGACACCGCCCTTGGCGGCCACCACCGCGATGGTCTGGCGCGGGATGACCTCCGGCTCCGGAGTCTCCTCGGTCGTGGGCGGATCGAGGGTGGGGGGTTCGAGGGTGGACGGTTCCTGCTCATCGGCTGCCGACCGGTCGTCGAGTGCGGTGACATCCGCTAGCCCGATCTCGCCCGAGCTGCCATCCCGGGCTTCGTCGCCGGGTCCGACGGCCGAGGCCGTCTGCGCTACCGACCCCAGCACCCCGTCACGCCAGGGGCTCAGTCGTGGGCGGCTCATTGGAACACGACGCTTCCGTCGACGACCGCTGAACCGGTCTCATCAGCCGTCTTCGGCTCGATGGTGAGCCACACGCTGCCGAATTCCTTGCCCCAAACCAACTTCTGGATATCTGCGGTCGGCCGAGCGAGAGTGACCATGACGGTCTCGGCTGCCTCGGCTGCCGCGTCCGCTCCGTCGGCAGGGGGCGTACTGGTTCCCTCGCGTACCGCGGTGACGAGCACCTTGTGGAAGACCTGCCTGCTGATTGGCGTGTCTTCGGCGCCGTCAGCGCCCTTGATGGTGGCGGAAATCACGACGCCGACGGTGTCGCCCGGCTTGATCGTGCCGCCGACCACCCGCTCGACGGGAAGGGCGATGCTGACCGCCTGCATTCCCTCCGGCAGTGCGACGTCTCCGCTGGCCGCCCGCGTGGCGGGCGTCACCCAGCGAGACTCGAGCAGCTGCTCGCCGGGCATCAGTGCGGTGTCCGCCACCAGGCCCTCCAGGTCGCTCAGCTTCGTCACCCGGCCCGGCACCGCGGCGAGGGCCGGGATCTGCTTCGCGGTGATGAGGTCGGTGATCGCGCTCGCCTCGGTGCCGGCTGGGATCTCATCGGCGACCAGGTAGACCGATACGAACTCGGCGCCGTCGGCTGCTCGCGCGTCGGCGCTGTTCACGTAACCGGTGAGCACGACGGTGCCAACGATGGCCAGAACGATCGCGAGGATCGCGCCAATGAGTCGGGTTTTCATTGCAGCTCCTACTTGATTAGGTTGACGCTGGTTGCGTTGAGTTGAGGCCCGCCCAGTCCGAACGCCCCGTCGATGGAGACCCATTTATTGAAGTAGCCCTGGATGCCGTTCCAGTTATTGCTCTTGTCGCTTTCATCGCAGGGTTTAGGGGCCTTGGGGTCCTTGGGAGCCTTGGGAGCTGTTGGGGCTGCGGCGGGGCAGAGCGGGGCCAGTGGATCGAGGACCTTGGTGGACGGGAAGTTCCAGCCGGTGATGGTGAACCCGGCAAAGGCGAAGATGCGATACTCGGCGTTGGTTCCCGTGCCACGAACGCGGTCATAGATCGGCACCAGCACCGTCGTGCCCTTGAGGCTTTCCAGCTTCGACTTGCAGTCGGTGTTCACACTCCCGCCGGCGTCGCTGCCCACCCAGAGCTGCCCGGCCGCGTCAAGGTTGAGACTCAAGTTGACGATCGCCACGCAGGCGTTGGCGTTGTCAAGCCAACCAAATCCCCCGGGGATGACTTCCTCTGAGGGAGCGTGCTTGCAGATCTTGTTGGTGTCGGTGCGGATGGTCACATGTTTGCCCGACGCCGCCAACGACTCCTGAAACTCGCACCAGGACAGCGCGAGCGCGAGCACGGGGCCGGACCCCGGGCCGCCCCACTGCGCCGTGGCGGTCGCGCCCACGGTCGTAGGGTCGACGCCGATGAACCGGGCGAAGGGGTGACTGATGGCCCCTGCATTGGTGCCGGCGACGCGGGTGCTGTCGGAGACCGTCACGGTCTTGCTAGCCATGCTGATGCTCGGTGCCAGCACGTTGGCGGCGCCGTCATTCGCGTTGTCGTTGGTGAAGCGCGCGGCGGCGCCGGCCGGATCGGTGCAGACACCGTCCTGGCAGTCGCGGGCGACGGCGAGGGCGGCGGCATCCGCGCCGTTCTGAAGCTGTGCGCGCTCCGCGTAGAGGGCCCCGACATCGACTGCAATCGCCACGAACCCCAGCAGAGGCACGAGCAGGATACCGACCATCACAGCGCTCGCACCGTGCTCGGAACGGAGCCCACGATTCAACCACCGCATAGCATGACTCCTTTGCCGGTCAGGGGAAGCGTGGTGCCGAAATAACCGGTCAGAAGTGACACGCTGTAGGTGATGGTGACCGTGACGGCCTGGTTGGCGGCACACGCCGCGGGCGTGATCGAGATCTGGCCGCCCGACATGCTCGGGCTGATTGACGGGGCGGCGGCGATGGCCGCGGTTTTGGCCGTCGACTGACTGTTGTGAATCGCCATGTTCCTGGCGCCCTCGCGGGCCGCATTGGACAGCGAAATCTGAATGTTGTAGAGCCGGCTGAACTCGATGAGGCCGAGCACCAGCAGCAGGAGAATGGGCAGCACGAGCGCGAACTCCACGGCGGCAGCGCCGCGTTCGCCTCGTCGATGGAGGAAACGCATCATTTGGTGGCCCCTTCGGGTAGGCCTGGCGTTGCGGGTGAAAGTCGGGGGTGAGTGCGGGCGGCGGCGGCTCGTTTTGGCAAGCCACCGCCGGCGCACGGGGTTCTGGCGGATCATGTTCCGCCGGGCACGCGTCGGTTAGCCGGGGGTGCCGCCGAGGTCGACCGCAACGCCATTGAACATCCCCGTCAGGGCGAGGCCGATTGCGCCGACAGCGCCGATGATGACGACGGCGATGAGCGAGACCATGAGGCCGTACTCCACTGCGGTGGCGCCCTCTTCGTCGGTGCGCAGGCTGTTCATGAGGGCCTGAATTTTGGTGTAGAACTTCATCTCGGGTTTTCCGTTCTGTGTGGGCCGGCCAGGTCGGCCGAGCGAATGACCACAAGCTACGTTCGTCGAGAAAACCTCACTACGCCCCAAAAGGGGGGGTCCCTGTCTTAGGGGTAGCTGAATGAGCGCTAGATGAAATCCGAAAGCGGCGTGACAATGACCCGCGACGTGGGCTTGTCGCGAGCGAGGCCGTCATTCGGGTTCGGGCCGGTCAGTTCGAGTGGCTCAGGGAACCGCGCGGGAGGTGTCTCCGGGCGCGCCGCGGGCAGGAAGATTCGGGTACACAGGTACTCCTCGGGTGAAGCGAACTCGCCGTAGGGTCGGTGACAGCGTCACCGTAGCCCCGTTTCAGCGAACGTCCTGGCCCCCGCCGGGGGGGAAAATTCAGGCAAACAGCACGCCCAGGAAGGCCCCGGCGAGCATGGACGGCCCGAACGGGATGGAGCCCCGCAGGGTCACCCGGCGAAGCGTCAGGGCAACCAACGAGACCAGGCCGCCGATCAGGAAGGCGCCGAAAGCACCGACGAGAAACGGGGTCCAGCCCAGGTAGCCGAGCGCAAGGCCGATCACGGCGGCCAGCTTCACGTCGCCCATGCCAATGCCGCCGGGCGAGATCAGGGCGAGCACGAGATAGAACGCGAACAGCGCGGCACCGCCAAGGAAGGCCCCGAGCAGGGCCTGCCAGGCCCCGGATGCCGCCGCCGCGAGCGTCAACAGTATCGGTAGCACGATCAGCGAGGGGTAGACCAACGCGTTCGGCAGACGCTTCTCGTTGATGTCGACGACGCTGAGCACCACGGCAATCAGTGCCAGGTACAGATACGCCGGCAGCTCCCACCCGACCCCGAACTCCCACACGACCAGGGCGACCAGCAGGCCGGTCGACACGGTCACCGCGGCACGCACCGGCCAGGCGAAGCGGCGGCGGATGCGCAACATCCGTTCGACAATCCCGGTCAGGAAAACCCCGAGTGCGGCGCCGATCAGACCGGCGACAATCGACAGCCAGGGCGCCACGCGCGTCTACCTCACGCCGCGGGAAATCGTGACCATCTCGTCGCGGGGAACCACCTTGACCCGCACGCGACCCTCGTCGGAGCCGAGCGCGAGCTCGTGCTGATCGAGCCGGTGCCAGCCGTCGAGGTTCGTGTATTGCACCCCTCGCTCGTCGAGCAGGTCCACGATGCTCTGCTCCGAGGGCGACTCCGGGCGCCACCAGTTGCCGAGGTCGTTGATCAGGTGCCGCACGGTCTCCATGGCGTCGGACTTCGTGTGCCCGATCAGCCCGACCGGTCCGCGTTTGATCCACCCGGTCGCGTAGACGCCGTACAGCTGCGTGTTGGCGCTCTTCGATCCGAACGATGGGTCGCCCTTCCAGAGAACCTGCCCCTCCCGGTTGGGGATCACGCCGTGCTTCCTGTCGAAGGGAACGCCCGGCAGCGGCGACCCGAAGTAACCCACGGCGCGGTAGACGGCCTGGATCGGGAGCTGGCGGATCTCGCCGGTGCCGACGACGCCGCCCTGCCCATCGGGGGTGGTGCGTTCGTAACGGATGGCGCCGACCCGGCCCTCGCCGTCGTTGACGATCTCTACGGGCTTGGCGAAGAAGTGCAGGTGCAGGCGGCGGCTGGCCGTGCCGGCCGGGCGCTCCCGCCACTTGTTCAAAACCTTGTCGATCACGAAGACCTGCTTGTTGCTGGCCACGGCGTCCCGCGCGGCATCGTCGTAGTCGAAGTCCTCGTCGTAGAGGACGATGTCCACATCGGGCAGGTCGCCGAGTTCCCGCAGCTCCAGCGGGGTGAACTTCACGGAGGTCGGTCCACGGCGGCCGAACACGTGCACATCCGTCACCGGCGATGCCTTGAGTCCCTCGTAGACGTTCGTCGGAATCTCGGTGCTCAGCAGGTCGTCGGCGTGCTTGGCGAGCATACGTGCGACGTCGAGCGCCACGTTGCCGTTGCCGATGACGGCAACCTCCTGGTCCTCCAGCGGCCAGGAGCGCGGCACGTCGGGGTGCCCGTCGAACCAGCTCACGAACCGGGCGGCCCCGTAGGACCCGTCCAGGTCGATGCCCGGGATGTCCAGGTCGGCGTCGCGCACGGCCCCGGTCGCGAAGATGACGGCGTTGTAGTGCTTCTTCAGATCGTCGAGGGTGATGTCGATACCGAACCGCACGTTGCCGAAGACGCGGATGTCGCCGCGGTCGAGCACATCGCGCAGGGCCGTGATGATGCCCTTGATCCGGGGGTGGTCCGGGGCGACGCCGTAGCGCACAAGTCCATAGGGTGCCGGCAGGTGGTCGAACAGGTCGATCGAAACCTCGAAGTTCCGTTCCGCCTTGAGCAAGATGTCGGCGGCGTAGATACCCGCAGGTCCCGCGCCGACAATGGCCAATCGCAACTTGGTCATGGAAGCCTTTCTAGCTTGATCGTCTAACTGGATCGTTCAACGATCGTGTCGGCGAAACGGGTGAGGGCCTTCTTGACCGAGCCGTCCGGCAGCGGGGCGAGGGCTTCGACCGCGTCATGCGCCCAGCCGTGCGCCTCGGCGAGGGTCTGCCCGGTCACGTCGTGCTCGCGCAGCGCGGTGATCGCGGAGTCCGCCGCAGCGGTCGCGACGCCGTTGCTGGCCATCACGTCGCGTTCGAGGCGTTCGAGCAGGGCGGCGGCGTCGTCGTCGTGCGGGGCGCGCTCGCGCAGGCGCAGCAGCGGGAGGGTGGCCACCCCGGCGCGCAAGTCGGTGCCGGGCACCTTGCCGGTCTCCTCCGGCTGCGGGGAGAGGTCAAGCACATCGTCGATGAGTTGGAAGGCGACGCCGATCTTCTCGCCGAACGCGATCACCGGCTTTTCGAACTCGGAGGGGGCGTCGGAGAAGATGATGCCCGCCTGGGCGGCCGCCGCGATCAGCGACCCGGTCTTGTCGGCGAGCACCTGGATGTAGTGCTCCACGGGGTCCTGGCCGGGCTGTGCACCGACGGTCTCGTGCAGTTGGCCGAGCACGAGGCGCTCGAAGGTGTCGGCCTGCAAACGGATGGCCCGTTCGCCCAGCCGTGCCATCAGCTGGTTGGCGCGGGCGAAGAGCAGATCCCCGGTCAGGATCGCCACCGAGTTGCCCCACACGGTCTGCGCGCTCGGCACCCCGCGGCGTTTGTCCGAGTCGTCCATCACATCGTCGTGGTAGAGCGAGGCCAGGTGGGTGATCTCGATCGCGGTGGCCGCGGTGATGACGTCCGCGTGGTTGCCGCTGCCGAGGTGGGCGGTGAGTAGCGCCAGCATGGGGCGCACGCGCTTGCCGCCCGCGTTGAGCAGGTAGCGGCTGGTGACGTTCGCGATCTCGTCGGCAAAGGTCACCTCGGCGAGCAGACTGGCCTCGACCTGGTCGATTCCCCCGTCGATGCCCGCGGCGAGGCCACGGTCCTGGGCGGTCGAGAAAATGCGATCGCTGAGGCCGAGCTGGCTCGTCACGGATGAGCCGCGACGGAACAGGGGCATGCTCGGTTTCACTCTGTCAGCCTAACGATCGGATCTGGGAGGATTCAAGACGGTGCGTTTGACGCATCCGTCGGCTTGATGCCGCGATGCAGTGCCACGATACCCAAGGTCAGGTTGCGGTAGGCGACGGCGTCGAAGCCCGCCTCCCGCAGCCAGGCACTGAGGGTCTGCTGATTCGGCCAGGCCGCGATCGACTCGCCCAGATAGTCGTACGCCTCCGCGTTGGAGGACGCGAGCTTTACGATCATCGGCATCACGCGAGTGAGGTAGGCGAAGTAGCCCAGCCGGATCGGTGCGAACGGCGGCGTGGAGAACTCGCAGATCACGACGCGCCCCCCAGGCTTGGTCACCCGGTAGAACTCGGCCAGGGCCTTCTTGGGCTCGACCACGTTGCGCAGGCCGAACGAGATGGTCACGGCGTCGAACTCGTTGTCGGCGAACGGCAGCGCGGTGGCATCGGCCTGAACGAACTCGACCTGCGGATTGTCCGCGTGGCGTGAACGGCCGACCGCGATCATGCCCTCCGAGAAGTCGGCGGCCACAACGTGCGCGCCCGTCTTCGTCAGCGCGACGCTGGACGTGCCCGTTCCGGCGGCGATGTCGAGGATGCGTTCGCCGCGCCGGGGGTTCACGGCGCGGGTCGCGGCCATCCGCCACAGGGCCGCGTTCCCTACCGAGAGAACGGCATTCGTGCGGTCATAATGGGTGGAGACCTGATCGAACATGGCAGCGACCTGCTCGGGCTGCTTATTGAGGTCTGCTCTACTCACTCCCACAGTCTAGATTGCCCGCGGACACGCCGGGCTCTCCACAGCCTCTGGCATAGGCTATGCAGGTGAATGCTCAGGCTCTAACGGTTGAAACCACCCCCATCGCCGACATCCGCCAACTGATTCTTCTGCTCGACACCCGAGCACCGCTGCTCTGGATGCGGCGCAACCAGGGTCTGGCCGGCATCGGCACGGCCCTGCGGCTCGAGTTCTCCGGAGCGACCCGGCTGACGGATGCCGCCACCGCCTGGCGCGACGTCGCGGCCGCCGCCACCGTGTCCGACCCGATCGAAAGCACCGGCACGGGCCTGCTCGCTTTCGGAGCCTTCGCCTTCGACGCCTCCTCGGCCCAGACCAGCGTGCTGATCGTGCCGCAGGTCGTCATCGGGCGCGACAACGGCCGATGCTGGGTGACGCGCATCTGGCCGACCGGCACCACGCCGCCGGAGATTCCCCTGGCTCGCCGTCCTCTCGGCACCGAATACCGCATCTCCCTGCTGCCGGGCGCGCTACCGCCCGCCGGGTACCGCGACGCGGTCGGCGAAGCCGTGTCCCGCATCGCCTCCGGAGACCTCAACAAGGTCGTGCTGGCCCGCGACCTGGTCGGGCGGCTGCCAGCAGAATCCGACCTGCGCCGCGCCGTCAGCGAGCTGGCGCTGGGCTACCCCGACTGCTGGACCTACGCGGTCGACGGCCTCGTCGGCTCCAGCCCGGAGACCCTCATCCGCGCCGACCACGGCGAGGTCAACGCCCGCGTGCTCGCCGGCACGATGTCGCGGGGCGCGGATGCCGCCTCCGACCTGGAGGCAGCCCTCCAGCTGGCCACCTCCGCCAAGGACGGCGACGAACACGCCTTCGCGGTGCAGAGCGTGCTGGCCTCGCTCCGCCCGCACACCTCTCACCTCATCACCAGCGAGATCCCGTTCACCGTGAAGCTGCCGAACCTCTGGCACCTGGCAACGGATGTCGAGGGCACCCTGAGCGACGGATCGAACTCGCTCGACCTGATCGCCGCCATGCACCCGACGGCCGCGGTCGCCGGCACGCCCACCGGGACGGCGCTCGCCCTGATCCGCGAACTCGAGCCGTTTGACCGGGGCCGTTACGCGGGCCCGGTCGGCTGGGTCGGCGCCGACGGCGACGGCGAGTGGGCAATCGCCCTGCGCTGCGCCCAGGTCAGCCCCGCCGGCAGCGTCACGGCCTACGCTGGCTGCGGCATCGTGCTGGACTCCGAGCCCGAGCGCGAGCTCGCCGAAACCCGCATGAAGTTCCGCCCCGTCGTGGAGGCCTTCGGCTGAGAAGCCTCCGCAGACTCCGCTCAGCGAGGATCCCCGCTCCGGTCGAGAGTGGCCGCTCCGCGGGCCAGTCTCGACCGAACGAACACACTCAGGTCGCGGCGAGGCGAGCCTTCTCGACCTCGACGTCGAAGGTCGCGGACGGCCAGGTCAGGTCGAGGCGCTGCAGGGCGTCGATCAACAGGTGCTGCACGGCCAGGCGGGCGTACCACTTCTTCTCGGCCGGCACTACGAACCAGGGCGCGGCAACGGTCGACGTACGTTCGAGGGCGAGCTGGTACGCCTCCTGGTAGGCGGCCCACTGCATGCGTTCCTCGATGTCGCCCGGGTTGTACTTCCAGTGCTTGTCCGCGCGTTCCAGCCGCTCGGCCAGGCGCTCCTTCTGGTCGTCGGAGCCGATGTGCAACATGACCTTGACGATCGTCGTGCCGGCGTCGACGAGTTCCTGCTCGAACCGGGTGATCAGGCCGTAGCGCTCCTCGATCTCCGCCGTCGGGGCCAGCGCGCGTACGCGGCCGACCAGCACATCCACATAGTGTGAACGGTCGAAGACCCCGATCAAGCCGGCGTCGGGCAGCCGTTTGCGCACCCGCCAGAGGAAGTCGTGGGACCGTTCCACCTCCGTGGGCGCCTTGAACGCGTACAGACGGATGCCCTGGGGGTCGACAGCGCCGACGACGTGGCGCACGATGCCGCCTTTGCCGGCCGTGTCCATGGCCTGCAGCACGAGGAGCACGCGGCGCGGGTCGCCGGACCGGCTGTTCGCGAAGAGCATCTCCTGCAGGTCCGACAGCACGCCGGCCCCGGAGGCCAGCGCTTCATCCGCGCTGTCCTTCTCCACCCCGTCGAAGCCGGGCGTCGAGGCGGGGTCCACGCCCGCGAGCCGGAACCCCGGCGTCACCCGCAGCAACGCCCTCGGTTCCCCGGCCCAGAATTCCTGCTCACTGCGTTCAGCCACGGTGCACCCTTCGTTGCAGAATCAGTGTCCCGCAGACGCCCCGGCAAACCTAGCGAACCAGCGGAACCTCGAGGATGCTCGGCCCCGCATGCGGCGCGGTCAGCGCGCGCTCGAGGTCACTTCGGGTGGCCGCCAGACCGTATGACCAGCCGTAGGCGGCGGCGAGGTTGGCGACGTCGGCCTGCTGCGGGGTGAAGAGAACCCGGTTGATGGCGTCGGCGCGGGCGGATGCCGCCACCTCCAGACCGTCGAAAATGGTGCCGCCGCCGTCGTTGCCGACGATGATCTGGAGCCGCGGCAGCGCCTCCCCCGGGGTGAGCAAGAGCGACCCGACATCGTGCAGCAGGGTGAGGTCGCCGACCACCAGGCGGGTGACGCCGGTGGACTGCGGCGTCGGACCGGTCTGGCTGGCCAGGGCGATGCCGACGGCCGTGGCGACCGTGCCGTCGATGCCGGCCAGGCCGCGGTTGGAGTGCACGGAGATCTTCTTGCCGGGAACGCGGCGGTCGGCCACCCGCACCAACCGGGAGGCACCGAAAACGAGACGGTCGTGCGGCCAGGAGGCGCGCCAGACGGCGTCCACGAGCATGGGCCGGGTGACCGGCGCGCGCATGGCGGCCAGCTCTTCGCGGGTGATTCCGCGATCACCGATCGGGATCGATTCGCGGGCGGCTCCCGCGGCCAACAGGTGCCGGCTGGACATCACCCAGCGGCCCAGCCATTCCCGCCCCTCGGGGCTGCCGGCCGCTGCGATGGCCACGGCGTCTGGGGCGGCGGCGCGGGCGAATACGCGCACCCGGTTTCCGGGGTTGAACCATTCGGTGCCGGTGGGAGCCACCACAATGGTCTCCACACCCTCGCGGACGATCATGGCCGGCACCTCACGGCTGAGCGTCGGGTGACCGAACACGACAGCGCGCTCGACCCGCCCGCCGAGGTCGGAGGCCAGCAGCAACTCGCGGTAGGCGGAGACGAGGTTCGGGCCGAACCGGGCGCCGCTGCACACCTCGGCCAGCAGCGGCCAGCCGCCGGTACGCGCGAATTCCTCGGCCTCGGGGCCGGCGCCCGTGCCGGCGATGACCACGGTACGCGGTCCGCCCGTGACCGGGAAGACCGGTTCGGTCGGGGAAGCGTCCACGACGGGCGCGGCGAGCACCGCGGCCGACTCGGCGAGTCCGACCGGGCCGGAGATCGCTTCGGGAGTCAGCGCCACCGGCGCCGACAGCGGCTCCCGGAACGCCAGGTTGAGCTGCACCGGGCCCGGATCGAGCGAGGTGGCGCCGGTGGCGGCATCCGTCGCCCGTCGGGCCAGGGCAATGGCGTCGGCGTGCTCGCCGGCCGCACCCTCCGGTGCGGGCGCATCCACGCACAGGCGCGTCGCCACACCGAATAGACCGGGCTGCACGGTGGTCTGGTTCGAACGGATGCCGCGCAGCTCGCTCGGCCGGTCGGCCGTCAGCAGGATCATGGGCACCCCCGAGTGGTGCGCCTCGAGCACCGCGGGGTGGAGGTTCGCCACGGCCGTGCCCGAGGTGCAGACGACCAGCGCCGGCCGGCCGGCCTCGACGGCTAGGCCGAGAGCGAGGAAGCCCGCGCCGCGCTCGTCGAGGCGCACGTGCAGCCGGATCAGCCCGATCCGCTCCAGTTCGGCGGCGGCCAAAGCAAGGGCCTGCGACCGGGCGCCCGGGCTGAGAACCAGGTCGCGCACGCCCAGACGCACGAATTCACCCAGGAGAGAGAAGCTGAAGTCTGAGGCCGGGCTACCGCTCGACGCGATGTCAGGCATCCCGCCGGCCAGGCAGGTCGCCTTCGCCCGGCTCGGATTTTTTCGGCTCGAACCCGGCTTGGCCGTTCTGGCCGGCCTGACTGCCCTTACCGCCCTGACCGGTCGTGCCGGAGGTTCCTGTCGTGTCGGTGGTTCCTGCCGCACCGAGGTCCCGGGGATCCGGAGCGTCGAGGTCGGCAAGCTCCTGCTCGAGAGCACGAAGTCGTTCCTGGTCGGACGTGGCCCGGTCCAGACCCTTGAGGAAGTCGATGTCGTCGTCGGGGGCGAACGATCGCACGATCTTGCCCGTGCTGGCACGGCCGCGGCCGATCAGCAGCCACAGTACCGGCCCGATCACGGGAATGAGCACGATCACGAACATCCACACCCAGCGTGGTAGCCCGCGAACCCGGGATCGTTGCAGGAGCGCGCAATCCACCAGCGCGTAGACGGTGAGGACGACGACGACGACTCCAAGAGCGAACCACAGGCGAACCATTTCCACAGTGTATGGCTCCCACCCGTGAGATCGGTGAGTGAGCGCACAGCCCGGCGATCTAAACTGTGGCCATGAATGTTGTTCCCGCCTGGGTGTCCTATTCGGTCTTCCGCGTGCTCCTGTTCGCCGTTCCGCTCGCCGTGATGCTCTTCCTCCGGATCGAGTGGTGGCTTGCCGCGATCGCCGCCGCTGTGATCGGAGCCTCGCTCTCCTTCATCTTCTTGCGGAAGCCTCGCGAGAAGGTCGCGCTGGGCCTCTACCAGGCGCGGCACCCCGATACGGAGCCGGCGCACCCCGACGCCGTGTCCGAGGATGCTGCCCTCGACCGGGCCGATGCGCGGGCGGCCGATGCCGACCTACAGCGCGAACGCGAGAGCTAGTAGCAGCCCGTAGGCCAACGCCGAGACGCTGGTCAGCTTGAGGGCCAGCACCAGTTCGGTCGAGGTCGTCGCCGTCACCGTGATCAACCCGGCCGGCACCGCCAGCAGCAGCACGAAAAACGTCAGCCAGGCCAGCGGGTAGAAGACCGCGAAGAAGGCGACGATCGCGAACGCCAGCAGCAGGAACAGGCAGAACACGACGCGCGACGCCATGCTCCCGATCAGCACCGCGAGGGTGCGTTTGCCGGATGCCCGGTCCGGCTCCAGGTCGCGCAGGTTGTTGACCATCAGCACGGCCATGGCGATCAGGCCGATCCCGACACCGCTCAGCCAGCTTTCGGTGTTCACGGTGCCGACCTGCACATACGTGGTACCGACGGTGGCCACAAGGCCGAAGAACACGAAGACGAAGACCTCGCCGAGACCGAAGTAGCCATACGGTTTGCGTCCGCCGGTGTAGAACCAGGCCGCAATGATGGCGAGGACACCCACCAGCAGCAGCCACCACTGACCGGTCAGCACCACCAGGGTGAGGCCGGCGAGCGCGGCGAGCGCGAAGAATGCGAGGGCCACCGTGAGTACGGCACGGGGCTGGGCGGCTCCGCCGCCGGTCAGCCGGGCCGGGCCGATCCGGTTGGCGTCAGTGCCGCGGATACCGTCGGAATAGTCGTTGGCGTAGTTCACGCCGATCTGCAGGCACAGGGCCACGATCAGGGCGAGCACCGCTCGTACCGGATGGAAGACGCCGGGGCCGCTCACGACGATCGCCGCACCGGTGCCGAGGGCCACCGGTGCGATAGCCAGCGGGAGGGTGCGCAGGCGTGCTCCGGAGACCCAGTCTCCTGCCGTGGCCGGTCCGGTTCGCGCCGGGCCGCGGCCGGCGGGGGCGTTCCGCCGGGCCGGGTTGCCCGACCTCCCGTTCCGGGCCGCCGAAGAGGTCGCTGCCGAGGGATTCAATCGCTGTTGTGAGGGCCTGACCGGCCGCGCTCCGTGTGCCACGCCTTCATAGTACGTGCCGGTGGCTCGGTGGCTCGGTGGCTCGGTGGCTCGGTAGCTCGGCAGCTCAGAGATCGGCGATCATCCGGCCCAGGGCAAGACGGTCGGGTTTGCCGGTGGAAAGCTGCGGGATCGACGCGACCCACACGAGGCACGCGGGCCTGGCCGCCTTGCCCAGCACGGATGCCACGGCTTCCCCGATTCTCTCGAGGGAGTCCTCGGGGAGGCCGGCCGCACCGGGTTCCGCACCGGGTTCCGCCGGCACGACCAGCACCGGGACCTGGCCCCACGTGACGTCGGGCCGCCCCACCGCCACGGCCTCGCCGAAGCCCGGCAGCGACCGGACGACCCGCTCGACCGCGTCGAGCGACACCTTCTCGCCGCCGGAGATGATCACGTTGTCGGCTCGCCCGAGCACGCGCACGAGGCCCGTCGCGGCATCCACCTCGCCCAGGTCACCCGTGCGGTACCAGCGTCCCCCGTGCACCTCGAGGAAGCGGTCGCTGGTGCGCGGGGGGTCACCGAGGTACCCCTCGGCGAGCACGGAGCCCGCGATCTCCAGCTGCCCATCGACCACGCGCACCTCGGAGTTGCCGATCGGGGTGCCGTTGTAGACACAACCGCCGGAAGTTTCCGACGAGCCGTAGGTGGCGAACACGTGCAGGTCGAGGTCGACGGCCCGCTCGGCGAGCAGCGACGGCAGCGCTTGGCCGCCGACCAGAATGCCGTCGAAGCGGCGTAGCGCGGCCAGCAGATGAGGGTCGTCTGCGGCCGCGGCGACCAGCCGGGCCAGCTGCACCGGGACCAGGGCGGTGAACCGCAGCGGCTCGGTGAGGCGCCCGGCTGAGGCGGCGAACACGGCCGGGTCGAAGTGGCCGCTCGGCAGCACGACGGGGACGGTGTCGGCCACGATCGAGCGCACGAGCACCTGCACCCCGGCGATGTAGTGCACGGGCAGGGCCAGCAGCCACTGACCGGAGCCGCCGAGGCGCACGCTGGAGGCGGCGGCGCTGCTCAGCAGGGCGTCGGTGCTGAGCATCACGCGCTTGGGCACACCCGTCGATCCGGACGTCTCGATCACCACGGCCACCTGACGGGGCACGCGCACCAGGCTCAGCCGCCCGGCGGCCTCCTGCCGGCCGGGTACCGGCAGCACGGCGTCGCCGGTGTCGGCCAGCGCGAGGCGCAACGGGGTCATCAGGTCGAGCGGGTCACCGACCGGCACCACCCTCAGCCGACGGAACATGGTCGCCTAGAACTGCCAGTCGTAGGGACCCCAATCGGGGTCGCGCTTCTCCAGGAACGCGTCACGCCCCTCGACCGCCTCGTCGGTGCCGTAGGCCAGGCGGGTGGCCTCCCCGGCGAACACCTGCTGGCCGACCAGGCCGTCGTCCACGGCGTTGAAAGCGAATTTCAGCATCCGGATGGCGGTGGGCGACTTGGTCAGGATCGTGCGGGCCCAATCCAGCGCCTCCACCTCGAGTTCGCCGTGCGGCACCACGGCGTTCACGGCCCCCATCTCGAAGGCGCGCTGCGCGGAGTACTCGCGGGCCAGGAAGAACACTTCCCTCGCGGTCTTCTGCCCCACCTGGCGGGCGAAGTAGGCGCTGCCGTAGCCGGCGTCGAAGGAGCCGACGTCGGCATCCGTCTGCTTGAACTTGCCGTGCTCGGCGCTGGCGATGCTGAGGTCACAGACCACATGCAGGGAGTGCCCGCCGCCGGCCGCCCAGCCGGGGATGACCGCGATGACAACCTTGGGCATGAACCGGATCAGCCGCTGCACCTCGAGGATGTGCAGCCGGCCGCCGCGTGCCGTGTCGATCCCGGACGCGGTCTCTCCCTCGGCGTACTTGTAGCCATCCCGGCCTCGGATGCGTTGGTCCCCGCCCGAGCAGAACGCCCAACCGCCGTCCTTCGGGCTGGGTCCGTTGCCGGTCAGGAGCACCACCCCGATGCGCGGGTTGACGCGCGCGTCCTCGAGGGCGGCGTGCAGTTCGTCGACGGTGTGCGGGCGGAACGCGTTCCGCACCTCGGGCCGGTTGAACGCCACCCGGGCGATCCTCCCAGTCACGTCGTGGTGGTACGTGACGTCGGTGAGGCGGTCGAAGCCCGCGACTTCCTGCCACTGGGTCGGGTCGAAGATTTCGGAAACCTGTTCGATCATGCACCCAGCCTACGCGGGCCTACGGCCCCGGAATGCGGCTGGCCGTGGGCCTCTCGGAAGCTGGTTGGCATCCCCGTTTGAGCGGCAAAGTCAAGCCCCTTGAGGCCGTCGTTTCCACCCTGTGTACTGAGCTATTAAAAATACTCGGAGGCAGTGATGGCCGAGAATGGCACACGAAAAACGATCCCCACCCCACCCGCGAGAAATATCGGGATCAACGAACTCTCCCCCACGGAATGGCGCATCAGCGACCGGATGATCGCGGACGGCGATCCGGCCGCCTTGGTCGGCTTCATCCAGCGCGTGGACGACGCCTTCGAAGTGACGGATTTCGGCCGCCCCCGGGAGCGAGCGTACTTCTCATCCTTTGACCGCGCCACGGCCAGTCTCGCCCTCCGTCCGGCACCCAGCGGAACGGCACTGCGATGAGCACGGCCACGCAAGAGACCCAGCCCCCGGAGCACTCAAGCTCCCGACCGCCACCGGCCACGAATCAGCCCCCGACCCCGGCGTCAGCGTCAGCGTCAGCGAATTTCACCTCCGCTCCGTCGACCGCTCCCTCCCGCTACAGCACATCGACGGATGCCTTCGGCGACTACCTGCGCCGCATCGGCAGGGGCCCCTGCTCACCGCCATCGACGAGGTGACCCTCGCGCAGCGCATCGAGGTCGGGCTGTTCGCCGTCGAAAAATTGTTCCACGGAGTCGACGACCCGTCCTTGGCCCGCGAGCTGGCCTGGATTGCCCATGACGGCCGCCGCGCGAAGAACCACTTCATCGAAGCGAATCTGCGCCTGGTGGACAGCATCGCCAAGCACTACTCCGGACGCGGAATGCCCATCATGGGCCTCGTGCGGGACGGCAACATCGGCCTCGTCCGCGCCGTCGAAAAATATGACTTCATGACCGGCTACAAATTCTCCACTCACGCCACCCGCTGGATCCGCCAAGCCGTCCACCGCGGCATGGCCCAGCCCGAGGAGCACGCCGTGCTCACCATGCGGGCTTCGGACATCGTTTTCTACATGAGTGCCCTGCCGCCGCGGGAGCGGTCGATCCTGATGTCCCGGTTCGGTCTCGACGGGGGCGCGCCCCAAACGCTGGACCAGATCGCCGTCGTTCAGGGCGTGACCCGGGAACGGGTGCGCCAGATCGAGAAGCGCGCACTGGCCCTGCTGAAGGTCCTCCGACTCGAGCGGTACCTGCGGGACTGAACCTCGGCCGTCCCCCCTGAACGGAGCGTAGCGGTGCTGGCGACTTCACGCTATTCTCACTTAGAACTTTGTTATCGGGGGATATATGGGCAAGCTCACGTACAACTCGTCTCTGACAGCAGATTTCGACGACCGGGTCCTCGCCCATATCCAGGTCGTCATCGGGGCGAAGTTGCGACGCGGCGAGTGTTTCTATTTCACGTGGCGAGACGACCCCCAGGGCGGCGACGGCCGCAGCACGATCTGGCTGCATCCCGCGATACCCCTGGCCTATAAGTATTTCGGCGGGCGCTCCCCCAGCCTCAACCGCGAATGGATCGAAGCCCTCATGCTTTCGGCCAATTCCTCCGGGGGCCTCCAGCTCGTGCCGGAACCACATTGACCCGCGACAGTACTGGTGAAGGACGAAGCGTGATCCGAGTCGATATTGTCTACGGCGGCGCGGAGTACTCGTTAGGCGGCCGGTCATTGGAGTCCATTCAGACCGAGGTTGAGACCGCGTTCCTGGCCGGGAAGCCCTACTGGCTGCGGGTGAACAGTGGCGGCGGGCGCTTCGAAGACGCCTACCTGCTGATCGCGCCGGGCATCCCCTTCGCAATTCTCAACGTCAAGCCGCACAACGGCCCGGACATCGATCTCGAGGTGGACGCGGCGTTCAACCAGGACGTGCTCTGACCTGACCGGCGTTCCCCGGGAGACTCCCCGGCTGGCACACTGGGAACATGCTGCCACCACTTGCTGAGTTGCTCAGAACTGCCCGCGTCGTCGCCCTGCCCCTGGCGACGCGGTTTCGCGGACTCGACACCCGCGAGGCCCTGCTCGTGGAGGGACCGGAAGGCTGGGCGGAATTCTCCCCGTTCGCCGAATACGACGACGCGGAGGCTGCCACCTGGCTGCGGGCCGCCCTCGATTTCGGTTGGCAGGCCACGCCGCCCCTGCTTCGGGGACGCATCCCCGTGAACGCGACGGTGCCGGCGGTCACCGCCGACGAGGTCGCCGGCGTGCTCGCCCGGTTCCCCGGCTGCCGCACCGCCAAGGTGAAGGTCGCCGACCCCGGTCAGACCCTCGCCGACGACGTGGCACGCGTGCGCATGGTTCGCCGTGTGCTCGGGCCGGAGGGGCGCATCCGTGTCGACGCGAACGGTCTGTGGAACGTCGATGAGGCGGAGCACGCCATCCACGCCCTCAACGAGTTCGACCTCGAATACGTGGAGCAGCCCTGCGCCACCATCAAGGAACTCGCCGAGATCCGCCGCCGCACCGGCTACCTCGACGTCGGCGTCGCCGCCGACGAAAGCGTACGCCGCGCCAAGGACCCGCTGCTGGTGGCCCGCACGGGTTCGGCCGACATCCTCGTGATCAAGGCCGCGCCGCTCGGCGGAATCCGCGCCGCCCTGGCGCTGATCAACCAGACCGGGCTGCCCGCCGTGGTCTCAAGCGCCCTCGACACCTCGGTCGGCATCTCGATGGGCGCCCACCTGGCCGCCGCGATTCCGGAACTCAACTTCGACTGCGGACTCGGCACGGCGTCGCTCCTTGCCGCGGATGTCACCACCGACCCGCTGCTGCCGGTCGACGGCGGCATCCCGGTGCGTCGGGTGACCCCCGACCCGCAGCTGCTGGAGCGTTACGCAGCCGCGGACGAGCGGCGTGACTGGTGGCTGGCCCGCCTGACCCGCTGCTACGCGCTACTCGCCGACTGAACCAATTCGACGGAGATTCTGCGCAAGAAGAGGGTTTTCGGCCTGTTTGGCGGCGATCCGGCCGAAATCTCCGTCGAATTCGTTAGGAGCGAGGACCCCTGGTCTAGAGGCCGGAGTAGGAGTGCAGGCCCTTGAAGAAGACGTTGACGATGCCGAAGTTGAACATGACGGCGGCGAAGCCGATGATCGACAACCAGGCGGACCGTGATCCGCGCCAGCCACGGGTCGCGCGGGCGTGGATGTAGCCCGCGTAGAGGGTCCAGATGATGAACGTCCAGACCTCCTTGGTATCCCAGCCCCAGTAGCGGCCCCAGGCCTGTTCGGCCCAGATCGAGCCGGCCATGAGGGTGAAGGTCCACAGGATGAAGCCGATGATGGTGACCCGATAGGCCAGGTTCTCCAGCGTGGCCGCCGACGGCAGGGTGGCCAGGAACCGCAGCCGACCGCTCTTCGCGGACGCGAGGAGCGACTCACGCCGGAACTGGAGGAGTTGCACGGTCGAGAGGGCGAAACCGAGTGCGAAGAAGCCCGTGCCCAGCGAGGCGACGAAGACGTGAATGACCAACCAAGCCGACTGCAGGGCCGGCGGCAGGGGCGCGACCTCGACGTAGAAGCGCAGCGCCGCGATGCCGAGAAGCACCAGCACCATGCCGGTGACGAAGGTGCCGAGGAAGCGCAGGTCGGCGCGGGTCAGCACAATCAGGAACACCGAGACGATCAGCAGGGTGCCCGTCATCGCGAACTCGTACATGTTCGCCCACGGGACGCGCTCGGCGGCCACGCCGCGGAGCACCGCCGACACCAGGTGGATCAGCCACGCCAGCACGGTGAGCGAGACGCCCACCCGCAGGCTGGCCGAGCGGCCGTAGGGGGTGACCGCGTCGTTCGCGATGCGAGCGCTGATGCGGGTGAGGGTGGTGGTTCCGCCCGCCGCGCCGGCCGCTTCCGCGCGCGCTGATGCGGCCCGGCGCACCTGTGCGTCTGCCGCCGTGGCGGAGGTGACCGCCGCGGAGCGCTTGGCCAGGTCGAAGGAAAAGGCGATGAACGCGAGGGCGTAGACCGCCATGGCCGAGTAGAGGCTCAGAATGGAGAGCTCGTTGAGATTCACGATGACAGCCTATTTCTGTTCGGATGCCGGGGTGGCCGATTGGGAGGATAACAGCAGGTCCGTGTGCCGATCGGCGAGGTCGCTGACGGCGGATTCCAGGGTCGGGTCCTCGCCCCGGGCTAGACCCGCGTATTCGAGGCGCAGCGAGCCGTCCTGCTCCGGCACGGCCTTCACCCAGACCCGCCGACGTGGCACGAACAGTGACGTCAGCAGGCCGAGCAGGGCCAGAACGGCGAAGGACAGCACCCAGAGCTGGGTGGGGTCGTGGTGGATGTCGAACGAGGCAAACCGCAGCACCGAACCAGAGAAGTCCCCGTTCTGCGCCCCCGGGTTGGCGTCGTCGAAAGTGACGGACCCGAGGCCGTTCGGCAGTTCCCGGGTTTCCCCCGGCTTCAACTCGATCGACTCCACGCCGGTCTTGCCCCCGGTGAGCTGGGTCATCTTGTCGATGTCGAGCGAGTAGACCGACGTCGGCACGCCCGCGTCGAGCCCCAGGTCTCCCGAGTAGACGTTGAGGGTCAGCAGCGGGTATTCGAGGTCAGGGAAGGAGGAGAAGAAGGCCCCCGAATCCGCGGTGGCCTGGGTCGGGTAGAAGAAGCCGATCATGCCGAGTTGCTCGGCGAGCCCGTCGGGAACCTTGATCACGCCGAGGGAGGTGAGGTTGGCATCCTGCGGCAGGAACGGCACAGAGTCGGTGAAGACGACCACCCCGTTCGGGTCCTTTACGGTGAGGGTGGGGGCGTAGCCGTTGCCGAGCAGGTAGACGTCGGTGCCGCCGGTGCGGGCTGGCCCGTTCACCTTCACCTGGCTGGCCTCTGCGGCCTCACCCCGCGGGGTGATGGTGACCTCTGCTGTGAAGTCGATCGGCTGGCCGTAGGCCTTGAGGTTCTCCTCCTCGTAGGTGACGTCGAAGTTGTCGAGGGTGAGTTTATAGGGCGTGAGGCTGGTGTCGTTGAAGAACCGGCCGGGGTTGAACGAGTCGTAGGCCAGCAGGGTGTTCACGAAGGTCTGCCCTTCGACCAGCACACGTTGGCCGCTAAACCCGAAGCCGCCACCGAAACCGACGGTGATCAGGATGCCGACCAGGGCGAAGTGGAAGACCAGGTTGCCGGTTTCACGCAGGTAGCCGCGCTCGGCCGAGACCGAGGTCTCCCCGCGATTCTCGAAGACGGCCGCCCGGTAGCCGCTGGTCTTCAGAAGCCTGCGGGCGGACTCGACGGCGGCCTGGGCATCCGTGCCGGCCGGAGCGATGCGCGCCGTGAAGCCGGCCAGCCGGGACAGGCGGGCGGGGGTGCGCGGCGGCTTGGCCCGCAGCGCGAGGTAGTGGTGCCTGGTGCGCGGGATGACGCACCCGATCAGCGAGATGAACAGCAGCAGGTAGATGGCCGAGAACCACGCCGACGAGTAGACGTCGAACGCCTGAACCGTGTCGAGCAGCGGTGCGAGGTCGGGGTTGTCGGCGAAGTACTGGGTAACCCCGTTCGGGTCGGAGCTGCGCTGGGGTACCAGGGATCCCGGCACGGCGGCGATCGCGAGAAGCAGCAGAAGGAACAGCGCGGTGCGCATGTTCGTCAGCTGGCGCCAGAACCAGCGCAGCCAGCCTGCGAAGCCGAGGTGCGGTTGCACGATTCCCGCGGAGGCCGGGGCGTCGTAATGGTCAGATGGCCGGGACATAACTTCCGATCGTTCCTTGCAGGTCGAGGAGCCAGGCGTTCCACACGCCACTGACCATGAGCACGCCGATGAGAACGAGGAGGAGACCGCCAAACAGGTTGATAGCCCTGACGTGCCGTTTCAGGAAGGAAACGGCTCCGGTCGCCCAGCTGAGGCCGAGCGCGATGAGAAGGAACGGGATGCCCAGCCCGAGCGCGTAGAACAGGGCCAGCAGTCCCCCCTGCCAGGGAGAGCCCGTGGTCAGGCTGAGAGAGTTGATGGCCGTGAGCGTGGGGCCGGTGCAGGGGGTCCAGCCCACGGCGAAGACCGCGCCGAGCAGAGGGGCGCCGGCCAGGCCCATCCCCGGTCTCCAGGTTGCCTTCACGCTGCGCTGCGCGAAACCGAACTGGCCGACGAACACCAGGCCGAGCAGGATTACCACGACGCCGGCGATGCGGGTGATCGCATCTCGATACTGGTTCAGCCAGAATCCGGCAACCCCGAAAATGACACCGGTGAGCACGAAGACGAGGGTGAAGCCGAGGATGAACAACAGGACCCCGAGCAGCAGACGGTTGCGGCCCCGGCGGTCGCCGCGCGCGGCGGTCGAGCTGCCGTCGGTGAAGCCGCCGATGTAGGCCAGGTAGCCGGGCACGAGCGGGAGGATGCAGGGAGAGGCGAACGAGACGAGCCCGGCCAGCACGGCGATGGGAATGGCCAGGTAGAGCTGGCCGCTGAAGACGATCTCGCCGAAGGGGTTGTCCACGCCTACGAATCCTCGGCGATCGCGTCGCGCACGAGAGTTTCGAGGATGGAGGGCTCCGAGATCGCACCGAGGATGCGGGCCGCGACCCGGCCTGACCGGTCGAGCACCAGCGTGGTGGGAACGGCGTTGGGCGGGATGCTGCCGCTGAACGCGAGCTGCATGCTCCCGTTGTCGACGTCCATCACCGACGGGTAGGTGATGCCGAAGCTCTCGTTGAACGCGGTCGCGTTCGCGGCCTGGTCCCGCACGTTGACGCCGACCCAGTGGGCGTCCGTGCCGGCGAATTCCTCGTTGAGTTTTTGCAGGGCCGGGGCTTCCGCCCGGCAGGGCGCGCAGCTGGCGTACCAGAAGTTGACCACGACGACCTCGCCGGCGTAGTCCTCGCTGGAGAGCGGGTCGCCGTTTTCGTCGGCGCCGCTCCAGGAGATGGGATCGCCGCGCTCGGCGGCCGGGATCTCGGTCCAGCTGCCGTCACCGGCGATGAAGCCCTTACTGCTGCCCTCGCGGTACTGTTCGGCGAGCGGGTCGGCGGAGCAGCCGGTCAGCAGTAGCGCCACGGCAACCAGAGCGGTGACGGCGGCGCGGGGACGAAGGTTCATACGGCTCCTACGTCCGAGGCGCCGACCTGCAGCGACAGGGCAGGGTTGGAGTAGCCGGTCTCGTCGGGGAAGCCGCCGGGCCAGGACAGGGTTGTGATGCTCGACAGGTCGCAGCGGCGTTTGCGCGGGTCGTGCGGCAAACGCTGCCGGGCCAGGGCGCGGTGCACCATCCAGATCGGAAGCTGGTGGCTGACGAGCACGACGTCGCCCTCGTCGACCGAGTTGCGGGCATCCTCGATCGCGGCGAGCATGCGCTTCGCGATCGAGTCGAACGGTTCGCCCCAGCTGGGACGCAGCGGGTTGATCAGCGCGTGCCAGCTGCGGGGATCGCGCAAGGCCCCGCCCGTGCCCCGCATCCGTTTGCCCTCGAAGAAATTGGTCGGCTCGATGATGCGCGGGTCGATGTCGACCGGAAGGGTGAAGGCAGCCGCGATCGGAGCGGCCGACTCCTGCGCACGCTGCAGCGGTGAGGAGATGATGCGGGCGACGGGGCGCCCGCGCTCCACCAGATCGGCGGCAGCCGCCTCGGCCATCTGAGCCCCCAGATCGGAGAGGCGGAATCCGGGCAGGCGTCCGTACAGAACGCGCTCGGGATTGAAAACCTCACCGTGCCGCACGAGATGTACCTGTCTGGCTACCACGTTCCCAGTCTACGGAGGGGGCACCCGCGAATACGCCGAGAGCCGTGCGGCTAAACTTGACCGGTGACTGAGCGCATAGTGATCAAGAACCTGGCCGCCCTCGACAACGGACCCGTGACGGTGTCCGGGTGGGTCGACACCGTCCGAGACCAGAAGAAGGTGCAGTTCGTCGTGCTGCGCGACGAATCCGGCGCGGTGCAGCTCGTGAACCCGCGCACCACGGATGCCGACGGCATTGTCGTCGCCGACGAACCGGCCACCACCATCTCCACCCTGTCGCAGGGCAGCTTCGTCACCGTCACCGGTGAGCTCAAGCACGACGAGCGCGTCAAGCTCGGCGGCATCGAAATCAAGCTCGCGACCCTCGAGGTCGTCACGGTCGCCATCCCCGAGACCCCGATCGCGGCCGACTCCAATCTTGACAAGCGCCTCGACTGGCGCTTCCTCGATCTGCGCCAGCCCAAGCAGAACCTGATCTTCCGCCTCCAGACCACGTTCGAGCACGCACTGCGCACGTACTGGATCGACAATGACTTCATTGAGCTGCACACCCCGAAGCTGATGGCCAGCGCGAGCGAGTCCCGCGCCGAGCTGTTCGAGGTGGAGTACTTCGACACCAAGGCTTACCTCGCGCAGAGCCCGCAGTTCTTCAAGCAGATGGCCCAGGCCGCCGGCTTCGGCAAAATCTTCGAGGTCGGACCGGCGTTCCGCGCCGACCCGTCGTTCACCAGCCGTCACTCCACCGAGTTCACCAGCGTCGACTCCGAGATCAGCTGGATCGACAGCCACGAAGACGTCATGCAGCTGCACGAAGAGCTGCTTGTCGCCGGATTCACGGCCGTCAAGGAGAAGCACGGCGACGAGGTCCTGGCCCTCTTCGGGGTCGAGGTCACCGTGCCCAGTACACCGTTCCCGCGCATCCCGCTGGCCGAGGCCAAGGAGATCGTCAAGACCCGCGGCTACGAGGTCCCGCGCGATGACGACGACATGGACCCCGAAGGCGAACGCCGGATCGCCGCCTACGTGCTCGAGACCTTCGGCCACGAGTTCGTCTTCCTCACCGACTACGCCTCAAGCATCCGGCCGTTCTACCACATGCGCCACGAGGGCGACGCGAGCATCACCAAGAGCTATGACCTGATCTTCAACGGCACCGAGATCTCCACTGGAGCGCAGCGCGAGCACCGCATCGACATTTTGGTCGAGCAGGCCAAGGAGAAGGGCGTCGACCCCGAGGAGATCGAGGGCTACCTCGACTTCTTCCGCTACGGCGTTCCGTCGCACGGCGGGTTCGGCATGGGCCTCGCCCGGGTACTCATGCTGATGCTGCACCAGGCCAGCATCCGCGAGGTCACCTACCTGTTCCGCGGCCCGACGCGCCTCGAGCCGTAGCCGAACGGGCCGTAGCCGAACGGTCAGACGGCGACGTCGACGGCCATCCTCGACGATACGACGGAACGGATGAAGGTTCCCGCCGCCTGGTGGGCGGGGTGCACCTGGTAGCGGTTGACGGCGTCCAGGTCGTCAAAGTCGGCGATCAGCACGACGTCCCAGTTGGAGCCGCCGGCTACGTCGAAACCCACCTGCAGCGAGCGGATCTCGTCGACGACGCCCACGAGCCCTTCCAGGCGGACCGCGATCCCGGCCGCGGCGGCGGCCTTCTGGACCGGGTCGGCCGGGGCTAGTTGCCAGGAGACGATGTGCCGGATCATTGCACGGCCAGAAGCGCCGTGCGCAGCCGCAGTGGATCGATGCGCCAGTAATTGTGCACCTTGCCGTTGAGCAGGAGCACCGGGATGTCCTCGACGTACAGGGCGTGCAGCTCGGCGTCGTCGAGAATCGAGCGCTCTTCGAGCACGATGTCGGGGGCGGACGGGTCGTCGGCGAGTTTGGTCACGACGCTGCCGACCAGATCCCGGGCGTCATCGCAGAGGTGACAGCCGGGCTTGCCGACCAGGGTGAGGAGTGCAGTAGCCATTGCTCCAGCCTATGCTGGCTCGCCGACGCAACACGCAACTAGACTTGACCGCACACATGTCCGAAGACACCATCGCCCCCGCAATCGCGTTCTTCGACGTGGACAACACCCTCCTGCGCGGCGCCAGCCTGTACCACCTCGGTGTGGGTGCCTGGCGGCGACGACTGGTCACCGGCCGGGACCTGCTCTCCTTCGCCTGGAAACAGGCCCGATTCCTCTACGTCGGCGAAAACAGGATGCACCTGGCGAGCATCCGGGAGCGCGCGCTGGAAGTGGTCGTGGGCTACAGCCGGGACGAACTCGTCGCGCTCAGCACGGAGATCTTCGACGCCCGCCTCTTGCAGCGGCTCTGGCCGGAAACGGTCGCCGTCGCCCGTGCGCACCTTCAGGCCGGGCGCGAGGTCTGGCTCGTCTCCGCGACCGCCCAGGAGGTGGCCGACGTCATCGCCGAACGGCTGGGCCTCACTGGCGCGCTCGGTACCAGGCTCGAGGCCGTCGACGGAATTTTCACCGGCCGCCTCACCGAGGGTGTCTGCCACGGTGTCAGCAAGGCCGTCGCCGCCAACGCTCAGGCAGAGCGCAGCGGTGTCGACCTGGCCGTCTGCTGGGCCTACTCCGACTCCCACAACGACATTCCGTTGCTGGACCTGGTCGGCAATCCGGTGGTCGTGAATCCGGATGCCACGCTCCGCCGCTATGCCGCAGCCCGCCACTGGCCGGTGATGATCCTCAAACGCGGCAGCATCACGGCCGCCACCCGGGCAAGCAAAAAGCGCTAGACCCCAGGGGCCTAGCGCTTACGCCGGTAGCTATTTCAAACGGTCGAGAACCGTCTACTTCTTATTGCGACGCTGGTGGCGAGTCTTACGAAGCAGCTTGCGGTGCTTCTTCTTCGCCATACGCTTGCGTCGCTTCTTGATTACAGAACCCACACGGACCTCACAAAAGAATTGGTTTCGCCGCGGGATTCGCGACAGACACGGTAGATACCAGTCTACCGGAAAAACAACACTCTCCGACGCGGTGTGCGCATTCGGGCGCTCAAGCGCCGCCGACTAGTCGATTCTCCGCCATTTTCGGGGCTTCGCATCTTTGACCGCATGCGCCATTTGGTATGATGTCTCCGCAAAGGCCTTTCCGATGGCCGCGGCGAATGCCCGCTGTTCCACCTTCAAGCCCTCGGTCTCCTCGGTCGGCTCCTCGGCGGTGGCATCGAAGTCGACGCTGAGGAAGGGAATCAGCCAGTCTTCGATTTCCTCGAGCGGCGCGTAGTCAAGATGGTAATACCGGTGCTGACCGGCTTCTCTCACGCCCACCAGGCCCGCTTCGCGCAGCACCTTCAGGTGCTTCGAGATGGTTGGCTGGCTCAGGCCGAGCTTGTCGACGATGTCAGACACGCTCAGCTCTCCGCCGGCCGTGTTCGATTGGTTGTATCGCTCGAGGAGAATGCGTAGAATTTCGCGTCGGGTCGAATCCGCCACCACGCCGAAGATGTCTGCCATGCCTCAAGGCTACTCATTCCCGGTGGGGGATACCATGTCGACGGCCGTTCGTCGCGAGCAAGTCGGAGGTTTCAGTGCAGACACGGATGGCGGACTCCGCCTTCGCACCGCGTCCCACCAGTTGGTACGCCTGGTTGCGAGACTCAGTGGACGGTCTGGTCCGCAGCTCGCCGTCCCGATTCGCCATCCTCGTTTTCACCGCGCTGGTCCTGGTGTTCACCCTCCTATTCTCCCTGCCCATCGCCACGGCAGACCGCATCGTCACCCCGCTGCACGACGCCCTCTTCACCGCGGTGTCGGTGATCTGCGTGACCGGCCTAGCGACGGTGGACATGGCCACGCACTGGTCGGCCTTCGGCAATGTCCTGGTGGTGGTCGGTGTCAATATCGGCGGGGTCGGCGTGCTGACCCTCGCCTCCCTGATGGGAATGGTCATTTCCCGGCGCCTGGGCCTGCGCGCCCGGCTGATGGCCGCCAGTGACACAAACCCCTCCCGCATCCATGCCGGACCGGTCAATGAAGGACAGGCCGTTCGCCTGGGCGAGGTCGGCAACCTGCTCGTGACGGTCGCGATCAGCGCCTTCGTAATCGAGCTGGTCGTGGCTATCCTGCTCTTTCCGCGTATCCTCGCGGTCGGGACACCTGTCGGCGAGGCGCTCTGGCAGAGCGTGTACTACGCGGCCACGGCGTTCACCAACAGCGGCTTCTCCCCCAACGTCGGAGCTTTGGCCCCGTTCGCCAGCGACTACTGGTTCCTCAGCGCCTTGATGGTGGGCGCCTTCCTCGGCAGCCTGGGTTTCCCGGTGATCTACGCCCTCGCCCGGGGCTGGCATAGCCCCAGACGCTGGTCGCTGCACGTGAAACTGACCCTCTTCACGACCGTGGTGCTGCTCGTGGCCGGCGTTGCCGTGTACATCGCGCTCGAGTTCGACAACCCGAAGACGTTCGGGTCGCTGAACGTGGGCGACACGATCTTCCAGTCGCTCTTCCTGTCGATGATGACCCGGTCCGGGGGCTTCGCGACCATCGACATCAGCGACCTGCAGGGGGCGAGCCTGCTCGCCACAGACATGCTGATGTTCATCGGCGGCGGCTCCGCGTCGACCGCCGGCGGCATCAAGGTGACGACCCTGGCCATCCTCTTCCTCGCCGCCTTCGCCGAGGCCAGCGGACGAAGCCAGATGGAAGCGTTCGGCCGCCGGATCCCCAGCGACATCCTGAGGCTCGCGGTCAGCGTGGTGCTGTGGGGCGCCACGACGGTTGCCGTGTCCAGCATCCTGATCCTGCAGATCTCCAACGCGCCGTTCGACCAGGTGCTCTTCGATGTGATCTCCGCGTTCGCCACCTGCGGCCTGTCGACGGGCCTGACCGGCGAACTGCCTCCGGCCGGAGTGTATGTGCTGGCGGCAACCATGTTCATGGGCAGGATTGGTACAGTGACCCTCGCGGCTGCCCTCGCCGCGAGCCAGAGCAGGCAGTTGTTCTCCCGTCCGGAAGAGAGACCCATCGTTGGCTGACCGCTTCAAACACGACGCACCGGTGCTCGTGATCGGCCTCGGCCGGTTCGGCGCGGCCACCGCGGGGCAACTCGACCGGCTCGGACGGGATGTGCTCGCCGTCGACGACAGCGCGGTCCTCGTGCAGAAGTGGTCCGAACGCGTCACGCACGCGGTGCAGGCCGACGCCACCTCCCTGGAAGCGCTTCGCCAGATCGGCGCGCAGCAATTCTCGATCGCCGTCTGCGCCGTCGGCTCGTCCGTCGAGGCCAGTGTGCTGATCGCGGCGAATCTGGTCGACCTCGGGATCCCGCAGATCTGGGCGAAAGCGATCTCCAAGTCGCACGGCACGATCCTCGAGCGCATCGGGGTGAACCACGTCGTCTTCCCGGAGGCACAGGCAGGCGAACGCCTGGCGCACCTCGTCTCCGGACGCCTGCTCGACTTCATCGAATTCGACGACGACTTCGCCCTGGTCAAGATGATCCCGCCCAAGCCGATCCGGGGCCTGAACCTGACCGAATCCGGGCTGCGCCGCAAGTACAACGTCACCGTGGTCGGCGTGAAGAGCCCCGACCGCCCCTTCACCTACGCCACCGAGAAGACGGTCATCACCGACCAGGACCTGATCATCGTCTCCGGCACCGAGTCCGACATCGAGCGGTTCGCGTCGCTGGAGTTCTAGGGGCCTGGAGTTCTCGTGGCCTGGAGGTCTAGTGGCCGGCGAGTTCGCGGGCCCGGGCGAGTGCGGCATCCGTCGCCCGGTCGAACAGGTCCTTGATCCCGCCCTTTTCCAGCTCCCACACGGCACGCTCGGTGGTGCCGCTCGGGCTTGTGACCTGGCGGCGCAGTTCCGTCGGGGACAGGTCGGATGCCACCAGCAGGCTCGTCGCACCGAGGAAGGTGCCGTTCACCATGACCGCGGCCTCCTCCGGGGTGAAACCCTTGGCGATCGCCGTGGCGGTGAGCTGCTCGATCAGGTAGAAAACGTAGGCCGGACCTGACCCGGAGATGGTGCTGAGGGCATCGAGCTTCTCCTCCGGCACGACCAGGACGTCGCCGACGGTGCCGAAGAGGGACCTCGCGAGCTCGAGATCGGTGTCGCTGGACCGCGTGCCGGCGCTCAGCCCGGTGACGGCCTTGCCGACGAGGGCCGGCGTGTTCGGCATCGAGCGGATGACTGACACGGATTCGGGCAGCGACGCCTCGAACGTGGCAATGGTGACGCCGGCGGCGACACTGATGACGAGCGTGCCCGGTTCGAGACTGTCGGCGATCTCGGCCAGCAGGTCGAGGACCATGACGGGCTTCACGGCGACGATCACGATGCGCGCGCCGGCGACGGCCTTGCGGTTGGCCGTGGGCTCGTCGGCGGTGGCCCAGGCGGTGACGCCGGGGATTCCTGCGAGTTCGTCGGCCTTCGCCGTGGAGCGGTTGGTTGCCCGGATGCCGCCCAGAACGGTCACATTCGGGTTCAGCAGCCCGGTCAGAACGGCCCTCGCCATCGATCCGGCGCCGAGGAACGCGATGGCGGGCAGTGTGGTGGTTGCAGTCGAAGTCATCCGACGAGTCTACTTTCGCCCCCTGTGCCGGGTCCGTCTGGTGTGCATTCTAGGATTGCCCCATGAGCACTTCTGGCGGGAAAAAAGCAATCGTGGCGGCACTCCTCGCCAATCTGGGGATCGCGATCACGAAATTCGTGGCCTGGGCATTCTCCGGTTCCTCCTCGATGCTCGCCGAGGGCGTGCACTCCCTGGCCGACTCCGGAAATCAGGTGCTTCTGCTCGTCGGCGGTCGCAAGGCCAAGCAGGAAGCCGACAAGGAGTATCCGTTCGGCTACGGCCGGGAACGCTACGTCTACGCGTTCGTGGTGTCGATCATCCTGTTCTCCGTCGGCGGCGTCTCCTCCCTTTACGAGGGTGTGCGGAAGCTGCAGGACCCGCACCCGCTCGACGTGCCGTGGCTGCCCATCGCGGTGCTGCTGGTCGCCATGGGCCTCAAGTCCTTCTCACTTCGCACCGCCATCCAGGAATCGAACCTCGTGCGCGGCAACCAAAGCTGGGTGCAGTTCGTAAGGCACGCGAAGGCGCCCGAGTTGCCCGTCGTGCTGCTCGAAGACATCGCCGCTCTCGCCGGCCTGGTCTTCGCCTTCCTCGCCGTCGGCCTCACCATCATCACCGGCGAGCCCGTCTGGGATGCCATCGGCACCCTGTTCATCGGCGTACTGCTCGTCCTGGTCGCCGTGGTCCTCGGCGTAGAGACCAAGAGCCTCCTCGTCGGCGAAGGCGCCGGTAAAACGGATGCCGCGGCCATCGAGCGTGCCATCCTGGCCGGTCCGGAGACGCGCAAGATCATCCACCTCAAGACCCTTTACCTCGGCCCGGACGAACTGCTCGTCGCCGCCAGGATCGCCTTCGAGGCCGACAGCCATTTCTCCCATGTGGCAGCGGGCATCAGCACCGTCGAAACCCGCATCCGCGAGGCCGTGCCGGCGGCCCGCGTCATCTACCTCGAGCCGGGCCTGTTCTTCGACCCCAACCGCCGCACGCCGCCCACCGACACCATCGTCATCAAAGGCAGCGAGTGACCCGCACCGCGGTCGTCCTGCGCCACGATGACACGATCCACCTCGGCAACCTCGAACCGGTGCTGCGGGAGTACGGTTACTCCATTCGCTACGTCGACACGCTCAAGGAGGATGTGCGCGCCCTCGACCCGCGGGAAGCCGACCTGCTGGTCGTTCTCGGCGGCGAGATGGGGGTCTACGAGGCCGACGAGTTCCCCGCGCTGCACGCCGAGATCGACCTGCTCACGCAGCGGCTCGGCGCCTCTCTGCCCGTCTTCGGCGTGTGCCTGGGTGCGCAGCTCATGGCGAGCGCCCTGGGCTCCCGCGTCTACCGCGGGCCGACGAACGAGATCGGCTACCGTTCCGTGGAGCCCACGAAGGCCGGGGCGACCTCCCCGCTGCGGCACGTCAGCGGCGTACCCGTCTTCCAGTGGCACAGCGACACGTTCGACCTGCCCGACGGGGTGACACGGCTCGCCGGGTCCCCCCAGTACGGCAATGAGGCCTTCGGGATCGGAGACTGGGCGCTGGCCGTGCAGTTCCACCCGGAGGTCACCGAGGAGATGCACGAGGTGTGGCTGGCGGCCTCGGAGGCGGAGGTGGCCGCCGAGGGCTTCGACGTGGGCGACCTGCGCCGCGAACGCGAACGTTACTCCAGCGGTATGCAGAACGCTTCCCGGTCCATGTTCAGCGAATGGCTCGACGGGCTGGGTCCGCGAAGAACGCCCTGAGCAGTTCCCCGCATTCGTCAGCGTCGACCTCGGCGTAGACCTCAGCGCGGTGATTGAGCCGGCGGTCACGCAGCACGTCGTAGACCGATCCGGAGGCGCCGGCCTTCTCGTCCCACGCTCCGAAAACCACGACCGGCACCCGTGCGGCCAGGATCGCGCCCGCGCACATCACACAGGGCTCCAACGTCACCACCAGGGTGCAGCCGGTCAGGTGCCAGTCCCCCAGGGACGCGGCAGCGAGACGGATGGCGACGATCTCGGCGTGGCCGGTGGGATCCTGCAGCGCTTCGCGCTCGTTGCGTCCGCGGCCGATCACACGGCCGGACGGGTCCAGCACCACCGCACCGACGGGCACATCCCCCGTTTCGAGGGCAGCGCGGGCCTCGCAGAGCGCGAGCCGCATCCATTCGCTGTGCCGGCGATCGACCTCGCCCATCTACGTTCCCTTCCCGACTAGTAGATTGAGCCTATGCGAGTCCACGTAGCCGACCACCCCCTGATCACCCACAAACTCACGGTACTCCGAGACAAGAACACGCCGTCGCCGATCTTCCGGTCACTTGTCGAAGAGCTGATGACCCTCCTCGCCTATGAGGGGACCCGCGGCGTGCGAGTCGAAGACGTGACCGTGCAGACCCCGGTCTCCGAGGCCCGCGGCGTGCAGATCAGCGACCCCAAGCCGCTCGTCGTGCCGATCCTCCGCGCCGGCCTGGGCATGCTCGAGGGCATGGTCAAACTGCTACCGACGGCAGAGGTCGGCTTCCTCGGCATGGCCCGCAACGAGGAGACCCTTCAGCCCGCCACCTACGCGGAGCGCCTGCCCGACGACCTCTCCGACCGCCAGTGCTTCGTGCTCGACCCGATGCTGGCCACGGGCGGTTCGCTGATCGCAGCCATCCAGTTCCTCTTCGACCGCGGCGCCGTCGATGTCACGGCCATCTGCATCCTCGCCGCGCCTGAGGGGCTCGCCGCGGTCGAGAAGGCCCTCGAGGGCCGCGAAGTGACCATCGTTCTCGGTGCCGTCGACGACAAGCTTGACGAGCACGGATACATCGTTCCCGGCCTCGGTGACGCCGGCGACCGCCTCTACGGTTTGGTCTAGCTCTAGCGAGCACCAATTCCGCCGGGCGGCGGACACCGCAGGTCCTGCGACATGCCGGGCGCCAGTACCCGGCATATTCAAGAATCTTTGATGAAATTGAATTTCATCATGGAAACTTTCATGCTTTCGCGATCCGCAGTGGATTCTCCGATCCGCCGCGGAGCCACCGAACGTGATGCGTGTCACACGGCGTCATCCTTGGTTGCAGAATTGACACACGCCGTAACAGTGGGCTTTACTCGCAACTATGACAACGAGCGCACGCCCCCAGACCTCCTTCGAGGCCCCCGGGACTGCCGGCATGATGATGCCCGGCAGCTGCTGTGCGTGTTGCCGAATGTCCCGCTAAGCAGCGAACACCTCGCCGAGTTCCCGCCCCGCTGACTTCACGCGGCCGGCTGGTTGAATTCCGGAGCCTCTCTCGCTCCCTCCAGGCCTCACCGGCCGCACTTTTTCGAACCCGGAACAGCTCCTCAGCGTCGGGTTCACCTGCAGTACCCCAGCCAAGGATTACTCTCATGTCGCTTGCCCACATTGACACCGCCCGCTCGGCCCAGGCCGCACGCCTCGTACGCCAGGCCGTTCCGACGCCCGCCGCACCCCGCATCCGCGCCGTGCCCGAGGGCACTCAGGCCCGCGGCTTCGTTTTCTACGTCGGCATCGACGAGGCCACGGCCGCCGCGGCCGGGACCAGCCTCAGCCGCATCGTCGAGGCGCTCAAAGCCCTCACCGGAACCATCGCGCCGACCGCGGAGACTCATGCCGCCGTCGCACTGGCGCCCGCCGGAGCCGGTGGACGCGACGTCGACGTCGTGCGCCTCGCCCTGCAGGACCCGACTGCGCTGGCCCGGCACCGCACTGTGACAGACGACCCCGACCGCGCACTCGGCGGCGTCGTGGTGGACATCTCCCGTAAGCGAGTCATCCTCGACGGCGAGACCGCGGCGCTCACCTACAAGGAATTCGAGCTGCTGCAGTACCTGGTGCTCCGCGAAGGCCGCACCATCGAGCGCGCCGAACTGATCGCCAAGCTGTGGAACGCCTCCGACGAGGAAGACGCGCCGAATGAGCGCACCATCGACGTGCACGTGCGTCGCCTGCGCGCCAAGCTCGGTCGCTACGAAGACATCGTGCGCACCGTGCGCGGGGTCGGCTACCGCTTCGACCGGCACGCCGACGTGTCGATCCGCCAATCGAGCACGCCGAGCCCGGACGTCTTCTAGCTTCCCGCTGTGTGAGTCCCGCCGCCGTGGGCGATGAGGGTTCGCCGATTGGGGTTTTTGGGGCCTTACAGCGACTCTCCTTGAACGAAATCGACGGAGATTCTGGCTCTCCTGCTGCTTCTGTGGGTTAAACCCGGCCGGGGAGTGCGGGTTTGTGGCCGCCGAGGCTGAGCATGGCGAGGGCGATGAGGGCGTCGGGCNTGAGCATGGCGAGGGCGATGAGGGCGTCGGGCGATTTGAAGCCGAAGGCGATTCGGGTGAGTAGTCGGATCTTGGTATTGACGGATTCGATGCGGCCGTTGGAGAGGCCGTGCTCGATCGATGCAAGGATCGCGGCCCGGTGCTTAACGATGGAGCGTTGAAGTTTCACGAACGACGGGATCCGGCTGCGGCGGGCCCATCCGACCCACTTGTCCAGGGCCTCGGCGGCTTCGTCGCGGGGCAGCTTGAAGACCAGCCGGAGGCCTTCTTTGAGGTAGTAG
>NZ_SOFV01000035.1:0-94176 GCF_004402465.1 Cryobacterium sp. TMT2-14 | reverse complement strand
CGGCCCGCCTCGACCAACTCCGCCCGCCGAGCGAACGCCACGGCGATGGCCAATTCGGCCTCCGCGATCGCCTCGAAATGCTCCCCGAGAGCCTCTTGCACTTCAATAAATGAGGGCTTCATGACACACACGCTACGGGCACCCACCGACATTACCCGCGGCATCCGCCCACCTACACGCACCCTGTGGATAACCCGATCAGGCCCTGATTGTGGAGGGATCGGGGTGGTGAAACGCCCGCTCAGAACCGGTGCTGCAACACCCAGTTGTGCATGGTGACAGCCGCGGCGGCCGACGCGTTGAGCGAGCGGGTGGAGCCGAACTGGCTGATCTCGACGACGGCATCCGCTGCCTCGATCGCTTCGGGAGAGAGGCCGGGACCCTCCTGCCCGAACAGGAGCACGCAGCGCTCGGGGAAGCGGAAGGTTTCGATGATCACGCTGCCGGGCACGTTGTCGATGGCGATGATCGGCAAGGTCTCGGCGGCGGCCCACTCGACGAAGGACGCGACATCCGGGTGGTGCAGCACGTGCTGGTACCGGTCGGTGACCATGGCCCCGCGCTTGTTCCACCGCTTGCGCCCGATGATGTGCACCGTGTCGGCGGCGAACGCGTTGGCGCTGCGCACGATCGAGCCGATGTTCATGTCGTGCTGCCAGTTCTCGATGGCGACGTGAAACGGATGCCGCTTCTCGTCGAGGTCGGCGACGATCGCCGCCATACTCCAGTAGCGGTAGCGGTCGATCACGTTGCGCGTGTCGCCGCGCTCGAGCAGCTCGCGGTCGTAGAACGACTCCTCGGGCCACTCTCCGGCCCAGGGTCCGACGCCGTGGGTGGACAGTTCGGGCGTGGGGTTCTGCGGTTCTTGCACCGATCCAACGTATCCCGCCGGGCACCGCCGGGCGTGCCGGGCATGCCGGGCATGCCGTCGGGTATTCTGACTTGCAGGGTTCGCGTTTCGCCGGCTCGCACCCCGCCCGGAAGGAACCATCACCATGCATCCCACGCTCTTCGGTATCGACTTTCTCGACTCGGAGTGGCTGATCGGCTGGTTCGGTTCGTTCGTGCTCCTCGGCGTGGCCACCATCGTGTTCGTCGAGACGGCTTTCATCGTCTTGTCGTTCCTGCCCGGCGACTCGCTGCTCTTCACCGTGGGCCTGCTCACCGCCACCGGGGATGTGCCCTTTCCGATCTGGGTGACCTGCCTCGTCATCTTCATCGCCGCGTTCGCCGGTGACCAGGTCGCCTATTTAATCGGCCGCAAGTCCGGCCCCGCCGTCTTCACCCGCGAGCAGAACCGCCTGTTCAACCCGAAGAACGTGGAACGCACCAACGCGTTCTTCGCCAAGCACGGCGGCAAGGCCATCATCATCGCCCGCTTCCTGCCCGTGTTCCGCGCCTTCGTGCCTCTCGCCGCCGGTGTGGGACGGATGCACTACCGCACCTTCGTGTTCTTCAACCTGATCGGCGCCTTCGCCTGGGGTGTCGGAAGCACCCTGATGGGCTACCTGCTCGGCCAGATCGAGTTCGTGGCGACGTACTCCGAATTCTTCATCATCGGCATCGTGCTGCTCTCGGGCGTGCCGATCCTGTCCGAGCTCTACAAGGCCGGCCGCGAGAAGAAGCGCACCCGCGGCAAGGCCCCGGTCCCCGTCGCCACGATTCCCGAGGACCTGCGCGAGGAGTAACCGCCCAGTTCAGAGGCGGCCGCGTCTCGGCACAGGGTCAGCGCAGCGTCAGACCGGCCGGCGCCGGCATCCGTGAACGGGTCGATCGCCGCCGAGATCTGGTACTCCCCCGGCGGGAGCGCGGGCCGGTCGGGGCGGGATCGGGTGGGTGATCGGGTGGGTGGCACGGTCGGTGGTTCCGGCGGCGAGCGGCCCGGCGAGCGCTGCGGACAGCGCGGCCCGGTGGGCGATCCGGCTCCACAGGGGTGCGTTTCCGGCCCTCGTCGAGGTAGCCGCTGAAGATGGCCCGCCGCACGTAGGCCTCGGCCCCACCGACCGTGAACCCGTTTCCTCCCTCTGCTTAGCTACTAAAACGTATGACCGCGCCGAAACGTTGGTGTGCCGGGCCGCCCACGCAGGCACTGATCTTTCGGCATGCCTAAATCTGCCCTATCCTTTCGGTGTGGCTAAAAACAACGTGCGCACGGATGCGAGGGGACCGGTCCCTGAGATCGCCACCGTGGCATCCTCTCACCTGCTCTGGTTGCTCGGCCCTGCCCTCGTCGCGGGCGTGGCCTACCTCGACCCCGGCAACGTCGCCAGCAATATGACGGCCGGTGCTCGCTACGGCTACCTGCTGGTCTGGGTGGTCGTGGCCGGCAACGTGATGGCCTGGCTGATCCAGTACCTCTCGGCCAAGCTCGGCATCGTAACCGGCACGAGCCTGCCGGAAATTCTCGGGGTACGTATTCGGCGCCCGCTCACCCGCCGCCTCTACTGGGTGCAGGCGGAACTGGTGGCCATGGCCACCGACCTGGCCGAGATCATCGGCGGCGCGGTCGCCCTGAACCTGCTCTTCGGCCTCCCCCTGCTTGCCGGCGGCGTGATCACCGGGGTCATCTCGATGATCGTGCTCACGGTGCAGACCCGGCGCGGCCCGCGCACCTTCGAACGCGTCATCGTGGCGCTGCTGCTCATCATCACCGTGGGCTTCGCGGCCGGGGTGTTCTTCGCTCCGCCGGATGCCGGCAGCGTCGTCGCCGGCCTCGTGCCGCGGTTCGAGGGCGCGAATTCGGTGCTCCTGGCCGCGTCCATCCTCGGCGCGACGATCATGCCGCACGCCATCTACGCCCACTCCGCGCTCACCCGGGACCGATTCCCCGTCGTGGCGGACGGCGCAGCAACGCGACGCCTGCTCTGGGCCACCAAATGGGACGTCACCATCGCGATGGCCATCGCCGGCACGGTGAACCTGTCGATCCTGCTGCTCGCGGCATCCGCTCTGCAGGGCGTCGCCGGGACCGACACGCTCGAGGGCGCCCACGCCGCCCTCGAGGCAACCCTCGGGCCCGTGATCGCGACGGTGTTCGCGGTCGGGCTGCTCGCCTCCGGGCTGGCCTCCACCTCGGTCGGAGCGTACGCGGGAGCGGAGATCATGCACGGCCTGTTGCACGTGCGCGTGCCGCTGCTGGCGCGTCGCGTGGTCACCCTCATTCCCGCGCTGCTGATCCTGGGGGTGGGTTTCGACCCGACCGAGGCCCTGGTGCTCAGCCAGGTCGTCCTGTCGTTCGGCATCCCGTTCGCGCTGATCCCCCTGGTCTGGCTCACCATGCAGCGCGGGGTGCTCGGCGAGCATGTCAACCGCTGGTACACGACAGTCGCCGGCGCCGTCTGCGTCCTGCTCCTGGTGGCCCTGAACGTGGTGCTGCTCGTGCTCGTGTTCACAGGGGCGTGATGAAACACCCCACACCCGCGGCCGAGGACTACCTCAAGACCATCTACGCGCACACCGAATGGCAGCCGAACCCGATCACGCCTTCGGTGCTGGCCGCGCGGCTGGGGGTGGCGCCGTCATCGGTCACCGAGATGGTGAAGAAGCTCGCCGCCGGCGGCCTGATCGAGCACGTCCCCTACGGGCCGCTCACCCTGAGCCGGACCGGTTTCCTGCGGGCGACCGCGGTGGTGCGCCGGCACCGGTTGATCGAGACCTGGCTCGTGCGGGAAATGGGCTACGACTGGCACGAGGTGCACGACGAGGCGGAGGTGCTCGAGCACTCGATCTCGGACCGGCTGCTGGCGGCGATCGACGATCGGCTCGGGCATCCGTCGGCCGACCCGCACGGGGACCCGATCCCGGCCGAGGACGGCAGCCTGACCCGGCCGGACGCCATCCTGCTGGCGGAGGCCGCACCCGGCCACGTCGGGGCGGTCGTGCGCATCAGTGACCGCGACCCGGACATCCTGCGCGACCTTGCCGTGCACCGGGTCGGCCCGGGAACCCGGCTCACCGTTCTCGAACCCGGCGTGGTGCGGCTGCCGGGCGGCGGCATCTGTCGGCTGTCGTCTGCGGCGGCCCGATCGATCTGGCTCACCTCGTAACCGTCCGGAAACCTCGCGCCGCTAGGCTTATCCCCGAACCAAGGGAGCACCCAATGACACGCCGCGAAGACATCGAATGCTGGCTCACCGATATGGATGGCGTGCTCGTGCATGAAAACAGCCCGTTGCCGGGCGCGGCGCAGCTGCTGCAGCAGTGGAGCGACGCCGGCACGCCGTTCCTGGTGCTCACGAACAACTCGATCTTCACCCCCCGGGACCTCAGTGCCCGCCTGCGCGCCTCGGGCCTGAACGTGCCCGAAGACCGCATCTGGACCTCCGCGCTGGCGACGGCCGACTTCCTCCGCTCCCAGGCGCCCGGCGGCACCGCCTTCGTGATCGGCGAGGTCGGACTCACGACCGCCCTGCACGAGGCGGGTTTCATCATGACCGAGACGAACCCGGACTACGTGGTGGTCGGCGAAACCCGCAACTACTCGTTCGAGGCCATCACCAAGGCCATCCGTCTGCTCTTGAACGGTGCCCGCTTCATTTCGACGAACCCGGATGCGACCGGCCCCAGTGCGGACGGCCCCCTGCCCGCCACGGGTGCAATCTCGGCCCTGATCACCAAGGCCACCGGCATGGAGCCCTATGTGGTGGGCAAGCCGAACCCGATGATGTTCCGCTCAGCGATGAACAAGATCGGCGCGCACTCGGAGAACACGGCCATGATCGGTGATCGGATGGACACCGACATCATCGCCGGGATCGAGGCCGGGCTGCACACCATTCTCGTGATGAGCGGCATCAGTGACGACGCTGAGGTGCACCGCTACCCGTTCCGCCCGGACGAGATCCTCTCCGGCGTGCACGAGCTGGTCTCCAAGGAGCCCGTGGAGTCCGACGCGATCTAGGTTCCGCCGCTCCCATCGTAGCCGCGCTCTGCCGCACCCGTCGCCTCAGCACTTCTACCGCCGCGCCCGCCGCTCCTGCTCCCGCTCTCCCTCCCGCCAGGCCCTGACGAATTCGACGGAGATTTTGCGCCACCACCCCGGTTGCGACCCAGAACTGACCATTTTCGGCAAAATCTCCGTCGAATTCGTTCGATCATCGGGCATGGGCGGCGACGGCGGATCCCGGTTGCACGGCTGGGGTTCCGCTGCGCTACAAGGCAGCCAGGCAGCCAGACAGCCAGGCGGCAGACGTCGGTGACGGATGCTCCGGAACGCTTATGCGGCGGGTACCGGTCCGGGGCCCGCGATGCTCGCGTTCATCGGCTCGCCGGAGGCCCGGCTCACGAAGCAGTAGTAGGAGCGGCCGCCATCGGACCACTGTTCCTCGGTGATCGGGTAACTACCCTGCACCTGCACGTCGCCGTAGGCCGAGGCCGCGGCCAGGTCGATGACGCCGGTCGCGCTGCAGAGCAGGTTGATCTGCCCGGCCAGCTCGGCCTCGCCAGGGAAGGCTGTGGCGGCATCCCCGGCGAACACTCCGCGGTACACGAGCTGAGCCGCATGCGGGGTGGCACAGTCGGCGACCGTGAATTCCTCTTCCCAGGGTGTCACGTACGGCTGCAGGCATTCGCCGCCGAACAGGGTGTCCCACTGGTGCACGCCGACCGGCTGCGGGCCGGTGGCCTCGGGCGGCGCCGACGGCGCCACACTCGGGGTGGCGCTCGGGGCAGGTGTAGCGCTGGACGTGGCCACCGCAACGGGGGCAGCGTCGCCGCCGACCAGGCTCTGCCCGAGGAAGAACAGTGCCGCCAGCGCGAGCACGACCACCAGGCCGCCGACGCTCCAGATCAGAAGCCGGGGCCTGCCGGGGCGGCTGCCTCCGGGCGGGCGACCGGCCGAGGCCAGCCGCGCGGCATCGGCAACGGCGCCGGACGGCGCCGCGTCCACTGCGGAACGCCGGCCGTTCGCTGCGACCGGAGTGGCCACGCCCGACGAGGAGTTCGTACCCGACGCGGGGCGCGGGGATGCCGCACCGAACATATTGGTCGTACCCGACGCGGGCCGCGGAGTGGTGGCAGCAGCAGCACTCGCACCGGCGTGGATACCGGCCCCAGCCCCGGCTGGTGCAGGTTCGGGGGAAGCAGTGACGGCGGACGCGGGCGCGGCGGACGCGGACGTGGCTGACGCGGACGCGGACGTGGTGGACAGGTGGGCCGGCGTTGCGGCCAGTGAAGGTGGAGTCGGGGCGGCGGTGGGCGCGGAGCGGGCCGCGGCCGAGGCCTGCGCCGCCGTCTCGGCCAGCCGTGTACCTGCACGGGCATCCGGTGCGGGGAAGGCTGCCTCCGGCGCCGGGATGGCTGCCGCGGCTAACGGGGCACCTGGGGCGGCAACAACGGCCGCGGCTCCCGCCGCAACTCGGGCCCCGGCTCCAGCGATCCCGGCGGCGTCGCGGGCCTGGCCCGCGAGAGGGACCGGAGTCGACAGTGACGCGGCCAGTCGTGCGCGCAGACGGCCGCGGGCGGAGACCGGAGCCGGCAGCGCGGCCGGCTCGGGGTCGGGAGCAGGCGGCGTGCGCCCGGCCAGCAGATCGGCGGCCGCGACCTCCTCAGCGGTCAGCTCGAGCGGCGACTGCGTGAAGGTGGTCCACCACGGCGCCGGTGCGAGATCGGCTTTCTCCGAACGGATGCTGCCGCTCCGGTCAGACTCGTCCGGCCCGTTCCCGCCGAGCATCGGCAGAGGCGCGGGAGCCTCGACGGGTGGAAGAGGGGCCGGTGCCGACGCGTCGGGCGCCCACGGGGCGGGCCCCGAAGCTGAGGCCGAGCGTGTTTCGGCCGGCGTCAGTTCCGAAGCCGAGTCATCCGTGAGCGCGGCGGACGAAGCCGCCGACCTGACAGCGGCCGAGGGCGCGAACGCGGCCGGCTGGAGCTCGGAAAACGCGGCCGCAGACGAGGACGCGGCCGCAGCCGCCGCGACGACAGCCGACTCAGCAGACGAAGCAGCCCCGGAAGCAGCCCCATCGACTGCAGAAGCAGCACGCGCCGGGTTTGCGGGCGTCAGGACGAACAGGGCCGCGGTCGTGATCGGCACGGATCCGGTCACATTCGCTGGTCCCGCAGCCGAAGGCGTCGCTCCAGCCGATGGCGTCGCTCCCGACGAAGGCACAGGAGCGGCAGGAGGCGCCGGAGCGGGACCAGCAGCGCCAGCCGCAGCAGCGGCGGCCCGAGCCGCGGCACCCTTGGCGAGTCGAGGGTCAGGCTGGGAGGTCGGCTTGAGCCCCCAGAGGAAGACGCCGGTATGGGTCGTCGGCTCGGCGGGTGCCGGTGGAACAATGCGGGAGGTTCTCGGCCACCGCGGCGACTGGCGGGGCGAATATTCGTCCGGCAGGGCCGGGCGCGCGCCGTCACCGAGCTGAGATGCCAGCCACTTCATTCCGTCCTCGCCGGGCACCTCATTTGTGGGCACTAGTTCAGCCCCAGGTCCTCAAGGCCGATCGCGGCGTAATAGGGGTAGCCCGCGGCTTCGATCACTTCGCGCGCGCCCGTGTTCCGGTCGACCACGACGGCGACGGCGGCGATGATCGCACCGACCTTGAGGAGCGCGTCGATCGCCGCCAGGGGCGAACCGCCCGTGGTGGACGTGTCTTCGAGCACGACGACGCGCTTGCCGGCGAGATCGGGTCCTTCGACCTGCTTGCCCCGGCCGTGGTCCTTGGGCTCCTTGCGCACGACGAAGGCGTCGTACGCGGCTCCGCGTGCCACGCCCTGGTGCAGGATGGCCGCCGCCACCGGGTCGGCACCCATGGTCATGCCGCCGACCGCGGTGACATCCGGAATGTGCGCGATCAGGTCGAGCATGACCTGGCCGATCAGTGGGGCGACGCGATGGTCGAGGCTGACCTTGCGCAGGTCGACGTAATACGTCGCCTTCTTGCCGCTGGTCAAGGTGAAATCCCCGCGGAAAACGGCCTCGGCCGAGATGTGGGCGATGAGCTGCTGGCGTGTGTCCGTCACAGGACCAACTTTAGGCCATCGCCCGGTCGGTGAACCTGAAGCAGGCGTTGCTCTAGAAGATACGAACGAGCTTGCGCTCGGGAACGCGGCGGAATCCGTCCTTGTGCACGTCGACGACGACGGCAACGACGGAGGAGATGACGATGAGAACGAGAACGGCGAGAAGAACAAACACGGTCGTACCTTTCGGGAAATGGGGTTGAGTATCGGGGAGACGGAGGCACCATTGCTCGAGTTCGACGTATTTATTTCATCATCTTTGACTTTGCAGCACAATCACATAGTTCTGCACGGAGTGTGTAGCGTTACTACATGGATGTCCAACGACTCGAACTTCTCCGCGAACTGGCCGAGCGCCACAGCATCACTGAGGTTGCCCGCGCCACGCACCGCACGCCATCCGCTGTCTCGCAGCAGCTGAAAGTGCTCGAACGCGAGGCCGGCCTTCCGCTCACCGAGCGCAGCGGTCGCGGCCTCATTCTGACGGATGCCGGCCGCGCTCTGGCCCGCAGCGCGACGGATGTCGCGGTCGCCCTCGCCCGCGCCCGGGCGGTCTGGGACGAGTTCCGCAACGACGCCACGGGCGAGGTGAGCCTGGTCACCTTTCCGACCGCGGGCGAGATGCTGCTGCCGGGAGCGGTGAGAAGCATCGCCGCCGTGCCCGGACTCATCGTCAACTGCACCGACAAGGACCCGGAACTGAGCGACTTCCCCGCGCTCACGGCGGAGTACGACATCGTGCTCGCCTACAGCCTGCGCGGCCAGCTTCCATGGGGCGGACGCGGACTGACGGTGGTCCCGCTGATGACAGAGCCGCTCGACGTCGGGCTGCCGGCCGACCACCGGCTGGCCTCCCGGTCGTGGATCACCCCGGCGGACGTGATCGGCGAGACCTGGATCGGCGCGCCGACCGGCTACCCGTTCGAGCGCATCCTGCACCAGATCGAGCAGAAGGCAGGCAGTCAGATCACCGTCGCCCAGCAGTTCGCCGACCTGCGGGTGATCGAAGCGTTCGTCGTGGCAGGCCTCGGCATCGCTCTGGTGCCCCGGTACACCTGGGGCGGTGACCAGCCGGGCCGCCTCGTGCTCAAGCCGCTCCGCGGGGTGGACGCCGAACGGCAAATCGTGGCGCTGATGCGCCCCGATCGGGCCGAGCGCCTCGCCGTGCGCACCGTTCTGGAGGTGCTCCGCACCGAGGCCGCCCGCGTGCAGGCCAAGCACGCCCTCATTCCCTAGGCGTTCTGTGGGAAGCCCAGGTTGATACCGCCGTGGCTCGGGTCCAGCCACCGGCTCGTGATGGCCTTCTCTCGGGTGTAGAAGGCGATCCCGGCCGGGCCGTAGGCCTTGGCGTCGCCGAACAGGGAGTCCTTCCAGCCGCCGAACGAGTGGTAGGCCACGGGCACCGGGATCGGCACGTTGATGCCGACCATACCGACCTGCACCTCATTCTGGAACCGCCTGGCCGCACCGCCGTCGTTGGTGAAGATGGCCGTGCCGTTGCCGTAGCGGCTGCGGTTGATCAGGTCGAGTCCCTCGGCGTAGCTGGCGACCCGCACGATGGAGAGCACCGGGCCGAAGATCTCGTCGAGGTAGACGTCCGAGTCCGTGCTGACCTTGTCGAAGAGGGTCGGACCGAGCCAGAATCCGCTCGCGTCACCGTCCACCTCGATACCGCGGCCGTCCACGACGACCTCGGCTCCGTCGGTCTGGGCGAGGTCGATGTAGGACGCCACCTTGTCGCGGTGTACCTTCGTGATCAGAGGTCCCATGTCGCATCCGCGCATGCCGTCGCCCACCTTGAGGCTCTTCAGCCGCGCGGTGATCTTCGCGACCAGGTCGTCAGCGACCGGTTCCACGGCCACCACCACGCTGATCGCCATGCAGCGCTCACCGGCCGAGCCGAAGCCGGCGTTGACCGCGGCATCCGCGGCCAGGTCCAGGTCTGCGTCCGGCAGCACGAGCATGTGGTTCTTCGCGCCGCCGAGGGCCTGCACGCGCTTGCCGTGGTGGGCGGCCGTCTCGTAGATGTACTGCGCGATCGGCGTGGAGCCGACGAACGAGATCGCCTGCACGTCGGGGTGCACGAGCAGGGCGTCGACGGCTTCCTTGTCGCCGTGCAGGACGTTGAACACACCGGCGGGCAGGCCGGCCTCGGTCATCAGGGCAGCCATCCAGTTCGACGCGGACGGGTCTTTCTCGCTCGGTTTGAGCACGACCGTGTTGCCGGCCGCGATGGCGATCGGGAAGAACCAGAGGGGCACCATGGCTGGGAAGTTGAACGGGCTGATGATGCCCACCACGCCGAGCGGCTGGCGCAGCGTGTAGACGTCGACGCCCGTGGACACGTTCTCGGAGTACTCGCCCTTGCTCAGGTGCGGCATGCCGAGCGCGAACTCGACGACCTCGAGGCCGCGCGCGATCTCGCCGAGCGCATCCGAGGTCACCTTGCCGTGTTCGGCGGTGAGGATGTCGGCCAGCTCGCCTTTGCGCGCGTTCAGCAGTTCGCGGAAGTTGAACATCACGCCTTGGCGCTTGGCTTGGGATGTGTCGCGCCAGAGCGGATAGGCAGCGTGGGCGGAGGCGACGGCGGTGTCGACGTCGGTGGCACTGGCCAGGATTACGTTCTTCGCGACGGCGCCGAGGGCGGGGTTGAAGACGGGCGCGGTGCGGGTCGAGGCTCCCCGGAGGGGAGCCCCGTCGACCCAGTGGGTGATGAGGGGCAGTTCGGTCATGGGCGTTCGTCTCTCTTCATTCTCTTCATCGAGTCGGGGTGAGGGTGCGCGGGGCGTCAGACAAGCCGGTCGAGGCTGAGGACCTCGTCGTAGATAGTGAGCGCCTCGGCGACCTCGGCGTCGGTGACGACGCAGGGCGGCACCACGTGGATGCGGTTCTCGGCCAGGAACGGCAGCAGGTTGCGGGCCAGCAGCTCCGATTTGATCCGGCCCATCACGGCGCCGCTGAGCGGCTGGCGGGTCTCCCGGTCGGAGACGAGTTCCATCGCCCAGAACACGCCGACCCCGCGCACCTCTCCGATGATCGGGTGCTTAGCCTGCAGCTCGGCGAGCCCGGGGGCGAGCACGTCGCGCCCGATCCGGGCGGCGTTCTCCACGATGCCCTCGTTCTTCATGGCGTCCAGGGCCGCCACGATCGACGCCATCGCCAGCGGATGTCCGCTGTAGGTGAGGCCACCGGGATAGACCGTGGTGTCGAAGTCGTGGGCGATGGGGTCGGAGATGATCACACCGCCGGTGGGCACATAACCGGAGTTGACGCCCTTCGCGAAAGTGATCAGGTCCGGCACCACGTCGAAGCCGTCGAACGCGAACCAGTTGCCGGTGCGGCCGAAGCCGGCCATCACCTCGTCGAGGATCAGCATGATGCCGTACCGGTCGCAGAGGGCCCGCACGCCGGCGAGGTAGCCGGGCGGCGGCACGAGCACGCCGGCGGTGCCGGGGATGGATTCCAGCAGCACGGCCGCGATGCCCGCGGGTCCCTCACTCTGGATCACGTGCTCGAGGTGGCGCAGGGCCCGCTCCGACTCCTGCTCGGGGCTGGTCGCCCAGAACTCGCTGCGGTAGAGGTAGGGGCCGAAGAAGTGCACGTGCCCGCGGGCGAACTCATTCGGGATGCGGCGCCAGTCGCCGGTCGCGACGATGGCCGCGCCCGTGTTGCCGTGGTACGAGCGGTAGGTGGAGAGCACCTTGTCGCGGCCCGTGTGCAGGCGCGCCATGCGGATCGCGTTCTCGATCGCATCCGCCCCGCCGTTGGTGAAGAAGACCTTGTTGAAGCCCTCCGGCGCCCGTTCGACGATGCGCTGGGCGGCCTCGCCGCGGGTCAGGGTCGCCGTGGAGGGCGCCACCGTGGCGAGCCGACCGGCCTGCTCGATGATGGCCGCGGTGACGGCCGGATGCTGGTGGCCGATGTTCACGTTGACGAGCTGGCTGGAGAAGTCCAGATAGCTGCGCCCGTCATAATCCCAGACCCGGGAGCCCTGCCCGCCGGCGATCACCAGCGGCTTGAGGGCACCCTGGGCCGACCAGGAGTGGAAGACGTGGGCCCGGTCAAGGTCGTAGGCGAGCTCGTTGCGGCTGGCCGTGGCGCTTGGGGAAGTGATGTCATTCACAGATATCGGGTTCTTTCTCTCTGCGTTGAGATGGTGAGGCCGTGGATCGCCCACCTTCAGTGTGACCTCGATCGGCTTGAAGTCTGCACCATTCACCTGAATCGGGTCATTTCTTTGCCACGATGGGCTCGGTCATCGCCGGGATCACGGTCTCCCCGTAGACGCGCATCGTCTCTTCCTTGTTGTCGTGCTGCAGGTAGCCGGCGAACTGGTCGACGCCGATGGCGCGCAGGGCCTCGAGCTTTTCGATGTGGTCCTTGGCGGTGCCGAGCAGACAGAACCGGTCGACGATCTCGTCGGGCACGAACTCGGCGTGCGCGTTTCCGGCACGGCCGTGCTCGTTGTAGTCGTAATCCTGCCGGCCAATGATGTAGTCGGTGAGGGCCTTCGGCACATGAGATTCGGTGCCGTACTTGGCGACGATGTCGGCCACGTGATTGCCGACCATGCCGCCGAACCAGCGGCACTGGTTGCGCATGTGGCCCCAATTGTCGCCGATGTACATGGGCGCGGACACGCAGAACTTGACCGCCATCGGGTCGCGGCCGGATTTCGCCGCGGCCTCCCGCACGGTCTTGATCATCCACTCGGCCACGTCGAGGTCGGCCATCTGCAGGATGAAACCGTCGCCGACCTCGCCCGCGAGCTTGAGCGCGAGGGGCCCGTAGGCCGCCACCCACACGTCAAGGGTGGAGCCGCGGCTCCACGGAAACTGCAGGGTCGCGCCGTTGTATTCGACCGACCGGGAGTTCGCGAGTTCCCGGATCACGTGCACCGACTCGCGCAGCGTCTTCAGGGTGGTGGGAGTTCCGTTGATGACCCGCACCGCCGAATCCCCGCGGCCGATGCCGCAGATGGTGCGGTTGCCGTACATCTCGTTCAGCGTCGCGTAGGTGGAGGCCGTGACCGTCCAGTCGCGGGTGCCCGGGTTGGTGACCATGGGTCCGACGATGATCCTGTCCGTCTCCGCGAGGATGCGGCTGTAGATGACGTAGGGCTCCTGCCAGAGCAGATGCGAGTCGAACGTCCAGACGTGGCTGAAGCCGTGCGCCTCGGCCAGTTTGGCCAATTGCACGGTACGGGCGGATGGGGGGTTGGTCTGCAACACTGCTCCGAAGTCCATCTGGGGTCCCGTCTAGATCAGGTACTGGCTCAGGCCGCGCTTGACGAACCGGCCGTCACCCTTGGAGCCGAGATAGGAGCTGTCGTCGATGATGACCTTGCCGCGGGACAGAACGGTGTCGACGTGACCGTCGATCTCGTAGCCTTCCCAGGCGGAGTGGTCCATGTTCATGTGGTGGGTCTTGCCATTCCCGTTGACGGGCAGGCCGATCGAGGTGTGGCCGTTCGGGTCGTAGATCACGATGTCGCCGTCGGCGCCCGGCTGGATGACCCCCTTTTTGCCGTACAGCCCGAACATCCGTGCCGGGGTTGTCGCGGTGATCTCCACCCAGCGTTCGAGCGAGATGCGGCCGTTGACGACGCCCTGGTAGAGCAGGTCCAGGCGGTGCTCGACCGAGCCGATGCCGTTCGGGATCTTCGAGAAGTCGCCGAGGCCCAGCTCTTTCTGCCCCTTCATGCAGAACGGGCAGTGGTCAGTGGAGACCATCTGGATGTCGTTGGTGCGCAGGCTCTGCCACAGGTGGTCCTGGTGGCCCTCGGCCTTCGAGCGCAGTGGCGTGGAGCAGACCCACTTCGCGCCCTCGAACCCCGGTGCCCCGAGATTCTCCTCGAGCGACAGGTAGAGGTATTGCGGGCAGGTCTCACCGAACACGTTCTGGCCGTGGTCCCGGGCGGCGGCGATCTGCTCCACGGCCTGCTTGGCGCTCACGTGCACCACGTAGAGCGGCGCCCCGGTGAGGTTCGCGAGCATGATCGCGCGGTGCGTGGCCTCCTCCTCCAGCTGCCAGGCGCGCGCGACACCGTGGTGGTAGGGGTCGGTCTTGCCCTCTGCGAGCAGCTGCGTGACGAGCACGTCGATGGCCGGGCCGTTCTCGGCGTGCATCATGGTCATCAGCCCGGTCTCGGCGGACTTCTGCATGGCGCGCAGCACCTGCGCGTCATCCGAGTAGAAGACGCCGGGATAGGCCATGAACAGTTTGAAGCTGGAGATGCCCTCGTCCAGCAGCCCGTCCATCGCCTGCAGCGAGTCCTCGTTGAGGTCGCCGATGATCTGGTGGAACCCGTAGTCGATGGCGCAGTTTCCGGCCGCCTTCTCGTGCCAGGCCGCCAAACCGTCGAAGACCCGCTGGCCGTAGCTCTGCACTGCGAAGTCGACGATGGTGGTGGTGCCGCCCCAGGCCGCGGCCCGGGTGCCGGTCTCGAAGGTGTCGCTGGCCGCGGTGCCGCCGAACGGCAACTGCATATGCGTGTGCGCGTCGACGCCGCCGGGGATCACGTACTTGCCGGTGGCGTCGATCACACGGTCGACGGATGCGGCGAGGTCATTCCCGAGGAGAGCCGAGCCAGGTGCCAGCACGGCGACGATGATCTCGCCGTCGATGAGGACATCCGCCTGCACCCGGCCGGTCGCGCTGACCACGGTGCCGTTCTGGATCAGGGTCGTCACGATGCGCCCCTGGCTACGGCCGGGCGATCGGGCCGTAGGAGTCGGGACGGCGGTCCCGGTAGAACTGCCACGAGTTGCGCACCTCTCGGATGACGCCCAGGTCGAGGTCGCGGATGACGACCTCCTCGGTGTCGGTGGAGGCCACCTCGCCGACGTAGTTGCCGCGCGGGTCGACGAAGTAGGAGCTGCCGTAGAAGGTGACGGCGTCGGCGCCGAACTCCTCGGTCTCGGTGCCGATGCGGTTGTTGGCGCCGATGTAGTACTGGTTTGCGATGGCGGCGGCCGGCTGCTCGAGCTCCCAGAGCCGGTTCGAGAGGCCGGGCTTGGTGGCTGAGGGGTTGAAGACAATCTCGGCGCCGTTCAGGCCAAGCACCCGCCAGCCCTCCGGGAAGTGCCGGTCGTAGCAGATGTAGACGCCGATCTTGCCGACCATGGTGTCGAAGACGGGGTAGTCGGCGTTTCCGGGGCGGAAGTAGAACTTCTCCCAGAACTGGGGCAGGTGGGGGATGTGGTGCTTGCGGTACTTGCCGAGGTAGGTGCCGTCGGCGTCGATCACGGCGGCCGTGTTGTAGAGCACGCCGGGCTGCTCCTCCTCGTAGACGGGGAGCACGATCACCATCGTGTGCTCGGCGGCGAGCTTCTGGAACCGCTCCACGAGTGGTCCCGGCACGCTCTGCGCGTAGTCGTAGTACGTGGAGTCCTGCACAATGCCGAAGTAGGGGCCGTGGAACAGCTCCTGGAAGCAGATCACCTGCACTCCCGCTTCGGCGGCGGTGCGCACGAATCCCTCGTGCTTCTGGATCATCGACTCCTGGTCGCCCGTCCACTCGGTCTGGGTGATTGCGGCCCGAACTACAGTCATCTTGTCTCCACATTCGCCAGTGACGGAACACCGTTGAGCCGAACGACAGCGTCCGGGCTTATTAGTCTTCGACGCAAACATTTGGTGCTGTTTTTCTGTGTGACTAACGCGTATATCATCCTGTCGAGCGAATCTGCCGGTGGCAAGGGTTCATGCAAACCGTTATCGTCGCGGTCGGGCACGGGGTCACTGGCCGACCGAATATCACTCGATCGCGCCTACAATGGGGGTAATGCCTCGTCTGCTGCTGGAGTTCTTAGACAACATCGACACAAAAAACGGGGATGTCTCAGATTCACCCCGAGAGGTTCACCCTCGGGGCCGCTCATCCGCCGCGACGACGCCGGAAATTCTCGGTGCGCGCCGCGCTGCTGGCGCCGTGCGTATCGGATCAGTAAAACTCCTGTCCTGCCTTGACATGACGTCATCGACTCGCCGGCAGGTTGCGAATAATCGAGATTGGAATCAATACCATGGCACGCACAGAAAACGGAAAAGTCGCACTCGTTACCGGTGGTGGACAGGGGATTGGTCAGGCCATTGCTGAGCGACTCCACGCTGACGGCTTCAAGGTCGCCATCGCCGACCTGAACCGTGCGACCGCAGGCGCAGTTGCCGAATCCCTGGGAGGCAAGGAGGGCGGAGCACTCGCACTGCACGTCGATGTCTCCGACCGAGACAGCGTGTTCGCCGCGGTCGAGCAGGCTGTCACGGAGCTCGGGGGCTTCGACGTAATCGTCAACAACGCCGGCATCGCCCCCACGTCTCCAATCGATGACATCACCCAGGAAAGCATCGCAAAAATATTCTCCATCAACTTCAACGGCGTGGTGTGGGGCATTCAGGCAGCCACCAAGGCGTTCAAAGAGCTCGGCCACGGTGGAAAGATCATCAGTGCTGCGTCCCAGGCCGGTCACGTCGGGAACCCCGGCATCGCGTTGTACTCGGCCACCAAGTTCGCCATTCGTGGCTTGTCCCAGACAGCCGCCAAGGACCTGGCCCAATTCGGCATCACGGTCAACACCTTCGCCCCCGGCATCGTGAAGACGCCCCTCATGGAGGAGCTCGCGAAAAAGGTGGCAGCCGACGCGGGCCAGTCGGAAGAGTGGGGCTGGGATCAGTTTACGAACGGCATCGCCCTCGCCCGCCTGTCCGAAGCGTCCGAGGTCGCGGGGGTCGTTTCGTTCCTGGCTGGCCCCGACTCCGGCTACATCACCGGACAGTCGATTCTGGTCGACGGCGGAATGGTCTTCAACTAAGCAGAGGACGAAACTGACTCTCACCGGCCCGGCGACTGGCCGCATTGAGTATCCCGGGCGCGCCGGACATCCGTCCCCCATCGCCCCGCTCGCCCGGGATGGGCCGCGCCGAAGTTCTGGCCTAGGCTGAACGAAGACCGCCGGTTGGCTCTGACCGGTTGAGCCGGCCCCGACTTGGGCGGCAGGTCGCCGACACGTGCTCGGTCGCACCCTTCCTGCCCCGCAGTTCTCCCTGTGCTCGCCAGAGCGGGTGAATCGTCGCCATGGCGCGCTCATACCGACGATCCACCAGCTCTCGCGGCCCTGAACCGGATCGGTAACATGTCCCAATTACGTTCGTTGCGTGGTCCCCTGCTGGTGGTCGTAGCGGCGGCTGCCCTGCTATCGAGCGGATGCGCTGCGGCGAGTCCCGTCGCCGCGCCCAGTGCCGCGCCGGGCGCGAGCGCCGGCACGGGTGGAGGCTACCCGATGACGATCGACAACTGCGGCACCGACGTGACCGTGGAGGCCGCGCCCGAACGGATCGTGACGATCAAGTCGTCGACGACCGAGCTGCTGCTCGCACTGGACCTCTCCGATCGCATCGTGGGCTCGGCGTTCCTCGACGGCCCGCTGCCGGCATCCCTCGAGAGGGCCGGCGCAGGCCTGTTCGTGGTCAGCGACTTCGTGCCCGGCCAGGAGGCCGTGCTCGGACTCACGCCCGACTTCGTCTACGGCGGCTGGGAGTCCAACTTCTCGGCCGAGGGCGTGGGCGAACGCCAGAGCCTCACCGACCTCGGCATCGGCAGCTACGTTTCCCCCGCCGCCTGCAAGGGCGAGGGCTACATGCCTGACCCGCTCACTTTCGACTCCGTGTTCGCCGAGATCACCGAGGCCGGCGCGATCTTCGGCGCCGAAGAGGCCGCGGCCGACCTGGTCGCCGATCAGCAGAAGACCCTCGCGGCCCTTGACCCCGCCGCCGCGGACACCACCGCGCTCTGGTATTCCAGCGGCACCGACACTCCCTACGTGGGCGCCGGCATCGGCTCGCCCAACATGATCATGGCGGCCGCGGGCCTGACCAACGTGTTCGCCGACGTGCAGGACACCTGGACCTCGGTGGGCTGGGAGTCGGTCATCGAGGCGAACCCGAGCGTGATCGTGCTCGTCGACGCCACGTGGAACACCGCGGAGTCGAAGATCGCGAACCTCGAGACGAACCCGGCCACGCAGCAACTCGACGCCGTGAAGAACCAGCGCTACATCGTGCTGCCGTTCGCGGCCACCGAGGCCGGCATCCGCAACGTCGAAGCCGCCGCGTCAACCATCGAACAGCTCGACGCGCTCGGGTCGACGACGGCCGGCTAGCGACCGGCGCCAGAGCACGACGCACGACGCTGGACACGCCAGGACAGCACCAACGGGACAGACACGACGGAACAGGCGAGGCAGGTGGATCGGGTGGATCGGGTGGAGCTGCAGCAGCCGGAACGCACGGCGGCCCAGAGCCGTCGCGTGGCCGGGCGCGCGCGCTACCTGGGCTGGCTCGCCCTGTCGGTCCTGGCCCTCGTGCTCACGGCGGGGCTGGCCGTGACCATCGGTCCGGCCGACGTGAGCCTGACGGATGTCGCCGCGAGCCTCGCCGGGCACCTCGGCCTGCCGGGCGCCGCCGGGGTGGCCCCGCTGACCGACTCGATCGTGTGGCAGCTGCGCCTGCCGCGCGTTCTGACCGCGGCCGCTGTCGGTGCGGGGCTCGCGCTCTGCGGCGCGGTGATGCAGTCGGTGACCCGCAACCCGCTGGCGGACCCCTACCTGCTCGGGCTGTCGAGCGGGGCCTCTCTCGGCGCGGTCTGTGTGATCGTTCTCGGCGTCGCGGTGGCGCTGCCGGCCGCGGCGTTCCTCGGCGCGCTGGCAGCCCTCGTCGCCACGCTGAGCATCGCGCGCGTCGGCAACACGATCACGCCCGGGCGCGCGGTGCTCTCGGGCCTGGCCATCGCGCAACTGGGTGCGGCCGGCACGTCCTTCATCATCTTCTGGGCAGCCAAGGGCGACTCCTACCGGGAGATCCTCAACTGGCTGCTGGGCTCGCTGGCCGGCAGCTCGTGGTCGAGCGTCGTCATCTCGGGCACTGCCCTCGTGGTGGTCGGCGCCGGGATCGTGCTCTCGGCCACCCGTCTGGACGCGTTCACCTTCGGGGACACCGCCGCGGCATCCCTCGGCATCAACGTCAACGGCACCCGGTGGATACTGCTCGGCGCGGTGGCGCTACTGACCGGCGCCATGGTGGCCGTGAGCGGGGCCATCGGCTTCGTCGGCCTGATCCTGCCGCACCTGGTGCGCGGCCTGAGCGGGCCCGGCCACCGCCGCCTGCTGCCGCTGACCGTGGTGCTCGGCGCCCTGTTCCTGATCGTGGCCGACACGGTCGCCCGCACGGTGTTCGACCCCCGCGAGCTGCCCGTGGGCATCATCACCGCGCTGATCGGCGTGCCCGTCTTCATCGTGCTGATCAAGAGCAGAAAGGCCGCCGCATGGTCGTGATCCTCGACCGGGTGTCGTTCCAGGTCGACGGCACCCCGATTCTGACCGATGTGTCGGCGGTCGTGCCCACGGGCGCAGTGACCGGCCTGCTCGGACCCAACGGGGCCGGCAAGTCCACCCTGTTGCGCCTGATCGCAGGGCTGGAGGCACCGGATGCCGGCGGCGTCGAACTCGACGGAGCGCGATCCGGCAGAGGGTCCGGTCTGTCGCGGCGCGAGACCGCCCGGCGGGTGGCGCTGCTCGAACAGAACGCCGCGCCCAGCGTCGACCTCACGGTGCGCGAGGTCGTGCTCCTCGGCCGGATCCCGCACCGCAGCCGGGTGCTCGGCAGCTTCGGCGGCGACGACGACCACCGGGTGGCCGAGGAATCGCTGGCCGTGGTCGGCGGCAGCGACCTCGCCGACCGGGCGTGGCATACGCTCAGCGGCGGCGAGCAGCAGCGCGCGCAGATCGCCCGAGCGTTGGCGCAGCGGCCGAGTCTGCTGCTGCTGGACGAGCCGAACAACCACCTCGATGTGAGCGCCCAGATCGGGCTGCTCGGGCAGGTGCGCGGGCTCTGCGCGGGCGCGGCCGGCACGGGCCTGACCGCGATCATGGCCCTGCACGATCTGAATCTGGCCGCCGCGTTCTGCGACCAGATCCTGCTGCTGCACCACGGGCGACTGGTCGCGGCCGGCACCCCCGAGGCGGTGCTGCGGCCGGCGACCATTGCGGAGGTCTACGGCGTGGACTGCGACGTGATCCCACATCCGCGCGGCGGGCATCCGGTGATCGTGTTCGCTCCATCCTCGACGATTCCGGCCTTCCCGCCTCCCCGTGAACCCGAAGTCACCCAGCACGGAAGAGCGCACAGATGACGACCATCACCGTTCTGGCCGGCGGCATCGGCGGCGCCCGGTTCACCCGCGGGCTGCTGAAGCACCTGGCGGAAACCGAGCCGGAGGCGACGGTGACGGTGATCGTGAACACGGGCGATGACATGTGGCTGGACGGGCTGCGCATCTGCCCGGACCTCGACACCGTGATGTACACCCTCGGCGGAGGCATCAACGAGGAGCAGGGTTGGGGGCGGCCCGAGGAGTCCCGCCGCGCCTCCGCTGAGATCGCCGCCTACGGGCGCGGCTGGTCCTGGTTCACGCTCGGCGACCTGGATCTGGCCACCCACATCGTGCGCAGCGACCTGCTCCGGAACGGCTCCACGTTGAGCGAGGCCACCGAGTTCCTCTGCCGCCGCTGGCAGCCCGGGGCGCGCCTGCTGCCGATGAGCGACATCCCCGTCGAGACACATGCCCGACTGGCTATGGATGCCGATGAGCACCGGGCCGGCGAGCTGATCCACTTCGAGGAGTGGTGGGTGCGCTACCGCGCCGGCGTTCCGGCGACCGAGTTCGTGCAGGTCGGACTTGAGTCCGCAGTACCCGCGCCGGGCGTCGTCGACGCCATCATGACGGCCGACCTGGTGATCCTGCCACCGTCGAACCCGGTCGTTTCGGTCGGCACGATCCTCGCCGTACCGGGCATCCGGGACGCCCTGCGTTCCAGCACCGCCGCGGTGGTCGGCGTCTCGCCGATCATCGCGGGCGCGGCCGTGCGCGGCATGGCCGACGCCTGCCTGCACACCATCGGCGTCGAGACTACGGCCGAGGCCGTGGGCCTGCACTACGGCTCCCGCGCCGCGGGCGGCGTGCTCGACGGGTGGCTGGTGGACGAGACGGATGCCGGCGCGCTGCCGGCGCTGGCGGCCGCCGGCATCCATTCGGTCGCCGTGCCGCTCTGGATGCGGGATGCCGCGACAACCATGCGGCTCGCGGCGGATGCGCTCGCCTTCGCTCGCGGCACCCACTCCGTCGTCTGAGCGGCAGTAGCACAGCCGCGGCAGCTCCATCCATGGCGGCAACAGTTTCGACTCCCTGCCGCAACGGGCGTGCACGTAACCTCGGAGATTTTTGCGACACGCCGCTCACGGCGCCCTGGGGTGACCCGGCGTTTCGCGAAAAATCTCTGACTGTAGCGACGCGCCGATCAGCGCGCGGCGGCCGACCCCGGGGCCTCGACGACCAGGAGGGTGTGCGGCCCGAGACCGAGCCGCTGCGCCACCGCAAGGTCGGCGGCGGTATCGACGTCGTGACGGATCGAAACGGATGCCGCCAGCACGAGCGGCACATGGCCGGCGGCCTCATGGGCGGCCCGAGACCCAACCCCGAACCGAGGCTCGATCGGGACTCCGGCGAGCGCGAGCAGAGCCGTGGTGCCGGTTCCGGCCGCGTCGGGCACCAAACTGCGATCGTGCGCGGCGGCGAGGTGCAGAGTGCGCTCGACATCCGCGGGCGTCAGCGCCGGCAGATCGCCGGTCAGCACGGCCAGGTTTGCCTCCGGAAATGCCCCGCGGGCAACCATCAGTCCCTGCCGGATTGCCGCGTTCAACGGGTCTGCGGGCAGGATCGATTCGCGCACCGGGGCCTCGCGCACGATGTCGACCCCGAGCTCGGCCAGCCGACCCGAAAGTTCACCGTCGCCCGTGACGACCAGCACCCGGTCGACACCATGCGCCGCCAGCAGGGCCGCGACCGTGTCGAGAGCGAAGGCATCCGCCAGCCCGGCCCGATCGGGCCGCTCGCCCAGCCGGCTCTTCGCCCCGGGGTTGCCCTTGACGGGCACGATCGCCACCCAGCTCATTCGGTGACGGAAACGACGGATGCCGCGTCGACGGCGGCAGCGGCCAGCCCCGCCGCGTACCCCTCCGAGAAACCCTCGGCGTGCGCCTCGGCGCTCCCCAGCCGGAACATGTCGTTCTCGCTCAGCCGCAGCAGCCGGGTCGCTCCGCGCGCATCCGCGTCGTCGGGCTCGCCCACGAGGCGACCGAGCCCGCGCACGACCGCGACCGGGTTGCCGCTGGTCTTGCCCTTCACCAAATCGGCCGCGCCGGCGATCTCATCGGCGACCGCGGCGACGGTCACGTCGAGGCGCCGGCCGGACGCATCGGTCGTGCCGCGCAGGTCGTCGAGAACCGTGACTCCGGCGGCTCCGATCACGATGTCGGTCTGGCCCTCACGCCACGGGCGCCCGACGGTGTCGGTGATCAGCACGCCGAGCCGCAGGCTGGTGCGTTCGTGGAGGGCTGCGCAGAGGGCGCGCGCGGAGGCATCCGGATCGACGGGAAGGAGCAGCACGAACCCGTCGGGGGTGTTGCTCGCGTCGACGCCGGCCGCCGCCATCACCAGGCCCTGGCGGTTCTCGACGATCCGCGTCATCCCGCCGGGAAAGGCGCGGGTCGCGACGACCCGCACCGTCTCGTCGGTGATCGCCTGTTCCCGATCGGCCGCCCGCACCTGGCGGCCCTCGGCCTTGGACACGATCTTGCTTGTCACCGCGAGAATGTCGCCGTCGCGCAGGCGGCTGCCTGCCGCGTCGGCGATGAGCGCAGCGAGGTCTGCGCCGGCCTCGACCTCACCGATGCCCCCCAGCACGAAAACGTGCAGGCCGGTTGGTTCTGGCACCACTAGCGCACGAGCTTCGGCAGCACGGATGCGCCGAAAACGTCGATCCACTGGCGCTGGTTGCGGCCCACGTTGTGCAGGTAGATGCGGTCGAAGCCGAGGTCGACGAACTTCTGGATGTAGGCCCGGTGGTCGTCGGGGTCGGCTGAGATGATCATGCGGCCCTCGAAGTCCTCGGGGCGAACGAGTTTGGCGATCTGCTCGAATTCGAACGGTGAACGGATATCCCCCTTCGGGAACTTCATCCCGCCGTTCGGCCACTCGACCAGGGCGTTCCGCATGGCCTCCTCGTCGGTTTCGGCCCAGCTCATGTGCAGCTGCAGCACCTTGGGCATAGCGGCCGGGTCCTTGCCGCCATCCCGGGCGCCGTCGTCGAACTTGCCGAACAGCATCGAGATCTTTTCCAGCGGGGCTCCGACCGTGATCAGGCCGTCGGCGTGACGCCCGGCGCGCTTGGCCGTGACCGGGCCGGCGGTGGCGACGAGAATCTCCGGGGCCACCTCGGGCATGGTCCAGAGCCGGGTCGACTCGAGCTTGTAGAACTGGCCGGAGTGCTTGACGTCCTTGCCTGCGATGGAGGCGGTGAACAGCTTGGAGATGATCTCAATGGCCTCGAACATGCGGTTGATGCGCTCGGGGGCTTCCGGCCAATACTGGCCGACGATGTGCTCGTTCAGAGCTTCGCCGGAGCCGAGGCCGAGCCAGTGCCGGCCGGGGTACATCGAGGCGAGCGTCGCGGAGGCCTGCGCCACCATCGCCGGGTGCCACCGGAAGGTGGGCGCGGTGACGCCGGGCCCGAGGTCCCCCTTCGTGCGCTCACCGATCGCCGCGAGCACGCTCCAGACGAACGAGGACTCACCCTGGGCGGGCACCCACGGTTGGAAGTGGTCGGCCGCCATCACCCCGGTGAACCCGTGTTCCTCGGCGTAGGCCGACAGGGCCACCGCCTCGGCGGGCGCGAACTGCTCCAGCATCGCCGCGTAGCCGATCTGCAAATCCGTCATGGGTACCGCCCTGCCTTTCGTTGTGGTTCGATCCTGTCACTCCCGGCTCCGAGAACTCCCCTCCCCACTTAGAAACGCCCGAGCGGCATCCGTCAAATAGGCTGGAAGCATGCGCATCGCCACCTGGAACGTCAACTCCATCCGTGCCCGAGTCGGCCGGGTCGTCGACTGGATGGTGCGCGAGGACATCGACGTGCTCGCGATGCAGGAGATCAAATGTAAGCCTCCGCAGTTCCCGGCGCAGGCGTTCGAGGACGCCGGCTACGAGCTCGCCGTCCACGGCCTCAGCCAGTGGAACGGCGTCGCGTTCGCCAGTCGCCTCGAGATGACGGATGTCGCCACCGGCTTCCCCGGCATGCCCGGCTTTCTGAAGGGCCAGGAGGGTCCCGGCCTCCCGCTCGAGGCCCGGGCGCTCGGCGTCACGGTGGAGGACCTGCGGTTGTGGAGCCTGTACGTTCCGAACGGACGCAGCATCGACGACCCGCACTTCGCCTACAAGCTGGACTGGTTGGAGCGCCTGCGCGCGCACGCCCGGGACGAACTGGCTCGCGACCCGCACCTGGCCCTCGCACTGATGGGCGACTGGAACGTGGCCCCATTCGAGCGTGACATGGGTGACCCGAGCTTCGTTCCCGGCAAATCCACTCACATCTCCGAGCCCGAGCGGGCCGCGTTCCGCGCGTTCGAGGCGGAGGGCATCTTCGACGTGGTGCGCCCGCTGGCTCCGGAGGGTTACACCTTCTGGGACTACAAACAGCTGAGGTTCCCCCGCAACGAGGGCATGCGGATCGACTTCATCCTCGGCTCCCCCGCGTTCGCGGATCTGGTGACCGCGGCGAGCATCCACCGCAATGAGCGCAAGGGTGATGCGCCGAGCGACCACGTTCCCGTGGTCGTGGAGCTGGCCCTCGAGGGCGAAGACGACGACCGCCCGATGATCTTCTAACCGGCGCACCGAGCCGGAAACGTGCCGGCAACGGCGCGTGCGAGCGCGGCGGCGCTACTCGCACAATGACTTCCATACCCTGGGGGCGCCACAGTATCGCCACAAGATCGCCACAAGCGCGCCCAGCGACCTCCGTCACCGTCTCCGTCACCCGCCGCGTCGAGCCGACCCGCATCTCTGAGGCCACGCGCTGGGCTCAGCGGGGCCAGGACCTTCCTGGTCATGCCCCAGATCACCCGGATGCTGCGCCCCTGGCTGCGACGGCGGCCCCCGGTGTTAGATGAGTGAGTCCGAATCGTTTGGTTGTGTCGCTTTCGCAAGGTCAGAGCTGACCGCACCGAGTGGCCTCGGTTCATCGAAGGCGGAACGCTGTGCCCGGCGTCGAACCAATTCGACGGAGATTTTTGGTCAAGCACCCGTTTTTGAACCGAAACACGCTTTCTAAAGCAAAATCTCCGTCGAATTCGTTCGGAACGAGGCGCAGGGCCTCGGACTCAGCTCGGCCGGCATTCCCTCGCTTTGTGGTCCGGAGCCGTGTTCGGCTTCGAGCGATCGATGTCGTGCTCGGCCATCGGCCGGCCGGCCGCTAGATCGGGGCAGGCAGCGCCGCGACGGCCACCACCGCGAACAGCTTCGCAGCGTCCAGCCGGAGACGAACCGGCCGAAGATGTAGGCACCACCGGCATCACGACCCCCTTGATGACGGATGCCGCCGCCATGCGTTTGCGCGCCGATCCCGCCTTGAGCAGGCGCTCCCCGTGCAACGACATGCCGAACGCCAGGAGCAGCCGCACCCAGCATGGTTTCAGCCATCGGAGTGTGAAAGAACACCCGGTTGATGGCCAGCCCGGCGCCGACGCCGATGATGCCGAGGAGCGCGACGAGACAGCCCACCAGGATCACGAATCCGATGATGGAGAAGCCGACCAGAGCACCGCCCACGCGACGAGCTTAGGGAGGCTGGAACCGAGAGTTTCCCAGCCACAGCCGGGCACCGCCCGATAGTCTTACCCTCCTCATGGACCCTGATAAACCCTCGCCCATCCAGCCACGCCTCGACATCCTGCGCCCGAGTCTGAGAGGGCCACATGCTGTTTGAGTGGGCGATGGTGGGGGTCGGGCTTCTCCTCACCGTCGGAACGGGCATCTTCGTCGCCGCCGAATTCTCCCTGGTCACCCTGAACCGCAACGAGCTCGAGGCCCGGCAGGAACGCGGCGAGAAACGCCTCGGCCCGACCATCAAGGCCCTGAAGATCACCTCCACGCACCTGTCCAGCGCGCAGCTCGGCATCACGCTGACCACCCTGCTGACCGGGTTCACCTTCGAGCCCGCCATCAGCTCGCTGCTGACCGGGCCGCTCACGGGCGCCGGCGTGCCCGAAGGACTCGTGCCGCTGCTCGGCACCATCATCGCCATTTCGCTGGCCACCCTGTTCTCCATGGTGATCGGCGAGCTCATGCCGAAGAACTTCGCCCTGGCCGTGCCGCTGGCCACGGCAAAGATCGTGCTGCCCCCGCAGGCCCTGTTCACCGCCGTATTCAAGCCCGTCATTCTGCTGTTCAACAACACCGCCAACGCCCTGATCCGCCTGGTCGGCATCGAGCCGAAAGAGGAACTCTCGGGTGCCCGCAGCGCCGAAGAGCTCAGCTTCCTCGTGCGGCGGTCGGCGACGGAAGGCGTGCTCGACAACGACCACGCGGCCATGCTGCACCGCACGCTGCGCTTTGCCGACCACACGGTCGACGACGTCATGACCCCCCGGGTACGGATGTCCTCGGTCAAGGTCACCGACTCTGCCGAGAGCATCCTGGCCCTGTCCACGGCCACCGGCTACTCCCGCTTCCCCGTGATCGACAGGGATTCCGACGACATCGTCGGGGTGCTGCACGTCAAGGCGGCCTTCGCCGTCGAGCTGGCGCAACGCGACCAGGTCACCGCCGACGAGCTGAAGGTGGAGGCACTGCGTGTGCCCGAGTCGATGGCCGTCGACACGCTCCTGGGCCTGCTGCGCAGACAGGGCTTCCAGATCGCGGTCGTCGCGGACGAATACGGCGGAACGGCCGGCATTGTCACGCTCGAGGACCTCGTCGAAGAACTCGTGGGCGAGCTGGAAGACGAGCATGACCGGGCGAAAGCCGGCGTCATCCGTTCGGGTCGTTCTGTGGTGTTCGACGCCGGCTGGCGGCCGGACGAGCTGTTCGATCGGACGGGCGTCACGGTGCCCGAGGACGGCGACTACGAGACCGTCGCGGGCTTCATCGCCGATCAGCTCGACCGCATTCCCGAACTCGGCGACGAGGTCCCCGTCGACGGTGGCATCCTGCGGATCGACCGAGTCGATGGCGTGCAGGTTCAGCGCGTGCGCTACACCCCCGAAGACCCCGAGCACGATCCGAGCCTGGCCACCAGACACGACCGAATCGTCACCCGAATCCAGAAGGACCTGACCCATGAGTGAGTACTGGCCGGGCCTGATCTGGCTCGTCGTGTTGTTGACCGTCAACGCGTTCTTCGTGGGCGCCGAGTTCGCCGTGATCTCGGCCCGCCGGTCGCAGATCGAGCCGCTCGCCGCCCGCGGCAACAAGGCGGCGAAGACCACCCTCTGGGCGATGGAACACGCGACCCTGATGCTGGCGACCAGCCAGTTGGGCATCACCGTGTGTTCGCTGCTCATCCTGAACGTGTCCGAGCCGGCCATCCACGGCCTGCTGGAGTACCCGCTGGCCCTGACCGGACTCTCTGAGCGCGCGATCAGCGTGATCGCCTTCGCGAGCGCGCTCGCGCTCGTGACGTTCCTGCACGTGGTGTTCGGCGAGATGGTGCCCAAGAACATCTCCTTCTCCGTGCCCGACCGCGCCGCGCTCATCCTGGCGCCGCCGCTCGTCCTCGTCGCCCGCATCTTCAACCCGGTGATCGTCAGCCTGAACTGGCTGGCGAACGGGGTGCTGCGCCTGTTCAAGGTGCAGCCGAAGAATGAGGCGACCAGCGCATTCACCCTCGACGAGGTGGCCGGCATCGTGGAGCAGTCCACCCGCGAGGGTCTCCTGACGGATGCTTCGGGCACCCTCTCCGCCGCGTTCGAGTTCACCTCGAAGCGAGTCTCCGACGTGGAGGTGCCGATCGGCTCAATGGTCTGCCTGCCGGCATCCGCGTCACCCGCCGACATCCAGCGGGCCGTCGCCCAGCACGGCTACTCCCGGTACATCCTCACTGACGTCGACGGGCAGCCCACGGGCTACCTGCACCTGAAAGACGTGATGGACCTCACCTCCGGGAGCACGTTCACGGAGCCGGTGCCGGCCAAACGCATCCGTCGCCTGGCCTCCGTGTTCCGGGGCAGCGAGCTCGAGGATGCCCTGGCGTCAATGCGGCGCCTCGGTGCGCATGTCGCCACATCGTTCGACGCTGACGGAGTCGCCACGGGCGTTCTGTTCCTCGAGGACATCATCGAGGAGCTCGTCGGCCAGGTCGATGACGCCACCACCGTGTAGGTGACAACCGGGGCGCGGATGCCGCGTGGAATGTCAATGGGTGCCCGTCACGTGTGTCTCATGACGCCCTCATTCATTCAAAGGCCTGATCGGTGTCTCGCATGGTCTCGAGTCCGTCGAGCATGAGGTCAAGCCCGACCAGGAATTCATCCCCATAGGAGTATCCGGGCTTCAAGACGTGGTCGGCCGTGAGTTCAGCCAGGTACGGGTACTCGCTTGTGGGCAGCTGCGCCAGCATGATCGCGGCCATCGCTGCCGTCTCTTCCGGCGTGGTGAAGGGCAGGCTCTTCTCCTGCATCGCGAACCCGTAGATATAGCTGTCGACAGCGGAGAACGCGTGGGCCGTCTTCGCGATCGAGAAACCGCCGTTGCGGAAGGTTCCGATCACCCGGTCGTGGTGCCGGAGGGTGCCCGGTCCCGGGTTCGTTCCGGAGTCACGAACGGTCGTAGCCCAAGCATGACGGGCGAGGACATCCCGGAATGAGATCGAGTGCTTTCGGATTGCCGGCTTCCACTCATCGCTGTGTGACGGCAATTCGATCTCGCTGAAGATCGCATCGGCCATGGCGTTGATGAGGTCCTCCTTGTTGGCCACGTGGTTATAGATCGACATGGCCTTCACGTTCAGGTCCTCGCCCAGACGCCGCATCGTGAGGGCTTCAAGCCCCTCAGTGTCGGCAAGGCGAACGGCGGCAGCGATCACCCGCTCGCGGTTCAAACGAGCTCGGGGTGCGGGTGCTGCTTCACGTGCTGCTGCCAAGTCTCTCTCCCGCACTCATAGCCGTTGACAAACCTTACCACGTACATATATCTTACTTACAACATAAGCATACATCATAAGTTTTAGCCACAGATGCAGTAAGGATACGAGCCATGACCACTCACCTCCACCCCGCGCCCAGCGCCACAGCGCCGGCTGCCACACTCAACCCCTTCCGCTGGTCGCAGCGAACCGGAGCGCTCGTAACGGGCACCGCCCTCACGGCCATGGTGTTCCTCTCGATCTTTGGTTATTTCATCGCCATCAACGGCCTCGTGACCGCCGGTGATGCGGAAAAGACGACCGATGCAATTTCCGCCTCGCCGGCGCTGTGGCTCGCCGGGATCGGCGCGCTGTGTGTCGTCGTCGTGCTGGACGTCGCCGCCGCCGCCGGCACCTACGCGCTCTTCAAGCCCGTCAGCCGTGTCGTCTCCGCTGTTGCCGGGTTGATCAGAATCGCTTTCGCCGGGTGGTTCATGGTCGCCCTCAGCCGGCTCGTGGTCGCCTTCAACAACCTCGACACCCCGGAAGTCGCGCTGGCCGACATCGACTCGTTCTCGTCGATCTGGAACACCGCCCTGGGCCTGTTCGGGGTACATCTCCTCCTGATCGCCTATCTGTCGATCCGCTCCGGCTTCATGCCGAAGGTCTTTGGAATCCTGATCGGTCTCGCCGCCATCGGTTACATTGCCGACCTCATCGGCCTGGTGGTGGCACCCGCTTTCACCCCGACCTTCGGCCTGTTCGGCTTCGCGGGCGAGACCGCCATGATCTTCTGGCTGCTCATCGGGGGACGACGTCTCCCGCATTCCTAACCGCACCCGACCTCGCCCCGAACTATGCCCCGCTCATCCAGCCCAACGTCACCGCCGGCGACCGGCCGACGTTCTTGTCGCGAATACATTGGTCATAAGCGTGCGGGTTGCGACCGCGGGATGACGAGTCCACCAAGCGCTCAGTGCGGAATACCCTCGCCAGGCGAGGATACCCACCGCGAAGGAGGCAAGGGTGGCGAGCAGCGGTCCGTCGTTCCCGAAAAGCGGGAAGACCTGCCAATGGACGAGATATACGAACAACGATGCCGAGGCCGTGACGCTCAGCACCGGCACCAGAATCCGCGGGAGGGGCACGGCCGGAAGCCAGAGGAGAAGAAGCAGTCCCGCTATCGTGGTCGCCTCGCGGGCCGGGTCGCCGAAGAAGCCCGGAACGGAGAGCACGACGACCGCCGAGCTCAGCACCCGCCGCGTGACGTCCGTGGAACGTGCGATGAGCCAGCCGAGAGCGATGAGCCAGAGCACGATCGGCAGCGAATACCGTTCGGTCGGCCCGGCCTCGACCCCTCCGGTCAGCAGCAGGCGAAGCAGAAGCGCCCCCGCAAAGAAGGACGCCGCGAAGACGAAGGGGTATCGGCGCTCGATCCGGTCGAGCTGGGGCACGCAGAAGAGAAGCGCCAGGCCGAGGATCGTCCACACGACGGATTCCAGGAACCAGTACTGCCATTGCACCGTCCAGCGTTCGTCGCCGCCGAGCAGGTTGTGCAGCATGAAGACCGTCGCGGGTTCGTACATCCCTCCAATCAGGCCAACTCCACCGATCCACAGCACGGCCGGGACGAAGATCTGGACGGCGCTGCGCAGAAGCTTCCCGAGCCGCATCGGCCGAGGTACATCGGCGAACTGGAATCGGGCCAGGTTGTAGCCCAGGATTCCGAGCAGCAGGTGAGCACCGCCCTGTATGTGGAAGAGGTTGGCGTGCGTCCCCGTGATGAGCGCGATGGCGATAGCCCGCAGCAAGACGGATGTCTCCATGCGCGCCAGCGACCGTCGGGGTCGCGCCCCGGACGGTGCGGTTCGGCGGTTGGCCAACTCCCGGGCCGATTTCGCGGGCCAGTCCCTGGGGAGCGTGCCGAGCATCTGCTCGAGCCGCACCGAGACCTCGACGTAACTGAGCGAGTCGCCGTGCAGCGCGACGAAGCTGTCGTCCAGGACCGCATCCGGGCGGTCGAGGAGGGTTGCGTAGAGCGCCCGAATATTCTCCGCCGTCACGGTCCCTCTGCGATCCACCAGCGGGGCTTTGCGCTCGAGGAGCGCCGCCTCCCGGAGCAGGCTCGCGGTGTCTGGCTTGCCGCTGGACGTCAGGGGGAACTCCGCGACAAGGTGCACCCGGACGCTGTGATCGGGCAAGCCAAGCGCCTCCGCGGCGATCGGCGCGACGAGCCCGAGGGCCCACCGCTCTCGCACGAAGACCACAAGGCGTTCCTCATGGTTCACCGCCCTCGCTTCGACGCCGTCGTCGTCAAGGAGCCGTTCGACCCGGTCGAGATCGATCCGCAGGCCGTATATCTTGACGAAGCGACTGCTCCGCCCGACGATTTCGAAGAGTCCGTCGTCGTGCTGGCGGGCTAGATCGCCGGTGCGCAGATCCCCCACTGTCGGTCCAGCGGCGAGTCCCTCCGGGCTCTCCGCGTATCCCATCATGACGTTCGGCCCGGTGTACACGAGGTTACCGACCGAGTGCTCGTCGGCGTCGTCGATGCGGAACTGCCCGCCCGGTATCGGGATTCCGATGGATTCAGGCCGGGTCGCCGCCAACTCCGGCGGCAGGTAGGCCATCCGTGCGGTCGCCTCTGTCTGTCCGTACATGACGACGAAGTCGAATCCACGTTCTTGCCCCAGCCGGGCGTAATCGCGCACCCGGTCGGGGCCGAGCCGGCCGCCGGCCTGAGTGATGTAGCGCAGGCTCGAATGTTGGCGCCCAGCGAATCCGGTCGAATCGAGAAGGTCGAAGGTGTAGGGAACGCCGGCGAAGGAGGTGGCCCCTGCCGCGTCGAACTCGTTCCAGAATGCAGACTCGACCACAGAACGCTCGGTGAGGAGCAGGCTCGCCCCGGAGATCAGGTGGCTGTTCACGACTGAGAGGCCGTAGCAGTAGTGCATCGGCAGGGTTGTGGCCGCCCGGTCCTGCTCGGTCAGGGCGAGGTAGTCGGCGATGCTTCTCGCGTTGCTGCGCACATTCTCGCGTGACAGCCGAACGAGTTTCGGCGATCCTGTCGAGCCCGAGGTGCTGAGCAGCAGTGCCAGCTCAGGGTGCAACGTGTGCCGGCTTCCCTCGCGTCGCTCATCCAGACGCCATTCGCCGCCGACGGGCGCCAAAACCACGTCGGGGTCGTAACGCTCAAGGAGCCCGTTCCTGTTCCGCTCCTGGCTCGGCTCGTCCCCGTCGCCTGCGACGAGGAGAACTGGATGCCCCGCCGCGAGCGCGGCGAGATAAGTCACCAGGGGCTCCAGGGCGTTCGCGCACGACACCATGACGAGTCGGCGGCCGTCTCCCAATAATTCACGCCGGTCACGGACAAGTTCGTCCAGTTCGGCGTAGTTTATGGTTCCATTCGCGGTCACGAGGGCAGTCGCGGACGGATCGCCGGAGAGGAGTCGGAGGGCCTCAAGACCGCCCATCGGGTCGCGTCGGGTGCTCCTCAGTGGTTCTACCGCGCATATCCTTGCGGGCGGGAATGCATCGTATGTTTTGTCGGTGCGCACGGCTGTCTCTGGTCGAAGTTTGCCCCCGCAGTCACACTGAGGCAAGGCTAACCTTAGTTCACGAACCCTGTGGATGGACCGGCAAACCTGCGACGAGGAAGTCGTCTCTCCGAGACCGAATCGGATGACCGACACGCACCCGGCCTTGTCTACATGACCAAACCTCATTACTGTCCGCTCCGAACCACCAATGATCAACGGGAATTCCTCGTTGACCGCTGACCAAGGAGTAAATCGTGAAACGACATTCCATCGGGATTCTCGGAGTTTCGACTGTTGCGTTGTTCGCCGCAGCCGTACTCGGATCCGGAGCAGCTCAAGCGCAGACCACGCAATCCGAACGCACCCCCAAAACGGTGACGTTGACCGCGAACCTCACGGAACTCAACGGATCCGGGGCATCCGGAACTGCAACCGCGACAGTTCGCAACCAGAAGATCAAGCACATTGAAGTGCACGCCTCCGGGCTGATGCCAGAGGCCCCGCACGCTCAGCACATTCACTACGGCAACCAGGCGATGCAAGAGTGCCCCACCATCGCACTGGACAGCAACGGTGATGGTCGCCTGAACACCGTGGAAGGGATTCCCGCCTACGGACCGGTCGTCGTCTCACTGACGACGACAGGGGACACCTCACCGGCCAGCTTGCTGGACGTCACCCGGTTCCCGGTGTCTGAGGGCGGCAGCTACCACTACAGCCGCGACAATCTCCACATCACCAAGGTGGGGGGAACCGGATACCCCGGCCCCAGCGGAACAGGAACGGCGAAAGAGATCGCTGATTCCATCCGCGAGGGCGAAGGCGTCGTCGTGATCCATGGCGTCGACTACAACGGCAACGGCGAGTATGACTTCAGCCGAGGTGCAAGCGAACTCGACCCGAACCTGCCGGCAGAAGCAACGGATCCGGCCGCCTGCGGCATCCTGGAATAGACAACACCCTCAGCACGACTCTGGGTTGAAAGAGCCTATGGCCCATCCTGCCGGATGGGCCATAGGCATGCCGAAATCACCGTCGCGGGGAGAGGTGGTCGTGATGTACGCGTTCATGGTGTTCCTCGTATTTTTCGGCCACGCGAAGCGAGCAGGAGTTCGCGGGGCAACCCGGACACACGAGTCCTCGGACTTGCCGGCTCAGTCCCGGCGCAGTGAACGGGGCATTGATGGGGGCGTCGCGCGACTCTGGGGCGATCGCCATGGGGTTGATCCACTGGTCCCAGGTCGTGGGTCCAATTCATGGGGCCACGTCGTGGCCCAGAACGGCAGACAACCAACTAATCGATCGGCGTCGATATATCGAATGTGACTCTTGCCCCGATGGATGTCAATCTGTCCACCTGCATACCCGTCACCCGGGTTGGGGTCGCCGGTATTCAGCGGTCACAGATTCGTGCGCTCACGGTAATTCCCTTGCCGCGGCGCCCGCCGCACGCCTACGCTAAATCATGCCTCACCTCACCGTTCCGGGCGCGTCGCTCTACTACGAGACAGCCGGCCACGTATCGTCACCGGCACTCCTCTTGCTGCACGCCGGCATCGCCAATTTGCGCATGTGGGACCCGCAGATCGACGCGCTGGCTGCCGGCCACTTCGTCATCCGTTTCGATAGCCGCGGATGCGGCCAGACGACCACCGAGAACGTGGAGTTCTCGCCGCGTGCGGACGCCCTCGCAGTTCTCGACCACCTCGGGGTGGCGTCGGCCACGCTGATCGGGTGCTCTCGCGGAGGCGGGACCGCCATCGACCTGGCTACGGAGAGCCCCGTCCGCGTGGACGGCCTGGTGACCGTCGGAGCCGGGCCCAGCGGATTCCCCGAAGTTGAACTGACCGATCTCGAGGACTCCCGGTTCGACGAACTGGATGCCGCGTTCGACGCTCAGGACTGGCACCGTCTGGCGCGACTCGAGGTGGCGCTCTGGGCGTTCGGCCCACTGCGCACCGAGGCCGACCTCGACCCCGAATTCGTGGCCACGGCCTACGCGCTGGGCCGAGTCAACGCCGTGCATGCGGAAGAGTCCCCGACGCCGATTCCGCTTGAGCCGCCCACTTTCAACCAGGTCAGCGACATCGAGGTACCCGCGTTCGTCTCGGTTGGTGAATTCGACATCACCCCGCATCTCGCCGAATATGAGTACCTCCTGTCGACGCTCCCTGACGTCACCGGCTTCACCTTCCGCGACACCGCCCACCTGCCGAGCGTCGAACGCCCGGCGGATTTCAATCGGGTGCTCGTGGATTGGCTGGCGGAGCACCGGCTCTAGTCCGGCGCGGCCGGGGCGCACGAAGGCCGCGCCGGCCGGGGCATCCTCCTGGCCGGGGCCGCCCTGCTCACGCTCGTCGCCGCCGTCGTCACGCCGTGGGCCCTGACGCTGGCGGCCTCACCCTCTGAAACGGCCCTCATCGTCGACGGCCTGCGCGCCCTCGCACTCGCGACCGCCCTGCTGCAGCTCGCGGTGTCATTCCCCGCGGGCCGCATCCTCACCGACACCGAGCGCCGCTGGGCGTTCTGGGCACTGCTGGCCCCGACCGTGGCGGCCGTCGCCCTGCCGGTCACCGGTCTCGCGGAGACCCTACCGGCTGGCGTTCGCGCCGCGCTGCTGCTGGGCTCCCCCACCTTGGCGGTCGTGCCCACGGTGATCCTGCTCGGCGCCATCGGAATCTGGCTGCGGCTGCACGTCTACTCCGGCACCGCACGGATCGAGCGTGTCGTGGCCCTCGGCGCAGCCGCGCCAACGCTGCTCGCGCTGATCTGGTCCGTGCGGCAGACGACGGATGCCCCCGCGCCCGTCGACGGCATCGCCGTCGCGACCGCGGCATTACTCGTCTGCGCCCTCGGCCTCGTACTCGACACGGTGGGGGCACGTGACACGGCCTCGAACACCCAAGGGCGGACGGACCGGCTCGCCCTCGAGGCCGGCGCGGGCCTGATTCTGGTTCCCGGCACTCTCCTGACTCTCGCCGCCGGGAGCCCCCTCGCCTGGCTCGTGCTGCTGCTGGTCGGCGCGACCGCCCTCGTCACGGCGATCGCCCCGGACGGGCTCTTCGGCTCCCGGTCACCGCGACGCCATCTTGGCTGGCTCGCCCTGCTGCTCGGCACGGCCGGCCTCTGGGTCGGGCTGAACCGCGTCGGCACCGAGGCCCCTGAGCCGTACGTGCTCCCGGTCGCCGGCATGCTGCTGGTCCTGGCCGTGCTGATCCGCCGGTTCGGCCGCATTCCTCGGGCTGCAGCGGCAAGCCCGGCCGCGGCGCTGCTCACCCTGGCCGGCCTGCTCGTGGCGATCGTGCCGCTGGCGCTCGCCTCGGCCTCCGGCTCGCCCGCGCGTCCGATCGTCATGGCCGCGGCGTGCGGCGTGCTGCTGCTGGGCTCTGCCGCCGCGCGCTGGGGGCCATCACGATCGGCGTACCTTGCCGCCGCCTGGACGAGCGGAGCAATCGGGCTCCTGGTGACCAGCATCGTGCAGCTGATGCGCGTGCTCGGCGCACCCGGCGCACCCGATGCGCGGCTCGAATGCTGGTTGTTCCCGCTCGCTGCCGCGGCGGCGGGGGCGTTCCTGATCGGCGCCCGCACCGACCCAGCGACCCTCCGTCCGCGCACCATCGCGAGCATCACGCTGCTCGTGCTGGCGCTGGCGACCGTGACGACGGCCGAGATTGCCGCATTCACCGGGGCCGATATGACCGATGACGCCGCCGTGACCGCGGTGCGTGCATCCGTTCTCGTGCTCGCCCTCGGGGTCGTGCACGTGCTGGCCGCGTGGCGGCTGCGCGTGCCCTTGACCATGGCCGTCGGCTGGGTTGCGGCGGGGCTGGCCGGGTTCGCCCTGATGAGCGCCGTGGGGACGCAAGCCACCGAACCGTTCGAGTTCGTGACCGTGCCGCTCGGCCTCGCTATTGTCGTCGGCCAGGTGCTCGCCGGGCGCGCGCGATCGGCCGACACCGAGGCGCCGGTCGCCGTGCGGGCCCGCTGGATCAAGGCCGGACTGGCCCTGGCCCTGCTGCCCGGCGCGGTGGTCGGCGGCACGGGCGATCTCCTCCGCCCCGTGCTGGCCCTGACCATCGGCGGTGCGTTCGCCGTCAGCGGGGCGCTCCTCCTGGTCCAACCGCGCTGGGCATCCCTCGCCTGGCCGGCCCTCGGCGTCGGCGCGCTCACGGTTGTGCTCACGGTTGTGCTCACGGTTGTGCTCACGGCCGCATCCCGCATCCAGCCGCTGCTCGAGCTCGCGCCGAACGGCCCAGACACCCGGCTCGAGGCATGGCTGCTGCCCTCGGCGCTGATCCTGGCGGCCGTCGGCACAGGTCTCGTCACCGTCACCCGGCGCACCGATGAGGGTACCGGCCCGGGCCGCAGCGAAGCGACGGATGCCCCCGCGCTGCGCCTCGGTTACGTCCTGTTGGTCCTGGCGATCGTCGGGGTTCTCGCGGCCGAGGTGGCCGCACTCGGCTACGAGCCGCTGGCGACCATCCGGGTGATCCTGCTCGTCTGGACTTTCTCCGCGCTGCACCTGGCGGCGTTCTGGTACGACGACAGCCGGCTGGGCCGGATGGTCGCCTGGGTGGCGATCGGGGCTGGCGGCGGCGCCGTGGTCGCCGGGTCCGCGTACGCGGCGCCGGCCACGGTGGAGATCGTGAGCGTTCCACTGGCCATCGCCCTGCTGGCCACCGGTTGGTTGCACCTCGACGTCACGCCGGCCGCGCGCAGCCGGCGCTGGCTTGCTCCCGGGCTGCTCGTGCTGTTCGTTCCGTCGGTGCTGCTCGACATCACCGAGAGCCCGCTCTGGCGGGTGGTGGGCCTCGGCCTCGTTGCCACCGTGGTGATCGTGGTCGGTGCCGTGCGCAAGTTGCAGGCTCCGTTCGTGATCGGCGCGATCGTGCTGATGCTGCACGCGGTGGCGCAGCTCTGGCCCTGGATCTCGCTGGCCTACGGCGCGGTGCCGTGGTGGCTGTGGCTGGGCGTGGGCGGCGTCATCCTGATCGTGCTCGCGGCCCGCTACGAGCAGCGGATCGCGAACTTCAAGGCGATCTCGATGACTATCTCGGCGCTGCGGTAGCGGCCCGGCTCAGGACTGCACCGCGTGGCTGATCGTCAGCTGCACGAAGTCGGTGTTGATCAAGGCCTTCGAGAGATAGAACGGGCGCCCGTCGTGGTCGAGAGTCTGGGTGAGGATGAGCACCGGACTGCTGGCGGGCAGCCCGAGCAGCTTGCCGCGTGTGGCACCGGGAACACCGAGCGTGATGTCGGTTTCGCCGGGCCCGAAGATCGGACCGAGCACCGCGATCAGCGCGGCGAGCGCACTGCGTCCCGCAGCTCCCGCGTCCCCCTGGGCGTTCGCGTCGACGCCTGCCTCGGACACGGCCGCCACCACCGCCCCGCCGAGCCGGCTCAGACGGTCTCCCGGCACGTGCTCCTGGATCAGGGCGATTGGTGCACCCTCCCGGGTGATGACGCTCTCGAGAAACCATGAGGCCTCGTCGGTGCGGATGCCGATGGCGTCCGCAGTGAACGCGGGCGACGCGGACTGCAGCGCAGTCTGGGTGCGGCGAACGTGCACGGTCGGTCCGGTCTCGCTGAGAAGCTCCTCGATCGGACGGATCTTCTGCAGCCCGAGGTGAGGCAGCCGGTCGGCGACGAAGCGCCCGATGCCCCGGCGCGAGCGCACGAAGCGGTCCTCCTCGAGAAGCATGAGGGCCTCCCGCACGACCGTGCGACTGACGCCCATCGCCGTGCCGAGCTCGGACTCCGATGGGAGCAGGGAGGCGATCGGCAGGGATCCGTTGCGGATCGCCTCGGTGATGCGCGAGTACACCGCCACCCGCAGCGGCAGACTTCCATTGGTCTCGAGCGGACCTGCCAGGGCCGCCTCCGTGCGTCGATCCATTCGTTCTCCCCTGGTCGGTGAGTCGAGCCTATCGTGTGATCTCACGTACTTGTATAACAAGCATGTACACTGAGCGTGTCGACCTTGTGTTTGCTCCAATGAAGGAGTCGTGTCATGCTCGTGCTTTCCTCCGAAGCCGCTCCCGTAATGGGGCGCGCCCGCGCTCCCCGGGCTCCCGGAGTGTTGATCGGCACGCTGGTCCTGGCGATCCTGACGTTCCAGCTGAATGCCACCCTCCTCTCCGCCGCCTTGCCAGCCGTCGGCGCCCAGTTGGGCGAGAGCATGCAGGATGTCGCCCGGGTGCAGTCGGTGTTCTTCCTTTCCGGCGCCGTTTTCGGCATGGTCTTTTCCCGCTGGAGCGATTTCCTCGGCCGCAAGCGCAGCCTCGTGATCGTACTGACGCTGCTGCTGATCGGCACCGTCATCTGCGCCCTCGCACCGAGCCTCCCACTGCTACTGCTCGGCCGGGTGCTGCAGGGCGCGTCCAACGCCACCTTCACGATCTCCTTCCTCCTACTCTCGGAGCGCCTGAACAGCCGCCTGTTCGGCATCTCGGTCGGCATTATCACCTCGGTCAACGGCGGCCTGTTCGGCGTCGACGGCTTTCTCGGCGGCTACGTGACCGACACCATCGGCTGGCGGTTCCTCTTCGTGTTCACCCTCGGCCTCGGGCTGGTCGCAATCAGTTGCGTCGCACTCTTCATTCCGCAGGATGATCCGCGCACCCAGGACGGGTCAATGGACTGGTGGGGTGCCGGCATCCTGTCCCTGTTTCTAGTGCTGCTCACGAGCCTGATCTCGCAGGCGTCGTCGTCAGGCTGGGCCGACCCGCTCACGCTCAGTTACCTCGTCGGGGCGGTCGTCAGCGCGGTCGTCTTCGTGCTCGTTGAGAGGCGCACCCGACGGCCGCTCATTCCCATCCACGCGCTGCGTTCCCGCCGGGTGTGGCCGCTCCTGCTGTCCACGGTGCTCACCCTGGCCGGGGTCTTTTCCGCGCTCAACTTCACCGTGGTCTTGCTCAGCCAGAACAATCAGGTGGGTTACGGGCTCTCCGCCTCGATGTCGGCGCTGCTCTACCTCACCCCGACCGCGTTCGTCGGCGTCACCGCGGCGATCTTCTCCGGCTGGATCGCCGTGCGGATCGGTTGGATCACCGCGCTGCGGCTGAGCAGCGGCGTCATCACCCTGATCACGGTCGGCCTGGCCGTGTTCGCGATAGACCGCTGGCTGGTTTTCAGCCTGCTCATCGTGATGGGCGTCTTCTACCTCGGCCTGTTCCAGAGTTCGGTCAACGGCGTCTCCGTGCTCAACTCGCCGCCCGAGGCGCGCGGGGCCCTGCCCGGCCTGAACGGCGCCTGCTTCGGCATCGGCATCGGCATCGGCATCGCCCTCGTCGCCCCGGTCGTGGCCGCGGGCACGGTCGCCGGCTTCCAGACGGCCCTGTGGATCTCCGCGGGTCTCACCCTGGCATCCTTCCTGGCCTCCCTGATTCTGCGCCCCGCCGCATGAACTCCCGCACCGCTTCTGAACCCCTGAACCAGCACCATGAGAACGGATGGTCAACGATGACTCCCACGACGGCTCCCCACCCCCGCCCGATCTACCTCGACTGCGACACCGGGATCGACGATGCGATGGCGCTTGCGTTCTTGCTGGCGACACCGGGCATCCGTCTGGTCGGGATCGGCACGGTGAGCGGATGCGTCAACCCGGCCGTCGCCGCGGTGAACACCCTGAGCCTGCTCGCTACCGCCAGGCGTGACGATATCCCGGTCGCGGTCGGCGTCTGGGAGCCCGTCAGCGGGATCTCCCGGCGCGGGACCGCCCACATGCACGGCCGCAACGGGATCGGGGACGTGCTGCTGCCCCGCTCGCGGCGGCACCCAGTCGACGACAGCGCCACGGAGCTGCTGATCCGGCTGGCGCACGAGTATCCCGGCGAACTGGAGGTCATCGCGGTCGGCCCGCTGACGAACCTGGCCGAGGCCCTCTACCTCGACCCGGAACTTCCCCGGCTCGTGCGTCGCGTCACCATCATGGGCGGCGCCGTCTTCGCGCCCGGCAACGTCGGCAAATTCGCCGAGGGCAACATCGCCGCCGACCCCACGGCCGCCGCGGACGTCTTCGCGGCCAGCTGGCCGGTGACCGTGGTCCCGCTCGACGCGACGGCGCCGCACACCTTCGACGAGACCCACCGGCGGGCACTCGCCTCGGCCTCGGGGCTGACCCAGCAGGCACTGGCCGCCATGCTCGGCACCTGCCTGACGCAGTGCGGCACGCAGTTCAGCACGCGGCGTTTCGCCCTGCATACCTCCATCGCCGCGGCCTTCGCAACCGGCGCTCTTGAGGCCGAGCGGGCGCCGACCCTGCGCATCTGCGTGGACATGAGCGCCGGCCCGCGCCACGGCCAGACCCACTTCGCCAAGGTGGAGGCGGCGGCTGGGGGGCCTGTCACCGCGGGGCCTGCCGGGCAGAATCCGCACGAGGCCCGGGTCGTGCTGTCCATCCGGCGAAACGCCGCGACGCTGCTCCTGGAACGAATCCTCACCCTCGCACCCGCTGCGACTTCGGCTCAGGCTTTCGTGCCGGCTGCCGCTGAGGCCGTTGTTGTTCCGGGTCAGGCTCAGGCTCCGTCCGGAGCCCGAGCACAGGCGCCCGCTCGGACCCGTAGGCAGGCGGAACCGGTACCAGCCTGAGCCGCCGTCTGCATCCGTCGGCATCCGTCGAGCCGCTCTTCTTGAAGACTTTCGCAGCACGCCGTGACGCGCGCAACCGCAGTGCCAGTCTGAGAAAATAGACGAATGACCGCAACACTCGTGGCCAAGGGCCTGACCGGCGGGTACGCGCACCGCACACTCTTTGCTTCCCTCGACCTCACCGTCGCGCCCGGCGACGTCGTGGGTGTCGTCGGTGTGAACGGATCGGGCAAGTCCACGCTGTTGAGCTTGCTTGCGGGCCTGTCCGAACCGCAGTCCGGCACCGTCAGCCTCGCCCCGGCCGATGCCTTCGTCGGCTGCCTGCCGCAGGAGCACGAGCGTGTGCCCGGTGAGACCGTGGCCGGTTACATCGCCCGGCGCACCGGCTGCGCCCAGGCGACCCTCGAGATGGACGACGCGGCATCCACTCTCGGCGATGCATCACCGAGCCCGCGACCCGACGGCCTCGACCCGGCCGACGTGTACTCGGCCGCCCTCGAGCGCTGGCTGGCCAGCGGCGCCGCCGATCTCGATGAACGGATGCCCGTGGTGCTCACCGGCCTCGGTCTCACTTTCGGCACCGAGCTCGCCGAGCACACCCTGATGACGTCTCTGTCCGGCGGGCAGGCCGCGCGGGTCGGACTGGCCGCCCTTCTGCTGTCGCGCTTCGACATCGTTCTGCTCGACGAACCCACCAACGACCTCGACCTCGACGGCCTGGAACGCCTGGAGTCCTTCGTCACCGGCCTCCGCGGCGGCGTCGTGCTCGTCAGCCACGACCGTGAGTTCCTGGCGCGCTGCGTGACGCGCGTGCTCGAACTCGACCTCGTCCAGGGGGCAAACCGGGTCTTCGGCGGCGGCTACGACTCCTACCTGGAGGAGCGCGAAACGTCCCGCCGGCACAAGCGCGAACACTACGACGAGTTTGCCGAGAAGAAGGCCGACCTCGTGGGCCGGGCCCGCACCCAACGCGAATGGTCAAGCCAGGGCGTGCGGAACGCCATGAAGAAGGCACCCGACAACGACAAGATCCGACGCAAGGCATCCGCCGAGTCCAGCGAGAAGCAGGCGCAGAAGGTGCGGCAGCTGGAGAGCCGCATCGCGCGCCTCGAGGAGGTCGACGAGCCGCGCAAGGAGTGGCAGCTCGACTTTACGATCGGGTCCGCGCCCCGCTCGAGTTCGGTGGTGTCCACGCTGAGCAACGCGGTGCTCCGCCAGGGCGATTTCACCCTCGGCCCGGTGTCGCTGCAGGTCAACGCGGGTGAGCGCATCGGCATCACCGGGCCGAACGGGGCCGGCAAGTCCACGCTGCTGCGCGCGCTGTTGGGGCATCAGGTTCCGGATGCCGGCACGGCCAGCCTCGGTGCCAGCGTCAGCATTGGCGAAATCGACCAGGCCCGGGCCCAACTCGATGGCACCCGGCACCTCGCCACCAGCTTCGAGGAACTCGTGCCCGTTCTGTCCACGGCCGAGGTGCGCACCCTGCTCGCAAAATTCGGCCTCAAGGCCGACCACGTCCACCGTCCGGCCGCGGACCTCTCCCCCGGCGAGCGCACCCGTGCCGGCCTGGCGCTGCTGCAGGCGCACGCCATCAATCTACTGGTGCTCGACGAGCCCACCAACCACCTCGACCTGGCCGCCATCGAGCAGCTCGAGCAGGCCCTCGAGTCCTACGAGGGCACGCTGCTGCTGGTCACCCACGACCGACGGATGCTGGCCAACGTGCACACGGACCGGCACTGGCGGGTGGACAACGGCCAGGTGACCGAGGCGTAGGTGAGCGGACCCTATTCGATTGGTGGAGTCGCTCCCGGAAAGTCAGAGCTGACTGCACCGAGTGGACGCGGCTGAGCCCAGGCGGAGCGTCGTGTCCGGTGTTGAACCAATTCGACGGAGAATCTGCCGGAAAACTGCAATTTCAGGCTCTATGGGGGCGATTTGGGCAGAATCTCCGTCGAATTCGTTCGAGGAGAGTCACTGCCAGACCTCGCGGACAACCGCCGCGAACCCAAATCCACGATCCCTCACGGCTGTCAGGCCCCTCGCATCAAGGACTCAGTAGCCGTCGGCCGGTCCCGCCGAGGTGGTGCCGGCGATGCTCCAGTGCCGACCGCTGTCGACTGTCTCAGCTTCTTCCCAGTTTTCGTCACCGTCAGCGGCGTCTGCCAGGTGCAGGGCCGGTGGTCGCGGCGCAGACGGATTTCTTCAGTATCCCGGGCGGGTACTGCCGACGTTCTTCGGCCGGCGGCGCGACGTGCGAACCTTCTGCATCGCGGCCTTCCCCTGCGGGCTGCGCAGGTACTTGGTGACCACGGTCAGGATTACGGGGATGTACTTCAGCAGGCGCGCCATGGCGGTCTCATTTCTGTTTAAAATTTTGGGTACGAGAGTGCGGTAGCGGCTGGGCAGACCTGCGCCCGCCCAGCCGCCCGGTGCAGGTGTTGGATATGAGTGTTAGGTGCTGGCCGTCAGCGGCCGAGTGCTTCGCGGTCGACGCGGCGGTGGAACCGCATGCCGGCGAGTCCGCCGACGATTGCGCCGATGAGGCTGATCAGGACGATGACGATCGCGGTGATGATGCTGCCTGCCGTGAGACCGTCCGGATTGAGCGGGATGCTGGGCAAGCTGTTCAGGTTCCCCAGAACGTTGAGTTCACCGCCGGCAATGACCCCGAGGATCCCGGCGACGGCAGCGATCACGATCGCCCAGACCCAGACCGCGATTCCCTGCTTGATTCCGTTGAAGCGGGCCATCCGACCGGCGACGTAGCCGCCGCAGAAATATGACACGAAGACCACAACCGCGAGCACAATCGCTCCGACCAGTGCCATGGTGCCGGCGTTCTCGGCAGCAGTTCCGGCAGCTTGGTCTGTGGAATCGGCCCCGCCCAGGCCGACTGCGGCTCCGACCGCAGCGAACAGGGCGGTGAGGATCACCGCGGTCCCGGTGGCGGTGAGCCAGCCGAAGAAAGCCGATCCCCACTTGATCCCGCCGAAGCGGGCCTCGTCGCGGCCGACGGCCTTATCACGGTCGGCGACCTCGTGGCGGTTGGTCGCCCCATCGCCCGCGGATACCGCAGCATCGGAGCCGTGGTCGTCGATGTTTCGATTCATGTTTAGACCGGATGAATCGTATGTTGCCATGTTGATATCTCCTCTACTGATACAGATATGAACCTCAGAGAGTCAGGACGACTTCGCTCAGCCGCGTCACAGGAGAATCGATGGAGTGGACGCGATCGGAGCGTGTCCCGCCGAGACAGAATCTGTCTTCAGCGAGAATCTCTTAACATGTAGTCGTATTTCAGAGGGTGTTCGTCACAGAAATCAAGCAGGGAATTTCGCGCTCCTGGAGGATTCAGGCGCTCTGAGAGGCGCGGGGGTCTCCCGCCTAGATGACAAGGGTCTGGTCGACCAGCCCCTGAGCAACCTGGGACAACAACAAGTGGTTACTGCGAGCGTGATTCCTCAGCAACGCGAATGCGTCCTCCATCGAGACTCCGCGGGAATGCGAGATCACGCCTTTGGCTTGCTCGATGAGGACTCGGGAGTTCAACGCAATCGTCAATTGCTCCCGCACCGAGTTGCTTTCTCGGAGCGTGCGTTCCTGCAGAATCCCGATCGTGGCCACATCGGCCAACGCCTGGGCCGCGCGCACATCCTGTTGACGCAGGGCGCCGGGAACAGTGGACAACAAGTTGAGGGCGCCGATGGTAGTCTCACGCAGCCGCAACGGAATCGCATGGACCGCAGCGAAACCCTGCTCCCTGGCACTGTCCCGAAACCGCCGCCACGCGAGCGGGCTGTCCTCCACGTCCGGCAGGGACACGACCGACCCGGTGATGAAACACTCGACACACGGGCCCGCCCGAGCGCTCAGTTGCATCACCTCGACAAGCCTGCTGGCTTCGCTGGTGGAAGCGACAACTTCGAGCTCTCCGTTTTCGTCGGCCAAGAGAATACCTGCCGCCGCAATATCGAAGAGCCCGGCGCAACTCTCCACCAGTGTCTGGAGGAGCTCCACCACGTCATAACCGGCAACCAGGGTGTCAGCTAGGGTCGCGAACGTTTCGATCAGGCGGTCTTCTCTCGTTTCATCAATCATGAGACCCTTCGATCTGGTTTTCATTCACCGCAAAAGTCAATCGCCGGTCGATGATCTCCTCCGCGATCTCCTGCACAGATCGGCCGACGGCGAAGGCATGGCCCTGGATGATCAGACGGGCGTCCAGGGCAGAAATCCTCAGTTGGGCCAGCACCATGCCTGTGGCCTGATGCACCTCACGTCGGGAGAATTGTTTGCGCGTGTCGGTTTCACCCTTAATGTCGCTCTGGGACAGCCGGATGGCACGGGCGAGAACGAGCCGGCTGACGACGGTCGCGAGGGCTGCAGTGTGCTGGATATTCAGATCACTGAGATGACTGGGCCGACTTGTGTACAGGTCGATCGCCCCGATGCGCAACGGCCCCAACGACAAAGGAAAAGCAAAAAGCGCGCCCAGATCATCGGCGATGATTGCCTCCGAGAACGCCGGCCAAACCCGGTTCGGTCGTTCGCGAATGTTCGGCTCGAAGACCGGCGCCCCGGTTTCTAGAGCATCCCAACTCGGACCCTCGCCCAGATCGAATTGCAGCTCGTCCAGCCGCATCGATTGGGCGTCGCTCGCCGAGATTGTCTCATCAGGGAGAAAGTCACCGAACGTCGAGATTGACACGCCATCCACTGGCAGTACCCCCAGGAACGGCTCGAACAGACGGGACTCGCTGCCTGTCAAAGCGGACAATGCCTTTTCGGCAACCGCGAATTGATCACGCATGGCAATCCCTCCTGCGATTCTCGCTGCTGCTCCTTTTCAAACGTGGCCAAGTCATTTTCCGAACGTACCCCGCCACGTCCGAAACGGGAGGCTCAAGAAGCCTTCACGACCGATATTTGAGTTCCAGCAAGTCTTTCTTCCAGGTCGTAGCCGAGCGCCGCAGCGATATTCAGCAGCTGCGCCTCGAGCAGCTCCTGTTCAGCACACGACATTTTCCTCTGAGCTTCGCCGATCCGTGCACGAAAATCACCGTAGATGCTATCCATCAGCGTCTCGCCCGTCGCAGTCAGCTCCAGGAACAGGCTCCGCCGGTCATTCGGGTTGGCAACTCGGCGCACGACATCCCGGGCGACCAACCGGTCAGAGATCGCGGTGACCGCACCCATCGAGAGATCCGTGGAACCGGCCAAAATCTTCGGTGTCACCCGGCCCGCTTCCGAAATTCGAAAAAGAACCCGTATCTCAGAACCCGTGAAGCCATCCTTCGCCGCCATCCCGGCACGCGTCTTGTCCAGCGCTCGAAGCAGAACGACCACCGCAGCAGCAACACCCTCGAGAACCTGGACGGAGCCACTTTCCTTGAACATGGTTTCCTCCCGACATCAACGAAAAGTACTCAGCTGGATCTGCGGCACATTTCCGCCTCCACCCTATCGACGACGTGCATCATCTTCCAACATAAAATAGTTTGAAATTCAAACTGATCGCTATATATTACTCTCCGACGCCAATTCTTAGGGCATCGTCCGATCTCTGCTGAACCACCACGTGGCGCTTCAGGGTCCGCTGAGAGACAGGGTCTATTTCCATGAACGAGTACCGTCTGACCGTGAGTGGCGACCGTTACGTTGTCGACACCGACGATGACCTGGCAGCATGGAAAACCTCCGTGGCCGACGCGGTGCAGCGCGGTGGAGGATTCATCAATGTGATCAATTCCGCCGGGTTCTTGACTACGCTTCTGATCACTCCGAACTCGACCGTCACGCTGCAACAAGTCCGCTCCCAACGACCGGAGCCCTGGACCCAGCTTCTCGCCGAGGAGGCCTTCACCTACGAGGACTTCTAGCTCTCCGAACTGGTGTCTTCGGCAACTCCTCAGCGGGCCCGTCGCGGCGTACGTTTGTAGTAACAACCCGGGGGACAGATGCCGCAGCCGTGAGTCACACAGCCCGCACCTGGGGCTCACATGCCCGCGCTCCAACCGCGCCGGCACCGCCGGCATCGCCGACAGCGTGCGCTGAGCCCGCTGCCCTCCACCGGACGCCCGGGCGCCGGCTCTGCCTCTCCGTCGCCGTGAAGTTCTGGCTGTCCGTTCTGTTCGCGCTCAGCTGGACCGACGCATCCGTTTGGATCTCGCTGCCGTGGATCCAGGACCTGACCCGCCTGACCGGCGAACCGGCGGCGTGGATCATCGTCTCCCTGGTGGCATTCCTGCCTGGCTTCGTGGTGGCGTTTCCGAGCCTGTCGCTCCTGCTGGATCGCCAGCCGCCGTTCCGGGTCCCCGATCCGGTCACCCCCCTGACCATCATCGTGGCCGCCCGAAACGAGCAGGACGGTCTCCGGGAGGCGATCCGCTGCATCGGCGGGAACGATTACGCCAGCGAGGTGACGGTGATCCTCGCCGACAACGGCTCCGATGACGCTACGGCGCGGTTCGCCAACGTCGCCGCCATCGAATCCGACGTGGACCTGCTGGTCGTGCGGCAACCTGTCCCCGGCAAGTCGAACGCGCTGAACTCCGCACTGACCCACGTGACCACGCCCTATCTGATCACGGTCGACGCGGACACGCTGCTGCACCGGAAGGCCCCGCGCCACCTGATCTCCCGGCTTGAATCCGCCCCGGCAGACACTGTTGCCGTGGCCGGCGCGGTTCTCGTGCGCAACTCCCGCATCAACCTGCCCACCCGCATGCAGGAGTGGACGGGCTGTTCTGGGTGCCCGGCCTCGTGCTGTTCGCCGTCTTCGGCAACACGGCCGTGGTCTCGATCTGGGCGCTGGCCGTGCTTCCGATCACCCTGGTGATCTACGGAAGTCTGCGCATGTTCCAGAGCCGCCGGGTCTTCGGTCCGCTCGGTCTGGAAATGCGACGCAACCGGTTCGGCTACCTGGCCTATCTGCTCGGCGACCAGGTGCTGTGTTCCTACGCGTCACTGGTCGGCTATGTGCAGTTCCTCACCGGGTCCGCCCGCCGCTGGAAGTAGTCCCCCTCAGCCCGAGCGCGCTCAGCCCTCGGCGGGAATCAGGTAGCGGTGGCGCACGTGCCGGCGGCCGGGGTCGGCCTGCCAGAATTCGACCTCGACCGGGCGCAGGGCGTACAGCTGCCAGGTGGGGTTCTCTGATCCGTCGGCGCCGGGCCGTTCGGACCAGTCGGCCGCCGAGGCATCCGTCGACAACTCGGCGACCGGGCCGACCACGCGCACCTGGCGGCCCAGCGCCGACCAGAAGAAATTCATCGCGGCCAACGGATGCTCCGTCAGCTCCCGGCCCTTGCGCGACGCCCGCGAGGTGGCGAAGTGCCAGCCCTCGGCGTCGAGATTCTTGAGGATGAGCATGCGCGACGACGGCATGCCCTCGGCGCCGACGGTCGCCAGGCTGAAGGCGTGCGGCTGGGAAACCCCGGCCGCGAGGGCCTCATCAAGCCACGACCGGAACAGTACAGCCGGGTCGAGTGGCGCCGACGCCGGGTCGAAAATCGGCAGATCGACGGGAAAATCCGGCAGGGAACGCAGCATGCTGCGGAATGATTCGCTCACCCACCGAGCCTACTGCGTCGACTGTCAGCGTTCAGAGAGTGCCGCTAGCGTTGGAAGCAGACAAGAGGAGCGAGATGAAGGTACTCATTGCAGGATGCGGGGACCTCGGCACGGAGGTGGGCCTGCGTTTCGCGGCGCTCGGGCACCGGGTGGTGGGGTTGCGCCGCAACGCGGCCGTTCTCCCCGCCGGTATCGAGGGCCAGTCCGTCGACCTCAGCGCGCACAAGCCGGTCGTGCCGGCCGACACCGAGATCGTGATCGTGGCGATCGCCGCGGGCAACCCCAGCCCCGCGGTCTACCGGGCGGCCTACGTGGACGGTCTGCAGAACCTCCTCGACGCGCTCGACGAGGCCGGCGTCACGCCCCGCCGCGTGCTGCTGGTGTCGTCGACCGCCGTCTACGACGTGTCCGACGAGAGCTGGGTCGACGAGCAGACGCCGGCCAACCCGCGGCCGGGCACCGACGCCATTCTGCTCGAGGCCGAACGGATGCTGCACGCCCGCATCCCCGCGGCTGTCGTCTTCCGCCTGTCGGGCATCTACGGCCCCGGCCGGGAGCGCCTGATCACCCAGGTGCGGAGCGGCCGCACCACCGCGTCGGCCTCGGCCCGCCACACGAACCGCATCCACCGGGATGATGCCGCGGCCGCGATCGTGCACCTGATGCTGCGGGAGGAAGCACCGGCGACCCTCTATCTCGGCGTCGACAGCGCGCCGGTGCGCGGCGGTGAGGTGCTGGCGTTCCTTGCCGAGGAGCTTGGACTGCCGGCCCCTAAGCCCGAGGCACCCGGCGCTCCCGGCACAACGACTGCCGCGCCCACTCGGCCCGTCCCGCGGGACAGCCAGCGCGGAGGCGACAAACGCCTCCGCAACCAGCTGCTGCTGGGCACGGGTTTCACGTTCAGCTATCCGACCTACCGCGAGGGCTACCGGGCCGTGCTGGCCGGCCGGGGCATCCGTCACCCGTAGCTCAACCGGGTTCGGTGTGAACCAATTCGTTCGGGAACGAGACACCTAGAACGAGACGTCTAGAACGAGACGCCGCAGACCAGCGCCGCGTTCGCGAACGGCGTCGCCTCCCCCGAACGGATGAATAGCTTCGCCGAGGCCGACAGGTCCTTCAACTCGGCGTGGCTGATGTACTCGATCGCGTCGAACCGGTCGGCCAGCCAGACCCCGGCGGGGGCGGTTTTCGACTCCTCCGCGGCCACGCAGCGCTGGAACACCATCTCCTCGAGCAGGGCGTCGAGCACCTGCTCGAAGCGCGGCACACCATGCACAAGCGCCAGGTCGATCACGGGAACGCCGGCCGGGATCGGCATGCCGCAGTCCGCGAGGAGAACGACATCCGTGTGCCCGAGGCGGGCCAGGGCGCCGGAGAGGTCGGCGTTCAGGATGCCGCGGCGCTTCATGCGCGTACCAGCGGCAGCTCGTCGGCCAGGGAGGGATACGACGTCTGCGTGCCGCGCGACTGCACTGCGAAGGCACCCACGCGCACGGCCCGGCGCACGGACTCGGACAGGCTCGACCCGGCCGCGAGCTGCGCGCTGAGGGCGCCGACGAATGCGTCGCCGGCGCCCGAGCTGTCCACGGCAACGACCCGTGGCGACGCCAGACTGTGGGTACCGTCCCGGTCGGCGCAGATCGCGCCCTTCGCACCGCGGGTGAGCACGACCGAGGGAACGCCCCAGTCGAGGAGCCGGGCGACGAGCTCGGCGTCCTCGGTGGGGATGACCATTTTCGGGGCGAGCTGCGCGAGCACGAGGGCAGCCTCGTGCTCGTTGACGACCAGCGGGTCGGCCCGACGGATGCTCGCGGCATCCAGCTCGATCACGGGCGCCAGGTTCAGCACCACCCGGCCGGTGGCCAGCCGCATTGCCGCCACGATGCCCTCCGCGGGAATCTCACCCTGAAGCACCACCACGGCGGCCTCCGCGATGACGGTCGCGCTGGCCTCAACGGCCTCCGCGCCCAGCAGTGCGTTGGCGCCGGGGATGATCACGATGGTGTTTTCGCCGTCGGCGGCGACCGTGACGAGTGCCAGGCCGGTCGGGCCGTCCACCGCGCGCACATTCGACAAGTTCACTCCGGAGCGGGTCAGGATCGCAGTCGCGACCTCGGCCTGCGGATCCCGGCCGACCAGGCCGACCATACTCACCGCGGCACCCAGCTGGGCGGCCGCGACGGCCTGGTTGGCTCCTTTTCCTCCGGGGAGGAACTCCATCGACGTTCCGATGAGGGTCTCACCGGGCAGCGGGTGGCGTTCGATGGTGATCAGCTGGTCGACGTTGATCGACCCGACGACGACGACCGTGCTGGCGGAGTAACTCACTTGGCGAAGTCGCCGACATTCGTCTTCGTGACGGAGACGACCTCGACCGGAACGGTCTTCTCGATCGTGTCGCCGGCGATGGCCTTGATGGCCAGTTCAACGGCGAGCTTGCCGAGTTCGGCCGGCTGCTGAGCGATGGTGGCAACCAGGGTGCCTGCCTCGATGGCGGCGAGTCCGTCGGCCGTGCCGTCGAAGCCGACGACCGCGACCTCGGTGCCGGCCCGCGACCCGAGCGCCTGGATGGCGCCGAGCGCCATTTCATCGTTCTCAGCGAAGAGGCCGGTCGCGCCGGGGTTGGCCTGCAGCAGGTTCGTGGTCACGTCGAGCGCGGCGGCGCGGTCGAAGTTGGCGGTCTGCTTGGCGACCACGGTGATGTTCGGGTAGGCCTTCATGCCCTCTTCGAAGCCCTGGCCGCGGTCACGGCTGGCCGAGGTGCCGGAGACACCCTGCAGGTGGATGACGCTGCCCGTTTCGCCCATGGCCTCGGCGAGGGCGTCGGCAGCCTGACGGCCACCGGCCACGTTGTCGCTGGCGACGAGTGAGTTCAGGTCGGCGCCGTTGACCGTGCGGTCGACCCCGATGACCGGAATACCCGCGCTGAGGAGGTCGTTCACGGCGGAGGAGGCTGCGTCGGAGTCCACCGGGTTCACGATGACGGCCTTGGTGCTGCCGGAGGCGGCGGTGGCGAGCTGATTGGCCTGCGTGGCCGAGTCGTTCTGGGCGTCGACGATGTTCAGCTGCACGCCGGCCTCGTCGGCGGCAGCCTGCGCGCCGTCGCGCAGTTCCACGAAGAACGGGTTGTTCAGGGTGGAGACGGCCAGCACGATCTTGGTGCCCGACGCCTCAGACCCGCCACCACGGCCGCAGGCCGTAGTGCCCACCAGAATCAGGGCGGCGGTGGCGGTCAGCACCGCGATTTTGCGAAACGAGGAGGACTTCATTGTGTATTCCTTTGTGGTTATTGATGGGTGAGGAGAAAGGTAGAGGGGGTGACGGATGTCGGCCGCCGGCCTGGTCAGCTGCTGCGGGTCTTGCGGCGGAGCACGTCGACGCCCACGGCGAGGGCGATCACGAGTCCGATCACAACCTGCTGCCAGAACGACGTCACGTTGAGCAGGTTCAGGCCATTGCGGATGACGACGAGCACGAGGGCACCCACGAAAGTGCCTGAGATCTTGCCGAGGCCACCGGCGAGGGAGGCACCGCCGATCACGACGGCCGCGATGGCGTCGAGTTCGTAGCCCGCCGCGGCCTGCGGCTGCGCGGAGTCGAGGCGCCCGGCGAGCAGGAGCCCGGCAAGTGCGGCGAATAGTCCGGCCAGGGCGAAGACGGTGACCAGGATGCGCTTGACCGGCAGTCCCGACAGCCGGGCGGCTTCGGCGTTGCCGCCGACCGCGTACATCGAGCGGCCGATGACAGTCCGGTTGAGCAGGAAGGAAGCGGCCAGGGCGGCGAGCACAAGGATGATGATCGGCATCGGCACCGGGCCCAGGTTGCCGCCGAGGAAGGAGACCTCGGCCGGCGTCGAGATCGGACGGCCGTCGGAGATGACCAGGGTCAGTCCGCGGGCCACGCTGAGCATGGCGAGCGTGGCGATGAACGAGGGCAGCTTGCCGTAGGCGTTGGCCAAACCGTTGATGGTGCCGGCCAGGGCTCCGACGAACAGACCACCCAGGAGGGCGATCCAGCCGGGGAGGCCGGCGCTGGCGAACATCCAGCCCGACGACATGGCCGACAGGGCCGCCACGGCACCCACCGAGAGGTCGATCCCGCCGGCCACGATGACGAAGGTCATCCCGAAGGCCAGCACGGCCACCGTGGACACCTGGATGCCGATGTTGAGCAGGTTCTGCGCGGTCAGGAAGTCGGGAGTCGCGATGAACAGGGCGATGCAGAGAACGACGAGGCCGACGAGGGCGCCGTTGTTGGCGAGGAACTTCTTGTAGTCGAGACCGCGGCGCTTCAACGGCAGGGTTGTGGTGGACATGGTGGCTTCCCTATCTCTATTCGTACTTCTCGTCGACATCGCGGGCGGCGAGTGTCATGACTGCGTCTTGGGTGGCCTCGGCGGCGGTGAGCTCGCCGGCGATCCGGCCGTCGCGCATCACGAGGATGCGGTCGCTCATGCCGAGAATCTCGGGCAGTTCACTGGAGACCATCAGAATCGCTCCCCCGGCCGCCGTGATCGCGTTCATCAGTTCATAGATCTCGACCTTGGCGCCCACATCGACGCCGCGGGTGGGCTCGTCGAGGAGCAGCACCGTGGAGGCGGCGATGATCCAGCGGCCGAACACGGCTTTTTGCTGGTTGCCCCCGGAGAGTGCGCCGATCGACTGGTCGATGGTGTGCATCCGGATGCGCAGTTTCATGGCCACCTCGGCGGCCCGGCTGCGTTGGCCGGCGAAGTCGACCAGACCCAGCTTCGCGGTGGCGGCGAGCGTGGCGTAGCCGAGGTTGTCGTTGACGGATGCGTCGAGCACCAGCCCCTGTCCCTTGCGGTCTTCGGGCACGTGCCCGATGCCCGCTGCGATTGCCGCCTGGATGCTGCCGTTCGGCAGCTGCCGGCCGCGCACGGCGACCGTGCCGGAGGTGTACCGGTCGGCGCCTGCGATCGCGCGGATCAGTTCGGTGCGCCCCGCGCCGACCAGCCCGGCGATGCCAAGCACCTCGCCCGCCTTGACGCTGAAGCTGATGTCGCTGAACGAGCCGGCCGAGGTGAGCTTGTCGACCGTGAGGATCTCGGTCGCCTGGCTCACGTCGCCGGCCGACCGCGGGAAATGGTCTTCGATGTTGCGGCCGACCATCAGCTTCACGAGGTCGTCTTCGGGGGTGGAGGCCGGCACCTCGGCGATGAACTCGCCGTCGCGCAGCACGGTCACGGTGTCGCCGACCTCGGCGATCTCGTCAAGGTGGTGGCTGATGAACAGCATGCCCACCCCACGGCGGCGCAGGTCGGTCATCACGGCGAACAGGCTCTCGGTCTCGTGGCGGGTCAGGGCCGCGGTGGGCTCGTCCAGGATCAGGATGCGGGCGTTGATGCTGAGCGCCTTGGCGATCTCGACCAGCTGCTGCCGGGCGATGCCGAGGTCGCCGACCAGGGTGTCCACGTCGACGTCGAGGCCGATCAGGGCGAGGGCGGCACGCGCCCGATTGCGCAGGGCGCTGCGGTCGACCAGGCCGTGCTTGGTGGGCATCCGCCCCAGCATCACGTTCTCGGCGATGCTCATGGTGGGAACGAGGTTCAGTTCCTGGTGGATCGTGGCGATGCCGAGTTCCTCGGCCGCGCGGGTGGTGGGCAGGGTGACTGTCTGCCCGTCCACCACGATGTGGCCGGCGTCCGGCTGGTACACCCCCGCCATCATCTTGATCAGGGTGGACTTGCCGGCACCGTTCTCGCCCAGCAGCACCTGCACCTTGCCGGCGTAGACGCTGACGGTGACGTCTTTGATGACCGTCACCGGTCCGAAGGTCTTGCCCACGTTCTGCAGGGTGACCAGTGGTTGTTGACTCATGTCAGTTCTTCCTCGGGCTCGGCCCGGATGCGGGTGAAACGGCTGCGGGTGAATCGGGCACTCCTGAGATGGGCGCCGAGGACGACGCCCGGATGATCAGTTCGCTGGGCAGCACCACCGACTCGGGGGTGCCTCCGCCAATGACCTCGAGCAGCATCTTCACGGCGATCCGGCCCATGTCCTCGACACTGTGCGAGATGACGCTGAGCGCCGGGTCGAGCAGGGCGAACCACTCGATGTCGTCGAACGCGATCAGAGCCACGTCCCGGCCGATACGCAGCCCGCGCTTGTGAAGAATGGCGATCGCGCCCACGGCCATCGGGCTGTCGGCGGCGAGCAGGGCGGTGGGCGGCTGGCGCAGTTCGAGCAGCGCGTGCACGCCGGCCGAGCCACTGGCGGCCTGGAAGTCGCCGAAATAGACCAGGTCGGGGTCCTGGCTGAGGCCGAACTCGGCCACCGCGCGAGTGAAGGCGGCGAACCGGTCCCGGCCGGTCGAAATGGCCTGCGGGCCCGAGATGTAGCCGATGCGGGTGTGGCCGGCCGCGGCCAGGTGTGCAACAGCCTGGCGGATGCCGGTTTCGCTGTCCGTGGTCACGCTCGGCACATCGAGGCCGTCCACGGTGCGGTCCACGAAGACGGTCGGGATCTTGCGTTCGATCAGCGAACGGATGCTACCGCTGCCGTCCCCGAGCGGTGCCACGACGATGCCGTCCACTCGCCTGGAGATCAGGGTGTCCAGGTACCGGTCCTGCTGTTCCTTGCGCTCATTCGCGTTGCCGAGCAGCGTGACATAGCCGGCAGCCAGGGCGGCCTGTTCGACCGTGTGGGCGAGGTCGGCGAAGAAGGGGTTGCGCACATCCGACACCAGCAGGCCGATGGACTCGGTGTGGGTGCTGCGCAGGGCGCGGGCCTGGGCGTTGGGCCGGTAGTCGAGCTGGGCGGCCGCGGCGGCGACGCCGGCCCGAGCCGCGGGCGAGGTGGCCGGGCTGCCGGACAGGACCCGGGAGGCCGTGGCCACGGAGACGCCGGCCAGGGCGGCGACATCCTTGATCGTGATGGCAACCATCTCTCACCTCTTCGTGTTCGTGCGGGTATCAATAAAGTCGTGGAATCGTTTCCATGGAAACGATTTCATACTAGGTCCCCGCGAAGGCCGCTGTCAACGAGCCCGGAGGAACAGCGCAGCGAAGTAGCATGCCCGGTACGGCGCGAAGGAGACCATGGAGATTCAGCGAGATACCTACAGAGACGGCACCCTTCTGGGTCTGCTAGAACTCGGACGGATCCATCCGAAAGTCACAGACCTGCCGGTAGCGGACCTGTCGGCGGGGCGACCCGCGTCAGTCCTGGGCCTGGGCCTGTCTGCGCCTCGAAGTCGCGGCCCCGTCGGCGGTCAAGCCCGTCGAGAACCGGCGAGTCAGTCTTCAGGGCTCCCGTGCCACACCGCACCTCCCGGCACGCGTTCGGTAAAGCGGGCGCACGTGAGAGGCTCCGCCGCGGTCCCCAACCTGCGCCACGGCACCGAGCGTTGCTGCCGGTCAGGCCGCGGGCTCAGCGCTGACTCGGTGGCGCCGCGCGGCCAAACAGCCGGGCGGTTGAACAAAGATACGAAACTGCTATCCATAAAAGGTGAGTGACACTCGACTACGTGTGCTCCTTAAGTTATCCTCATAACATGACGAACTCGCGGATGACCTCAGGCAGGCGGCCGACGCCGTCGCCCTGCTGGGCTCCTCGAGCGCCGACCTCGCCGCTCTTCCCGACGCAGTCGTTCTCATCGGTCAGAAGCAGATTGCAGCGGCTCGCCGACTGCTCGACACCCGCGCCGCGTGGATGGCCGCAACCATCGCCCGCCGGTCCCGCCCGGAACTCGGCCACTCGGGGCTGGCCGCGCAGCAGGGGTTCCTCTCGCCCGAGGCCCTGATCCAGAATTGGACCGGCTCATCCAACGGTGACGCGTACAAGCTCGTCGCGGTCGGCACGATGATGGCCGACACCGAGGCGGCCGACAAGCTGGTCGAAGAGGCACTCTCGACGCTCTCGACGCCCGACGCCGACGCCGATGCCGATGCTGTCGACGTCGCGGATGCTGTCGGCGTCGCGGCGTTCACCGCGAGGGTGCCCTGGCAGGCGCCGGTCGCCCGGGGCGTCACCGCCGGCACGCTCTCGGTTGACGCGGCCGAGGCTATCCGGGCCGGGCTCGGCCAGATCGACGCGGCAGTCACCGCGGAGAAGCTCCGGGTGGCCCTCGCGGCGCTCCTCACCGAGGCACCGTCACTGAATGCCGACGAGGTCTTCAAACGGGCCCGCCGGATGCGCGACCGGCTCGATCAGGCCGGCATCACCGCCCGGGAGAAGCAGGCCCACGACGACCGCTACCTGAAGGTCTACCGGCTGAGCAACGGCAACGTGCGCCTGAACGGGCTCTTCGCCCCCGAAGACGGCGAGTTCGTGCTCTCCACCTTCGACTCCATCACCGGCCTGGACCGAAGCCCACCACATCAACGACTGGCTCACAGTCAGCGGAGACACCAACCTCGCCGACGGAGTACTGCTCTGCCACCCGCACCACCTACTGCTGCACAACCAGCACTGGAAGATCACCCGCACCGAAACGCAACACTGGCTGCGGCCACCGGTGGAGAACGGCCCGGAACAGACACTGATCGCACTGCCGAGCAAGCGGGTGGGGCTGTAGGGCGTGGCTCTCGTCCCGGGTCTTGACAGGCTCGACCACCGGCGGGGAATCTCCGAGGGGCGGGTCACCGGGACTCGACAGGCTCGACCACCGGGGCTCGGGTTAGGGGCGACCGGTGAATTTGTCCATGGAGCCGTAGACACCGAAGACCCGACCCGCGACGACGTCCCACAGGGGCAGCGGCAGCAGACCGCGGACCACCTTCGAGAGCACGACCGTCCACGGCATGGTGAGCATGGGCTTGCCCGCGAGCATCGCCTGCCAGACCCGTTCGACCACGTATTCCGGCGTCATCACCGGCGTCAGCAGCGGACCGCGGGCACCCTCGAACATCCCGGTCGAGATGTAGCTGGGGCAGACGGTCGTGACCTTCACGTGCCCGAACCGTTGCTGCTTGAGCTCCAGACGCAGCGAGTCGCCCCACCCGATCAGGGCCGCCTTCGACGCCGCATAGACGCTCATCCGAGGGTTCGAGAGCATCCCGGCCGCCGACGCGATGTTCACGATACGCGACGCACGACCGCGATTGGCCATCATCGCCGGGAGGAACTCCCGGGCGATGTACATCGGCGCGAGCGCGTTGATCTGCATGGTCGGCCGCGTGTCCGCGCCGTTGTCGTGCTCCCAGAAGAAGGCTCCGCGCACGATGCCGGCGTTGTTGATCACGATGTCCGGGTCGCCGACCTCCGTGCGCACCCGCTGGGCGGTCTGGGCGATCGCGCCGAGGTCGGCGATGTCCACGACATACGGGACAACGAGCGTGCCCTCGCCGGCCCGATCGCCGAGGATGCCGGCCGCACGGGTCAGCGCCCCGGCGTCCCGGTCCCAGAGGATCACGGCTTTCGCGCCCTCGGCGACGGCCCGCTCGGCATAGAGGCGGCCCATGCCGCTGGCGGCACCGGTAATGAGCACACGGGCTCCGGAAACGGTTCGAGTCATGGCCCCATCATCCCAAGAAGAAGCGCCGCGTGTTACGTCGGGTTGCGGCCGGCCCAGCAGCATCCGTCTGCCCTCGGCTAACGTCAAGCAACTCTTCCCCTCCCTCGACCGAAAGCCGCCCATGCCGCACCGCGCCGCACCACACGAGGCGTTCGCCGATCCGGCGTCCGTGCGCGGCGCGGCGTCCAGATCCACGGCCACGACCACGACCGGAAACTCGGCCTGCACAGTCGAGTTCGAGGCGATCGGCCGCACGTTCGCCCCTGCCACGACCCGCGGGGCCACCGCCCTACCCCCGGTACTCCGCGACGTTTCCCTCACGGTGCGGCCCGGCGAGGTGCTGGCGATTCTGGGCACGAGCGGATGCGGCAAGTCCACTCTGCTCCGCATCGCGGGCGGCCTCGACTCCCCGACCATCGGCCAGGTGAGAATCGACGGCTCGCCCGTCGCCGGCATCGACCCGCGCTGCGCGGTCGGATTTCAGGAGCCGCGCCTGCTGCCCTGGCGCACCGTCACCGAGAACGTCGCACTGGGACTGCCCCGCGGCACCCCGCGGGCCGCCGGCCGCGCCCGCGTCGCCGAACTGATCGAGCTGGTCGGTCTGGCCGCGTTCGCCGGCCACCGCCCCCAGGCCATCTCCGGCGGGATGGCGCAGCGTGCCTCCCTCGCCCGGGCGTTGGCCCGCAACCCGGGCGTTCTGCTGCTCGACGAACCGTTCGGCGCCCTCGACGCGCTCACCCGCCTGAAGATGCAGGACCTCCTGCTCGACGTGCACGCCCAGGCGCCGACGACGGTCCTCCTGGTCACGCACGACGTCGACGAGGCGCTGCAATTGGCCGACCGGATCATCCTGCTCGGCCGGCCCGACAACGGCACCCGCGCCGGCGCCGGCGCCACCATCGTGCAGGAACTCACCGTTCCCGGGGCCCGCCCCCGCGACCGCGGCTCGGCGGAACTCGCCGAACTGCGCGGACGACTTCTCGCCGGGCTCGGCATCGACCGCCACGGCGAGGCACGCGGGCTCGCCGCGACCTCTACCATCCCGGCCTTCCCCTACTGACTTTTCTGCCTCACCACTTCACCACCGCACTGCTTTCACCACCGCTTTCCCACACCGGGTGCAGCATCCGCTGCCCAATCAACTGAGAGATCCCGATGACACAGCACCGCTCCACCACACGAATCGCACTCCTTGCCGTCGCAACCGCCGCCGCCCTGCTGCTCACCGGCTGCGTCGCGGGTGAAAACCAGCCGGTCGCCGAGCCGGCCGAGGCCGCCGAAGCGGGTAAGACCACCGTCACCACCGGCGGCACCCTCAACATCGACTTCGCCACCTACAACCCGCTCAGCCTGGTGATCAAGGACCAGGGCTGGCTCGAGGATGCCCTCAGCGACCAGGACATCGCCGTGAACTGGGTACAGTCGGCCGGCTCCAACAAGGCCAACGAGGCACTGCGCGCAAATGCCATCGACGTGGGTTCCACCGCCGGCTCGGCCGCGCTGCTGTTCCGCTCGAACGGCTCGCCGATCCAGGTCATCGACATCTTCTCGCAGCCCGAGTGGGCGGCCCTCGTCGTTCCCGGCGACTCCGCGATCACCGACGTCGCCGATCTCAAGGGCAAGCAGATCGCCGCCACCAAGGGCACCGACCCCTACTTCTTCCTGCTCCAGTCTCTGGAGGAGGCCGGACTCACCCTCGACGACGTGACCGTGCAGAACCTGCAGCACGCCGACGGCTGGGCTGCCCTCCAGAACGGCTCGGTCGACGCCTGGGCCGGACTCGACCCGATCATGGCCGGTGCCGAGGCTGCCGGCGCGGAGCTGCTCTACCGCAACGTCGACTTCAACAGCTACGGGTTCCTCAACGCCACCGAAAGCTTCCTGACCGAGAAGCCCGATGTGGCCCAGACCGTCGTCGACGTCTATGAGCACGCCCGCGCCTGGGCGCTGGAGAACCCCAACCAGACCGCCGAGATCCTGGCCGGCGTCTCGGGCCTCGACCTCGCCGTGGCCACCACGGTGATCACCGAGCGTTCCAACCTCGACGTGGACAACGTGCCCGGCAAGGCCCAGCTCACGGTGCTGAAGAAGATCGGCCCGACCTTCGTCGCCGCCGGTGACGTGGCAGCGCAGAGCCAGATCGACGACGCCCTCGACACGATCGTCAACGACAGCTTCGCCACGAAGGCCGACCCGTCGGTCGTCACGGAGTAATCAGGAATTACCGTAGCGCCGTCCGGGGCGGGCAACCGCCCCGGACACCCGCACCACCAGCACCCCCTGCACCCAGCACCCCGGCCCCACCAGCGCCACCCACCGAGAGGACGCGACCATGACCGAGACTGTGCCCCGCACGCTGCCGCGCACGTCGGCCCGGACCGTGCCCGACGCCACCGCATTCGCTGCATCCGCCCCCGCCGCCCGCACGGCGCGTGCCCCGCGCCGGCCGCTCGCCTCGCGCGGCTGGATCGCCCTCGGCGGCGGAGCGGTCCTGCCGGTCCTGATCCTCGCGGCCTGGCAGCTCACCACCGCGCTCGGCGTGTTCACGATGGCCCAACTGCCCTCCCCCGCGATGGTCTGGCAGGCCGGCGTCGACCTGTTCGCGAGCGGGCTGCTCGGCCAGTACGCGGCGATCTCCACCCAGCGAGTGCTCATCGGTTTCGCCGTCGGCGCCGCCCTGGGCATCGCCCTGGGCGCCCTGGTCGGCCTGTCCCGGGCCGCCGACGTACTGTTCGCCCCTACCCTTGGCGCCATCCGGGCGGTGCCGTCGCTCGCCTGGGTTCCCCTGCTCATCCTCTGGCTGAAGATCGGCGAGGAGTCCAAGCTCACCCTGATCGCCATCGGCGCCTTCTTCCCCGTTTACACGACCGTGTCTGCGGCGCTGCGGCACGTCGACCGTCAGCTCGTGGAGGCGGGCCGCGCGTTCGGCCTGCGCAGGGCGCGCCTGTTCACGGCCGTGCAGCTGCCCGCGGTGATCCCCGCCGTGGTCTCCGGGCTGCGGCTGGCTCTGGCCCAGGCCTGGCTGTTCCTCGTGGCCGCCGAGCTGATCGCCTCCTCGATGGGGCTGGGCTTCCTGCTGATCGACTCCCAGAACAACGGCCGCATCGACCGCATCCTGCTCGCCATCATCCTGCTCGCCATCCTCGGCAAGCTGACGGATGCCGCCGTTGGCCTCTTCGAGCGCTGGGCGAACCGCAAATGGGCCTGACGCCGATGCCGGCCCCGTTCGATCCGGCGAGCGCCACCATCCGTAATCTCCTGACCGAAACCCGGCGCTACCCGGCCCCGGCCGCCTTCGCGGCGCAGGCCAACGTCGACGCCACCTGGTGGGACCGGGCCGCCGCCGATCCGATCGCGTTCTGGGCCGAGCAGGCCAACCGCCTCGACTGGGCCGAGCCGTGGCACACCGACCACACCTGGCAGCCGGCCAGGGCGGACGCCGACGGCGTGCTCTCCATTCCCCGCGCCGAGTGGTTCGCGGGCGGCAAGCTCAACGTGGCCGTCAACTGCGTCGACCGGCACGTGGCCGCCGGCAAGGGTGACAAGGTCGCCTTCTACTTCGAGGGAGAGCCCGGCGACCGCCGAACGATCACCTATGCCGAACTCGAACGCGCGGTGAACCGCGCCGCCAACACGCTTACCGACCTCGGCATCGTGCCGGGCGACCGGGTCGTGCTCTACCTGCCGGTGATCCTCGAAACCATCATCATCACCCTCGCCATCGCGCGCCTCGGCGCCGTGCACTCGCTCGTCTTCGGCGGCTTCTCCGCCGAGGCGCTGCGGTTCCGGGTCGAGGACACCGGCGCGAAGCTGCTCGTGACCACCGACGGCCAGTTCCGCCGGGGTCAGGCCGTGCCGGTCAAGGCCGCGGCCGACGAGGCCGTCGCGGGCGTGGACTCGATCGAGCACGTGCTCGTGGTGCGCCGCACCGGCGACCTGACCCCCGACATCCCCTTCACGCCGGGCCGGGATGTCTGGTGGCACGACAGCGTCGACCTCGCCTCCCCCGTGCACGAACCCGCGTACTTCGACGCGGAGACCCCGCTGTTCATCATCTACACCTCGGGCACGACGGGTACTCCGAAGGGGCTCGTGCACACCAGCGGCGGGTACCTCACGCACACCTCCTGGAGTCACTGGGCCGTCTTCGACGTCAAGGACGACGACGTGCACTGGTGCACGGCCGACCTGGCCTGGGTTACCGCTCACAGCTATGTGCACTACGGGCCGCTCTCCAACGGCACCACCTCGGTGATCTACGAGGGAACGCCGAACACCCCGCATCCGGGCCGGCACCTCGAGATCATCGAGCGCTACGGGGTGACCACCTATTACACGGCGCCAACACTCATCCGCACGTTGATGACGTGGTTCCCGGAAGGGCTGCCGAGCGAGTTCGACCTGTCCAGCATCCGTCTGCTCGGGTCGGTCGGCGAGGCCATCAACCCGGAGGCCTGGGTGTGGTTCCGCGAGAACATCGGCGCTGGCAGCGCCCCCATCGTGGACACCTGGTGGCAGTCTGAGACCGGCGCCGCCGTGATGGCGCCGCTACCGGGCGTCAGCACGCTCAAGCCCGGTTCGGCCCTGCGCGCCCTGCCGGGCCTGACGACCCACGTCGTCGACGACCACGGCCGGCCGGTGCCGTTCGGCTCCGGCGGCTACCTCGTGATCGAGGGCACCTGGCCAGGCATGGCCCGCACCGTCTGGGGCGACCCCGAGCGCTACCGCGACTCCTACTGGGCCCGGTTCGCGAAGCAGGGCTTCTTCTTCTCCGGCGACGGCGCGAAATACGACGACGACGGCGACATCTGGCTCCTCGGCCGCGTCGACGACGTCATCAACGTGTCCGGGCACCGCTTGTCGACGATCGAGATAGAGTCGGCGCTCGTCGCACATCCGCTGGTCGGCGAGGCCGGCGTCGTCGGCGTGACGGATGCGAGAACAGGCGAGGCCATCGCGGCCTTCGTGATCCCGGCCGCGGCACCGCGCCCCACCAGCGGTTCCGGCGAGCGCGGCAACCTGGGCGACCCCGCGGTCTGGCTGGCCGCCCGGGGCACCCTCGAGCCGCTGCTGCGCGCGCACGTCACGCAGGCCATCGGGGTCGTCGCCCGGCCGCAGGAGGTGTTCGTTGTGCCTGACCTGCCCAAGACCCGCTCGGGCAAGATCATGCGTCGCCTCCTCGGCGATATCGTGGCCGGTCGTGCGCTCGGCGACGTGACCGCGCTCCAGGACGACTCGGTTCCGGGCCGCATCGCCGTGATCGTGGCGGCCGCGCGGCAGCGCTGAGCGCACGGTTCCAGCGCCTACCCAGCGACGGGTGGAATCGTAGGGACCAACGCCCCAGACCACCCGAGCCAGAGGAGCACACCATGGGATTCTTCGACCGCCTCTTCGGAACCGAGCCCCAGCAGCCGGAACAGCAGCGACGCGCGACCGCACCGCAGCGCACCGACGACGAGATCGCCGTCGATCGCTATCAGTACCTACTGCGCACGGCACCGCCCGAGACGATCGAGCAGGTGCACGCGGAGGCCTTCAGCAAACTGAACGATGAGCAACGCGACCTGCTGTTCCGCCAGCTAAGCGAGAACGCCAACGCCAGCGAGCGCCCGGCGAACGCCGAACCGGCAACACTGGCCCAGGCGGCCACCCGGGCGGAGCTGCGCCAGCCCGGCACCCTCACCCGCGCCTTCGGCAACCAGGGCCAGAGCGGGCCGAGCTTCGGCAGCATGGTCGGCAGCTCCCTGCTCGGCACCGTGGCGGGCTATGTCATCGCGTCGACGCTGATGAGCGCCTTCCTGCCCATGGACTCCGGCGGCGCGGATGCCTCGGGCGCCGACTCCGGTTCCGGCGACTCCGGCGGCGATTCCGGCGGCGACGCGGGTTCCGGCGGCGACTCCGGCAGCGGCGATTTCGGCGGCGGCGATTTCGGCTTCTGAGCCCACCCCCTTCCGCGAGAGTCGCTCCCGCTCAACCCGGCCACTCCCCGCCGGGCGGTGGTCACTGCGGGGCTGTAGCCTGAGAATTAGCGGCGGAAGATCCGCGACGGCTGAGGCATCCGCCGGCTGAGACTCGAACAGGGCTGGTCACCGTGCGTGAAACGGGGGTGTTAATCGTGCTGCGGCACGGCCAGAGCACCGCGAACGCCGCCGGGCTGTTCACGGGCGTGCTGGATGCGCCGCTGTCGGATCAGGGGATCCGCGAGGCCCACACGGCCACCGTCCTCCTCAACCTTGCGCTGCCGGGCGAACGGCCACCGACCACCGGCACCGGCTCTCCGGCCATGACCACGGCACCGGCACCCGCTGCAGCACCTGTCACCCTGTTCACCTCGACGCTGACGCGCGCCCGGCAGACCGCCGCGATCGTCGCCGCCGGTCTGGCCCACCCGCCGGTCGGCTGCGACGCCGACTGGCGACTGAACGAACGCAATTACGGCGCGCTGACCGGCCGTTCCAAAGACGATGTGCGCGCCGAGTTCGGCGAGGAACAGTTCGTGGCCTGGCGCCGCTCGGTCGCCGAGGCCCCGCCCGCCATGGGCGACCTGCTCTACGACGAGTTCGCCGGCACCGCCCTGTTCCGCGCGCTGCCGGCGGCCGCACTGAACCGCACCGAGGCGCTCAGCGACGTCATCACCCGAGTGGATGCCTTCCTCACCGAGCGCGTCGACCCGCTTCTCGCCCGCGGCGAGATCGTGCTCGTGGTGGCCCACGGCAACTCCCTGCGGGCTCTGTGCGCGGTGATCGACGGCCTGTCCGACGGGCAGATCCGCGACCTGAACCTGCCCACCGGACAGCCGTTGGTCTACCGTTTCGACGCCCGGGGGCGTCCCGTGCCGTTCGGCGGCCGCTACCTCGACTCCGTCACCGCGCTGGCGGCCGCCCTCACCCTCGCGAATGAGGGCGGTACCTGACGATCTCGAGCCTGTGAGCTCGGGTGTGTGATCTCGAGCCGTCCGTGACGTTCCGGCTCCCGTCGCTTAGCTTGTCTGTGCCCCGCGGGCCGCCCCGGCCGACAGCCCGAGGGCGAGGATACGGCACACCGTGGCGGCGGCCCGTTCGAGGTTCGCCGGACCATCCGTCAGTGCCTGCGGGAGGTCGCTGACCTCCTGAACGATCGGCACCAGCGCGGCGAAGCCCTGGTCATAAAGCACCTCGGACCCGGGTCCTACCCGGCCCGCGAACGCGATCACGGGCACACCGTTGCGCGCGGCAGCCTCGGCCACGCCGAGCGGGGTCTTGCCGTGCAGGGTCTGCCCGTCGATGCTGCCCTCGCCGGTGAAAACGAAGTCGGCCCCGCTCAGGCGACGCTCGAGGAGGGCGGCCTCCATCACCACCTCGACGCCCCGCCGCATGCGGGAGTCGAAGCAGGCGAGGAAGGCCGCGCCGAGCCCGCCGGCCGCGCCGGCGCCGGGCAGCTCCGCCACGGAACGCCCGGAATCCGCGGTCAGCACCCGCGCGAAGACCGTGAGGGCCTCCTCGAGGTCCCGCACGGCCTGCGGATCGGCGCCTTTCTGCGGGCCGAAGACGGCGGTGGCGCCGCCCGGACCGAGCAGCGGATTGGCGACATCGCTCGCGATCTCGAACGACGCGGACCGCGCCCGCGGGTCGAATCCTTCCAGGTCGATCCGGCAGAGCCGCGCAAGCGCCGCTCCCCCGCAGTCCAGGTCACGTTCGGCGGAATCGAACAGACGAGCGCCGAGGGCGTGAAGCATGCCAGCCCCTCCGTCGTTGGTCACCGAGCCGCCCAGCCCGATCACGAACCGGCTCGCACCGCGGTCCAGCGCGTCGGTGATGAGCTGCCCGACGCCGTACGTGCTGGCGGTGCGTGCGTCCCGGTCGGCTGCGGCGACGAGATGGATGCCGGCCGACGCCGCAACCTCGATGATCGCCAGCTGCTCGGCGGCCACATAGCCGTAGGCGGCCAGCACCGGGCGTCCGCGGGCATCCTGAACCTCGGTCTCCACGATCTCACCGCCACAGGCGGCAACCATCGCGTTCACGGTGCCCTCGCCGCCGTCGGCCATCGGCACCCGCACGCACTCGGCGCCGGGGAAGACGGAACGGATTCCGCGCTCCAGGGCCGTGGCGGCCTCGACGGCCGACATGGATTCCTTGAACGAGTCGGGGGCCAGAACGAACTTCATGGTGTTGATCTTCCCGGTCCCGGGCACCAGCTGCAACTGCAGGGCGCAGGACGCAGCATTCGCTACCCCCGCGTAGGCTCGAAACCATGCGATTCGGACTCTTCATACCTCAGGGCTGGCGTCACGACCTGGTCGACATCGATCCCGTCGAACAGTGGGCGACCATGAGCGGCCTCGCCGCGCACGCCGACGCCGGCGAGTGGGAGTCGATCTGGGTGTACGACCACTTCCACACCGTGCCGGTGCCGAGCGAGGAGGCCACCCACGAAGCCTGGACGCTGATGAGCGCGTTCGCCGCCACCACGACACGGGTGCGCCTCGGCCAGATGTGCACCTGCATCAGCTACCGCAACCCGGCCTACCTCGCGAAGGTCGCCTCGACCATCGACATCATCTCCGGCGGACGCGTCGAAATGGGCATCGGCGCCGGCTGGTACGAGCACGAATGGCGCGCTTACGGCTATGGCTTCCCGCGCGCCGGCGAGCGCCTCGCACGCCTCGACGAGGGCGTGCAGATCATGCGCCAGGCCTGGGCCACCGGTAAGGCCACCCTCGACGGACAGCACTACCAGGTGGACGGCGCCATCGTGCGGCCGCTACCACTGCAGGACGGAGGCATCCCGGTCTGGATCGCCGGCGGCGGCGAGAAGGTCACCCTCAAGATCGCGGCGAAGTACGCGAACTACACGAACTTCGACGGCTCCCCCGAGGGCTTCTCGCACAAGAGCGAGTTGCTCGAGGCGCACTGCATGGCGGAAGGCACCGATTTCGGCGCGATCACCCGCTCGACGAACTACAACACCGTAATCGCGGCGACGGAGGCCGAGGTCGCCGACCGTCTCGACGCCATCGAGTCCCGGGTCACCCCCTACCTCGGTTCGGAGGGCGCGGCGGCATTCATGGCCGAGTACCGCAGCGGCGAGGCGCAGTGCGTCGGCACACCGGAACAGGTCGTCGAGCGCCTGAACGGCATGAAGGCACGCGGCCTCGGCTACGCCATCCACTACTTCCCGGAGGCCGCCTACGACCGCTCGGGTCTGGAACTCTTCGAATGCGAGGTCATGCCCGCGCTGCGTTGATCGGGCCGCACCCCGTGCTCTCCCGCCGGCCCCGGCACGCCCACCCCACCCCACCCGCGCAAAGATGGAACCCATGACCAGCACGAACACGGCGACCAGGCCCGCCCGCATCACCTGGGCGGAGGCCGGGCGGACCCGGTCGGCCCTCTGGCACTCGGAGAGCGGTTGGGCGCCGCCGGAACGCGTCGTCATCGCCGACGACACGATGACCGCGGATGCCGCCTACCGCCACGCGAAGGCTGGCACCGGCATGCTCTGGCGCGGCGACTTCCTGGGCGCCCGCCAGTTGCTCAGCGCCCTCGCCCGCCGCATCGACCACGGCCGGCACGCGCCCACCACCGACCTGGCCGCCGCTTTCCGGCACTACCGCTCCGAGGCGCTGCGCCGCTCCCGGCTGCTCGGCCTGGTGTTCGTGCCGCTCGACGCCGACTACACCGTTCCGCTCCGCCGCGCGCCCGACGTGCGCCAGGCCTGCACCGAGACCTACGGCCCGGCGACGGATGCCTCGGTCACCGCCCTGCGCGAGCTCCTCGGCGTCATCGGGGCGCACGAGTGGCGCACGACCGGGGTCGACGTACCCGCGCTCGGCGCCCGCATCCACCCGCACTACGGGGTGTTCTCGCCCGTGCGCGGCGAATACCTCGACCTGGTGAACACGGCCCCGCTGCCGGCAGCCTGGGCCGGAGGTTCTGCGGCTGAGGCCGGCTCGATCGCCGGGACCGCCACCGCGTTCGACATCGGCACGGGCACCGGGGTGCTCGCTGCGGTGCTGGCGCGACGCGGCATCCGTCACGTGGTCGGCACCGACCAGGAGCCACGGGCGCTGACCTGCGCGCGCGCGAACATCGGGCGGCTCGGGCTGGCCGGTGCGGTCGAGATCATCAAGGCCGATCTGTTCCCCGCCGGCCGCGCCGACCTCGTGGTCTGCAACCCGCCGTGGATTCCCGCGTCCGCCGTCACCGCCACCGACTTCGCCGTCTACGACCCCGACAGCCGGATGTTGCGGGGCTTCCTGGCCGGGCTGGCCGACCACCTCCAGGCGGCCGGGGAGGGCTGGCTCGTGCTCTCCGACATCGCCGAGCACCTCGGGTTGCGCTCCCGCGGCGAACTCCTCGACCTGATCGAGGACGCGGGCCTCGAGGTCGTCGCCCGCCTGGACGCCAAACCCGTGCACGGCCGCGCCGCCGACGCGTCCGATCCCCTGCACGCCGCCCGGTCGAAGGAAGTGACGTCGCTCTGGCGGTTGCGGGCCGTCTCTCCGCCGGCCCAGTCGACTGCCGATGCCCCCGACGCGCCTGACGCTGTTCGGTGAACCGTCAGGTTTGAAGGGTGCGCGGCGGCGCCCGCCCCTCGAACGTGTCGTTTCGAGCGCTACTTGAGGTTCGGCGTGCCGCCCTTGTTCGCGGCGAGGCGCCAGCGGGACCAGGGCCAGATGCCGTCCATCTCCACCTCAAGCGAGAAGCTGAGCAGCACCCGGATCACCACGATCGCGCCGAGCACCAGCACGCTCTGCGGGGTCGGATCCACCAGGATCGTGCGGATGATATCGGCGATGATCAGCACTTCGAGCCCGAGCAGGATGGCCCGGCCCAGATTGCGGCGCAACTTCTCATAGGCCCGCTGCCGGGTGTCGGCCCGCAGCGCGGTCGGCACCGCAGCGATCATCGCGGCCGCGCCGCCGAGCACCATGATGGCTGCACCGGCCGCCTCGACGATCCGCACGACCGCCGAGATCACCTCGTCAAAGTTCATCGGCGGCGCTCCTCGCTGCATGGTCGCTGCATGGTCGCCTCGACGATAGCGCAGGCCACCCCCGCGGTCGAGCCATCCTGTGGTCGAGCCATCCTGTGGTCGAGCCATCCGGTGGTCCAGCCTGTCGAGACCCGGGCAGCCGGTTCTCGTGCACCGCCCTCTCGCGCCGCTGAGACCGAAAGCGCCGTGTGCGCCCACAATCACCGCCGGAAGGGCGGCACTCGGCACAATGCGCGATTCTCGGAGAATGACCGGAACAACGCACACTTTCAACCGGAACGGGGGATTTCGACGACCGGAGGGTCGGAACACGGCGATTCGTTGCGAGATATGGCAAGAAAACGCCCGCACCCTCCCGCTACTCTGGACCGTGGCGCCAAATGGCACCACCGGCACCACCGGCACCACCCAGCACTACCACGAACGACCCCGCCGCGACCGCGGCACTCACGAAGAACGGAGGTTCCCATGTCGAATTACGTTGCGCACGATGCACTGGTCGGTGAGCCCGAGGTTCTCGAGGATGCCGTCACCGCCGCCAACCCGGCCACAAGCCCGGCCTGGCTCCGGCTCAAGTCCGCGGCCACCTCGCTTCAGGCCAGCCAGGCGCAGGACGGCTCCATCCCCGTCGCCGCCGACCACGCGGATGCCGCGGCGCACGTCGGCGTGATCGCCGCCGCCATCGACGAGCTCGCCCTGCTGTTCCCGCACGACGCCGCCTACCTCGCGGCCGTGACCCGGGACTTCACCCGCTGGAGCACCGAGGGCTTCGGCGTGCCGGACTTCTTCGACTCCCTGATGGCGTTCCAGCCGCAGCAGCAGCGGGCCGACGGCATCCGTCACCTGGTCGTGTTCCCGATGTACACGCAGAACGGCAGCGCGAACCGCTTTGTCGAGGCCGTGCTGATCGAGGTGATCTGGCCGGAATTCATCGACGAGCTCGAGCAGGAGTACACGAACGAGCTGTTCATGCCGATCCGTTTCCTCGATTTCACGCCCGGCTACGACACCAACTCGGCCGTTTTATTCCCCGAGACCGTCGCCATGCGCCAGATCCCCTCCTTCACCTGGGGTGCGATCTTCGCCGACCGCGAAGCTGCCCGGTTCCGCCGGGTCGTGCGCGCGGCCGCCGAGATCACGCGTCTCGAACTGCCTGCCGATGCGGCGGCGCTGCTCGACGACCAGCACCTGACCGAGGAAACCTTCGTCATGTGGGACCTCATCCACGACCGCACGCACATGCGCGGCGACCTTCCATTCGACCCGTTCATGATCAAGCAGCGGATGCCGTTCTTCCTCTACTCCCTGGAGGAACTGCGCTGCGACCTGACCGCGTTCCGCGAATCGGTCACGATCGAACGCGACGAGAACGCCAGCCCGGAAGCACGCCGGCACGCGAAACTCGTGCAGTACGCCGTGATCTTCGACCGGATCTTCCGATTCTCGATCAGCGGCACCCGGGTGCGGAACTACGACGGGCTGGGCGGGCAGCTGCTCTTCGCGTGGATGCACCAGCACCACGTGCTGCACTGGACCGACACCCGGCTCACCTTCGACTGGGAAGCCGTGCCCGACGTGGTCATCGCGCTGGGCAAGCGAATCGACGACCTCTACTGGGCGTCGATCGACCGGCCGAAGAAGGCCCACTGGCTGGCCGCCTACGACATGATCGCGGAGACGCTCACGCCGAACCCGGCGTCGCAGTGGGCTCGCGGCCTGCCGCTGGACGTGCTTGCTGGCGCACCGAAGGGCTACACCGACCTTGTTCTGGACGACGAGTTCCCGCTGTCGATGTTCTTCGAGGCGCTCGACAAGAAGATGAAGCCCGTGATCGAGTCGACGGCCGGGCTCACCGGGCGTGACTGACACCGCAGGCAGGGCCGTCGCTGGTCGCACCGTGCTCATCGCCGGTGCGACCAGCGCGGCCGGCCGCGCCGTGGCCACCGCGCTGACGGATGCCGGCGCGCACGTGATCGCGGTCGGCACCAACGCCGAGCGCCTGCACGGCTTCCGCGCCGAGGTTCCCGGTGCCGCAACCTATGTCTGCGACCTCGGCGACTTCGCCCAGGTCACGGCCCTGGCCGACGCCGTGCACGGCGAGCACGGTCCGATCGACGGCCTGATCCACCTGGTCGGCGGCTGGCGCGGCGGCGGCGGGCTGGCCGGCCAGTCCGACGGGGACTGGGATTTCCTGCACGCGCACGTCGTCGCCACGCTGCGCAACACCACCCGCGCGTTCAACGACGACCTGCTGGCCTCGCCGGCCGGGCGCCTGGCGATCGTGTCGTCGGTGTCGGTCGACAAGCCGGCCCCGGGCGGCGCGAACTACGCCGCCGCGAAGGCCGCCGCCGAGACCTGGACCCGCGCGGTCGGTCAGGGCTTCGCGAAAGCAGGCGCGGATGCCGCGGCGGTCATCTTCGTCGTGCGTGCCCTCGCCGGGCTGGAAACCGCACTTGCGACCGCGGTGGTCGGCCTGTGGGACGCGTCGGCGGCATCCGTCAACACTTCTCGCGTGCTTTTGGCCCCCTGAACCCGACGTCGGCACCCCGCGGCGCGCTAGCGTGGAACCAGGCTACAGAGGGGTGGGCATGCTCGACATCAGGACCATAAACAAGCGTTATGGCACCCGGCAGGTGCTGACCGACGTGAGTTTCGGCGTCGAGAGCGGACGCCTGACCGGCTTCGTCGGTGCGAACGGCGCCGGCAAGACAACCACCATGCGGATCATCCTGGGGGTGCTGTCGGCCGACTCCGGCACCGTGCTGCAAGACGGCGTTCCGCTGACCAGCGACGACCGCCGCCGCTTCGGCTACATGCCGGAGGAGCGCGGCCTCTACCCGAAGATGAAGGTGGGCGAGCATCTCGTCTACCTGGCCCGCCTGCACGGGTTGGGCCCGGCATCCGCCCGCCGCAACACCGCCGAGTTGCTCGACCGGCTCGGCCTCGGCGAGCGGGCCGGTGACCTGGTGCAGTCTCTCTCGCTCGGCAACCAGCAGCGCGCCCAGATCGCGGCCGCGCTCGTGCACGACCCGGAGTTCCTCGTGCTCGACGAGCCGTTCTCCGGCCTTGACCCGCTCGCGGTGGAAGTGGTCATGAGCGTGCTCTCCGGCTTCGCCGCCCAGGGCGCGCCGGTGCTGTTCTCCTCGCACCAGCTCGACATCGTCGAGCGCCTCTGCGACGACGTCGTCATCATCGCCGACGGCGAGATCCGGGCCAACGGCCCCCGAGAGCGGCTGCGCGAGCAGCACAGCAGCCCCCGGTTCGAATTGCGCACCGCGGCCGACGCTGAGTGGATCCACACCGTGCCCGGCATCTCCGTGCTCGACCTCTCCGGGGGTGTCGCCGTGTTCGAAGCCGAAACGGATGCCGCCAGCCAGTCCGTTCTGCGCCAGGCCCTCACCCGGGCCCCGGTGACACAGTTCAGCCAGCAGCGGCCCAGCCTCGCCACCATCTTCAAGGAGATCGTGCAGTGAGCACCATCTGGAACGACCGCGCCGGCACGCCACACATCGGACGCCCGCAGGTTCGCCCCCGGTATCCGGCGCCGAGCTTCGCCCGGAGTGTGTGGCTTGTCGCGACCCGCGAGATCATGGCCCGGCTGCGCAGCAAGGCCTTCCTGATCTCAACCGGCATCCTGCTGCTCATCTCGGTCGGTTCCGTCGTCGCCGGCAGCATTGCGAGTCAGAACCTGACCATGCCGAAGGTGGCCGTCGTGGGGTCCGCCGCTCAGGTCGTCGAGCAGACCGAGTCGTTCACGATGGTGAAGGCCGATGACGTCGGCGCTGCCGAGTCCCTGGTGCGGGACGGCACCGTCTCCGCGGCGGTCGTTCCGTCCACCCGGGCGGATGCCCTGCTCGGCGTGCGCGTCATCGCCCTCGACTCCCCGCCGGTGGGTGTGCTCGCGGCCCTGAGCGTCACCCCCGCGGTGAGCCTGCTCGAGCCGACATCGCGGCAGAGCGGTGGCCTCGTCTACCTCGTCTCCCTGGGCTTCGGGCTGGTCTTCTTCATGTCGGCGATCACGTTCGGCTCGACCATCGCGCAGAGCGTCGTCGAGGAGAAGCAGACCCGGGTCGTCGAGATCCTAATGACCACCATCCCGGTGCGCGCCCTGCTCGGCGGCAAGGTGGTGGGCAACAGCATCATGGCCTTCGGGCAGATCGTGGCGATCGGCCTGCTGGTGGCGATCGGCATGGCCACGACCGGCCAGTTCGGGTTGCTGGGCACCGTGGGGCCGTCGATCGTCTGGTTCGCCGTGTTCTTCGCGTTCGGCTTCGTCATGCTTGCGGCGCTGTTCGCCGCGACCGCGTCGATGGTCTCCCGCCAGGAAGACGTGGGCTCGGCCACCTCGCCCGTGCTGTTCCTCGTGATGATTCCCTATTTTCTGGTGATCTTTTTCAACGACAACCCCACCGTGCTCGCCGTCATGTCCTACATCCCGTTCTCGGCCCCGGTCGGCATGCCGATGCGCATCTTCCTCGGCACGGCCGCCTGGTGGGAGCCGCTGCTCTCGCTGGCCATCCTGCTCGCCTCGACGGCCGTGGTCATCCTGCTGGGCTCCCGCATCTACTCGAACTCCCTGCTGCGGATGGGCGCCCGCGTTACGTTGCGCCAGGCCCTGCGCGGCTGACCTGCCGCCCCGCCAGCCCGATCCCGGCCCCGAACCTGAACCCTGCCCCGAACCAATTCGACGGTGATTTTGCTCCCACGGGCCGGTTTCGGCCCGAAATCGCCGTTTCAACGCAAAATCTCCGTCGAATTCGCACACCGAGCGCACAGAAGCGGAGCAGACGGATGCGCGAAGATGGAGGGGTGACTCAACTCCATGACCTTTCTTCGCGCGGGTTCGCATCCGACAACTACTCCGGGGTGCACCCCGAGATTCTCGAGGCGATCGTCGCCGCCAACGGCGCGCACCAGATCGCCTACGGCGAAGACGTCTACACTGCCCGGCTGCAGCAGGTCTTCACCGAACACTTCGGCGCGGGCGTCGAAGCCTTCCCGGTCTTCAACGGCACCGGCGCCAATGTGATCGGACTGCAGTCGATGCTGCCGCGCTGGGGCGCCGTGATCTGCGCATCCACCGCTCATATCAACACGGATGAGGCGGGCGCCCCCGAAAAGGTGGCCGGCATCAAGCTCCTCACCGTCGACACCCCCGACGGCAAACTCACCCCCGCACTGATCGACCAGCAGGCCTGGGGCTGGGGCGACGAACACCGCGCCCAACCGCTCGTGGTGTCGATCACCCAGACCACCGAGCTCGGCACCGCGTACACGGTCGACGAGGTGCGGGCCATCGCCGACCACGCACACGCCCACGGCATGAAGCTACACATGGACGGCGCCCGCCTGTCCAACGCCGCCACCTCGCTGGGCCTGCCGTTCCGCACCTTCACCCGTGACGCCGGCGTCGACGTGCTCAGCTTCGGCGGCACCAAGAACGGCATGATGTACGGCGAGTGCGTCGTGGTCCTGAACCCTGAGGCATCCGCGGGCCTGCTCTACCTGCGCAAACTGAACATGCAGCTGGCCTCGAAGATGCGCTTCATCTCGGCCCAGCTGATCGCGCTGCTCGGCGGCGACCTCTGGCAGCGAAACGCCGGCCACGCCAACGCCATGGCCACACGGATGCGCCACGCCCTCGAGACCGGTATCGCCGCCGGCGAAATCGAGGGCTTGTCCTTCACCCAGAACACTCAGGCCAACGCGATCTTCGCGATCCTGCCCCCCGGCGTGGCCGATCGCCTGCGCGGGCACTTCCGGTTCTACGATTGGGACCCCGCGACCAACGAGGTGCGCTGGATGTGCGGCTTCGACACCGAGGAGGCCGACATCGACGCATTCGTCGCGGCCCTGATCAGAGAACTGGCCGCCCGATGAACGTCTTCGAGAATAAACCCTGGCTCGGCTCCTACGCCCCCGGCGTTCCGAGTACCATCCAGGAACCGACCGACACGCTCTCCGACATGATCGAGACCTCGGCGCGCCGGTTCGGCCCCAGCGTGGCCCTCGACTTCTTCGGCGCCACCACCACCTACGCCGAGCTCGGCGAGCAGATCTCTCGGGCTGCAAACGGCCTCCTGCGCCTCGGCGTCAAACCCGGCGACCGGGTGGCCCTTGTGCTGCCGAACTGCCCTCAGCACGTGGTGGCTTTCTACGCCGTGCTACGCCTGGGCGCGATCGTCGTCGAGCACAACCCGCTCTACACCGAACGTGAACTCCGACACCAGTTTGAAGACCACGGCGCCCGCGTCGCCATCGTTTGGGACAAGATCTACCAGACCGTCACCGATTTCCCCGCCGACCTGGGCCTGCGCACCGTGATCGCGGTGAACCTGACGGAAGCGATGCCGCTCGCCAAGCGGCTCCTGCTCAAGCTGCCGATCGCTAAAGCCCGCGAGTCGCGAGACGCCCTGACCTCGGGCCCGCTGGGCAAGGATGCCTTCAGCTGGTCCGGCATCGTCGGCTCACGCAAGCTGCGCCCCGGCCACCCGCGCCCGAAGGTCACCGACACCGCCGCGCTCCAATACACCAGCGGCACCACCGGCACCCCGAAGGGTGCCATCCTCAGCCACTTCAACCTGCGCTCGAACGCCCTGCAGGGCGAGGCCTGGGTGCAGGGGCTGCGCCCTGGCGAGGAGGTCTTCTACGCGGTCCTGCCCATGTTCCACGCCTACGGCCTGACCCTCTGTCTGACGTTCGCGATGGCCACCGGCGCCCGGCTCGTGCTGTTCCCCAAGTTCGACGAGGGACTGCTGCTCGATGCGGCCCGGCGCACCCCACCCACATTCATGCCGGCCGTCCCGCCGATCTACGACCGGCTCGTGAAGGCCGCGACGGCGAAGAATGTAAGCCTGCGCAGCATCCGTTACGCCATCTCGGGCGCGATGAGCCTGCCGGTGTCGATCGTGGAACGCTGGGAGGCCGCCACCGGCGGGCTGTTGGTCGAGGGCTACGGCATGACCGAGGCCTCGCCGATCGCCGTCGGCAACCCGATGGGCCCGAGCCGGCGCCCCGGCACGGTGGGCGTGCCGTTCCCGAGCACCGAGATCCGCGTGGTGGACCCGGACGACCCGACCGTGAACCGCGGGATCGAAGAGGAAGGTGAGCTACTCATCCGTGGCCCACAGGTCTCTTCCGGCTACTGGGACCAGCCGACCGAGACCGCCAAGACGCTTCTCGACGGAGGCTGGCTGCGCACCGGCGACATCGTCCGCGTCTCCTCCGACGGCTTCGTCACGGTCGTCGACCGTATCAAAGAACTCATCATCACCGGCGGCTTCAATGTGGCGCCCTCCGAGGTCGAGGCCGCTCTTTTGTCGCATCCGGATGTCGCCGACGCCGCCGTCGTCGGGCTGCCGAGCGCGAACGGCGGCGAAGACGTCGCCGCCGCCGTCGTGTTGGCGGCGGGGGCCACCCTCGACGTCGACGCCATCCGCACGTATTGCCGCACCCGGCTCTCCGCCTACAAGGTGCCCCGCACCGTCGTGGAGGTCGACGAGCTGCCCCGGTCGCTGATCGGCAAGGTGCTGCGCCGCGAGGTGCGAGCCGGCTTGATCAAGGAGTAGCCGCGAGAGCGGGTAGAGCGTCGGTTTCGACGCCGCATTCCGACGCCTACCCGCTCGTGAGATGCTTCGGCGATGCGTATACCGCAGCGGCAGGTCGTAGCGGAACAGTGTGCCGCCGCCCGCGTTGGAGTGGATGGGTCAGCGTTGCCCCGCCATCCCAGCCAGACTCTGGCGAAAGATGGGCCTACGAACCTCATCACCAACACCCTCAGCCGCGCCGCCCACACGGCGTCGCCCCTCCTCCCCGTGCTCGCCGGGCGCTGGAGCCCCCGCGGCTTCTACCCGACGGCCCTCGTCGACGAAGCCACTCTGACCACCGTGCTCGAGGCCGCCCGTTGGGCTCCCTCGGCCAGCAATATGCAGCCGACCCGCTTCATCGTCGCCCGCCGCGGCTCGGACAGCTTCGCGAAGATCCATGAGACGCTGATGGGCTTCAACAAGGCGGGGGCGAATGCCGCCTCCGTGCTGATCGTCAACGTCGCCACTCTGCCGATCGACGTGACCCGCGAGAACCCGTGGGCCCGCTACGACCTGGGTCAGGCCGTCGCCCATCTGACGATCCAGGCCCAGCACGAGGGACTGCACACCCACCAGCTCGGCGGCTTCGACGGCACCGCCCTCGGCGGCTTCGACGGCACCGCCCTCGGCGTGCTCGGCGACGTCTCCCTGCTCTCCCCCGAGCTGCTCGAACGCGAGTCCGCCCCGCGCACCCGCAAGCCTCTCGTCGAGCTTCTCCTGGTCAACGACTGGTCAACGACTAGTCAACGACCAGCAGCAAGAGCCCGCCCCGACACAGTAACTCCACAGCCCCGTCAGGTACAAACATGATTCGACTATTTTTCCCGGCAACGCGCCCGGCTGCTCCCAGCAGTGAACACCGGTGGAGACCACGATGACCGAACACACCCCAAATCACTTTGATGTCGTCATCATCGGCGCGGGGCCGGCGGGAACGGCCGCGGCGCTCCGTGCCGCCGAACTGGGAGCCCGGGTCGCCGTGGCGGAGGCCGACCAGCTCGGCGGGACCTGCGTGAACACGGGGTGCGTGCCGACGCGGGTGCTCGCCAAGGCGGCGCGCCTGATGCGCGAGGTGCGCGCGGCAGATACCTACGGGATCGTAGTCAACGGCCCCGTCATCGACTGGGCCACCATGGGAGACCGGGTGCAGTCGCGGGTGAACAAGGTGCGCTCGATCAAGAGCGAGGCCGAGAGGTTCGCGGCCGCCGGAATCGAACTGGTTCTGGAAGGTCGGGCGCGATTCATCGACCCGCATTCCGTGGTCCTGGACACCGGCCGCATCCTCACCGCCGCCACGTTCCTGGTCTGCGTCGGCGGGCATTCTCGGCGACTCGCCGTGCCGGGGGCGCACTTGGCGACGGTCCCGGAAGACATTCTGAAGCTGCCGTCGCTACCCCGACGGGTAGCCGTGATCGGCGCCGGAAACACCGGCGCCCAGTTGGTCACGGTGTTCAGCTCCTTCGGCTCCGACGTGACCGTGCTCGATGTGGCACCGCGCATCCTGATGGCGTCGGATTCCGACATCTCCGCCACGGTCTCGGCGGCGTTCCGCGAGCAGGGCGTGGCCGTGCACACGGGCATCGAAGCGGTGACGGCGATCGAGCCGGACGCCGACGGAACCCTCACCCTGTCCTGGCGCGAAAAAGGAACGGAACAGTCTTCCGCCTTCGACGCCGTCATTATGTCCACCGGTTGGCCGGCGGATGTCGACGACCTCGGGCTCGACCGGGCTGGCATCACCATCGAACGTTCCGCCATCCCGGTGGACCAGTACTTCCGGAGTGTCGTGCCCCATATTTTCGCGGTCGGCGACGCGAACGGCCGGGACATGCTCGTACAGGCGGCCCAATTCGAGGGCGAGGCCGCGGCCGAGAACGCGGTGCTGGGCGCCAATCGCAGAACGCCGCACCACCTGCTCCCGGCCGGCGGTTTCACCGACCCCGACTACGCGGGCGTGGGCTTCACCGAGGAGGAGGCCAGGGCTCGCGACCCGCACTGCGTCGTCGCGACAGTGCCCTACGCCGAACTCGACCGCGCTGTGATCGACGGTCGGGAACCTGGCTTCCTCAAGCTGATCGCCGACCGGCGGCGGGAGCTGATCCTCGGCGCCCATGCCACCGGGGAGAACGCGGTCGAAGTGATCCAATCCGTGACGACGGCGATGGCCGCCGGCGTCGACGTCGCCACTCTGGCCCGGGTGCGCTTCGCCTACCCCACCTACAGTGCCGTCATCGGCCTCACGGCCCGTCGACTACTGCTGGAAGCGCCGAAGCCGGCCGCGGTGATCCTGCCCGTCGCGGTGATCGAGCCCGTCGAGCTCCCCCTCCCGACACGTGTGATCTCCGTGCCTACGGGAGCAGCATCACCTTGATGGCGCGGCGCTCGTCCATGGCGGCGTAGGCCTCGGCAACCTCGGCCAGCGGCAGCTGCAGGTCGAACACGCGGCCGGGGTTGATGGCACCCGAGAGCACTTCCGGCAGCAACTCTTCGACGTAGCCGCGCACGGATGCGACGCCGCCGTTCAGGCCCACGTTCCGCCCGAACAGCGGGCTAACCTCGATCGGTCCGCCGGTGGGCACGCCCACGTAGCCGACCATTCCGCCGGGACGGGCCGACGCGATGGCCTGCTCCATCGACTCCTTGGTGCCGACGCACTCGAGCACGCAATCCGCGCCGATGCCGTCGAACAGCTCACGGATGCGGGCCACGCCGGCCTCGCCGCGCTCCTCGACGATCTCGGTCGCGCCGAACTCGCGGGCCACGATCTGCCGTTCGGGGTGACGCGACATGGCCACGATCCGGGAGGCCCCGAGCCGCTTGGCCGCGATGATGGCGCAGAGGCCGACCGCGCCGTCACCGACGACGACGACCGTGCTGCCCGCGGTCACACCGGCGGAGACCGCGGCGTGGTGGCCGGTGCCCATGACGTCGGCGAGGGTCAGGAGACCGGGAACCTGGGCATCGGTGGGCAGGGTCGGCGTCGCAACGAGCGACCCGTCGGCGTGCGGCACGCGCACTTTCTCGCCCTGGGCGCCGTCGGCGAAGCCGCCGAGCTGGTCGTCCGAGCCCCACCAGCCGCCGTTCAGGCAGGAGGTGCTGGTGCCGTTCTGGCAGTTGATGCACGTGTTATCGCAGTCGTAGAACGGCGCGATGACGAAGTCGCCGACCTTGACCCGGCTGACGTCGGCGCCGATTTCCTCGACGATGCCGACGAACTCGTGGCCGATTCGTTTCGGCTCCTCGGTGGGATGGATGCCGCGGTAGGGCCAGAGATCTGAGCCGCAGACGCAGGCTGCGACGACGCGCACGATGGCGTCACCGCCGGTGGAGAGAATCGGATCGGATACTTCTTCGAGGCGGATGTCCCGTTCCCCGTAAATCACTGTTGCACGCATGCTTCGACCCTATGCCAGCCCCCCTGACTGTCACCGGGCAGGGGGCCCGTTCCGTCGTATTCCCGCCGAATTCCGCTAAACGCGAAATCCGGCGACGGACAGAACTACAGCAGCGCGTCGTCGTCGAGGTCGGCCGGGTCCACGACCAGCAACGGGGCGGATGCGACGCTGAGCGATTCCCCGTCCGGCGCCAGGTCCACCCGCACCGTCTCGCCGTCCCGCACGGCGCCCGACAGGATCGCGGTCGCCAACCTGTCGTCGATCTCGGTCTGCATCAACCGCCGCAGCGGGCGCGCACCGTAGATCGGGTCATAGCCGCGTTCCGCCAGCCAGGTGCGGGCATCCGGGGTCACGCCCAGCTCGAGCCGCCGCTCGATCAGCCGCTTTTCCAACCGGTCAACGAGCAGCCCGACGATCTGGCCGAGGTCCTCCATCGACAGCGATTCGAACACGACGATGTCGTCGAGACGGTTGACGAACTCGGGCTTGAACGTCTTGCGCACGAGTGCCTGCACGGCCGCCTCCTTCTCGTCCCGGCTGAGCACCGGGTCGATCAGGAACGCCGACCCGAGGTTCGAGGTCAGCACCAGGATCGTGTTGCGGAAGTCCACGGTGCGGCCCTGGCCATCCGTGAGCCGGCCGTCGTCGAGCACCTGCAGCAAGACATCGAAGACCTCCGGATGCGCCTTCTCCACCTCGTCGAACAAAATCACCGAATACGGGCGGCGGCGCACGGCCTCGGTCAGCTGCCCGCCCTGCTCGTAGCCGATATAGCCGGGAGGAGCCCCGACCAGACGGGACACGGAAAACTTTTCCCCGTACTCGCTCATGTCGATGCGCACCATCGCCTTTTCGTCGTCGAAGAGGAACTCGGCGAGCGCCTTCGCCAGCTCCGTCTTGCCCACGCCGGTCGGCCCGAGGAAGAGGAACGAACCGGTCGGCCGGTCCGGGTCGGAGATGCCGGCCCGGCTGCGGCGCACGGCGTCGGCGACCGCGCGCACGGCCTGCTTCTGCCCGACCAAGCGGTGCCCGAGCTCACCCTCGAGGTTCAGCAGCTTCTCCGTCTCGCCCTGCAGCAGCCGCCCTACCGGGATGCCGGTCCACATCGCGACCACGGCGGCGATGTCCTCCGCGGTGACCTGGTCACCGACCATCCGCGGCCCATCCTGCTCGGTCTGCTCCGCTTCGGCGAGTTCCCGTTCGATCACCGGGATGTCGCCGTAGAGCAGCCTGGACGCCTTCTCCAGGTTGCCCTCGCGCTCGGCCACCTCGGCCTGGCTGCGGGTGCTCACCAAGCGCTTCCTCAGATCGCCGATCCGGTTGAGCGAGGAACGCTCCTTGTCCCAGCGGTCCTGCAGCTCAGCAAGGGCCACCGTGTATTCGGCAAGGTCAGCACGCAACTTCCCCAGGCGAGCCTTAGAGGCGTCGTCCTTCTCTTTTTTCAGCGCGAGCTCTTCCAACTCCAGCCTCTGCACCCTGCGACGCAGTTCGTCGATTTCCACGGGAGCGGAGTCGATCTCCATCCGCAGCCGGCTGGCCGCCTCGTCGATCAGGTCGATGGCCTTGTCCGGCAGCTGGCGGGCGGTGATGTACCGGTTGGAGAGGGAGACCGCGGCCACCAGCGCCGAGTCCGCGATCGACACCTTATGGTGGGCCTCGTAGCGCTCCTTGAGCCCGCGCAGGATGGCCACAGTGTCTTCCGCACTGGGCTCGTCGACCAGCACCGGTTGGAACCGGCGCTCGAGGGCGGCATCCTTCTCGATGAATTCGCGGTACTCGTTGAGCGTGGTCGCACCGATCAGGCGCAACTCGCCGCGGGCGAGCATGGGCTTGAGCATGTTGGAGGCCGCCACGGACCCTTCGCCGCCGCCGGCACCCATCAGGGTGTGCAGCTCGTCGACGAAGGTAATGATCTGCCCCTGCGCGTCGTTGATTTCCTTGAGTACGGCCTTGAGCCGCTCCTCGAACTCGCCGCGATACTTGGCCCCCGCCACCAGGGCCGCCAGGTCGAGGGAGACCAGCTGCTTGCCCTTGAGGGAGTCGGCCACATCGCCGGCCACGATGCGCTGGGCCAGTCCCTCCACAACGGCGGTCTTGCCCACGCCGGGTTCACCGATCAGCACCGGGTTGTTCTTGGTGCGGCGGGTGAGTACCTGACTGACCCGCCGAATCTCCGCGTCCCGCCCGATCACCGGGTCAAGCTTGCCGGTCCGGGCGATCTCGGTGAGGTTGACACCGTACTGCTCCAACGCCGTCTTCGCTTCTTCCTGGGGCGGTTGCTGACCTGCTTGCATCGGAAGATCCTCTCTCGGGCCGGCCGCTCTCGTCGCAGGTCGGCAAAAAGCTGAGCCTGTTGGACTCAAGTTTAGGGGACATCGAGAAAACGCGCCAGCGGTCCGGAGACAACTCGGCGGTGCTACGGCGGCAGCCCCATCACGACCCAGTTTTCGTCCGGGTATCCGAATTCCTCTGTCGGATGCCATACTTACCGAACAAAAGACCCGTTTCTACACTCAGCGCAGAGGATCAGGCCCGTGGCCACCCCCACCCTTAAAAACTTCATCAACGGCCGCTTTGTCACTCCCTCCGGCACCGAGCTGCTCGACATCGTCGATCCCACAACGGGACGCCGGGTTGCCCGGGCCCCGGTCTCCACCGCGGCCGACGTCGACGACGCGATGACCGCCGCGAAGACCGCCTTCCGCACCTGGGGCCGCACCACTCCCGCCGAGCGGCAGCGCGCGCTGCTGCGCCTCGCCGACGCGATCGATGCCGAGAGCGACGCCATCGTGGAGGCCCAGCACCGCAACACGGGCCAACCTCGCGCCACGATCGCCGTTGACGAGGTCGCGGCCGGCGCCGATCAGCTGCGCTTCTTCGCCGGTGCCGCCCGACTGCTCGAGGGCAAGTCCGCCGGTGAATATCTGCCCGGCATGACCTCCTGGGTACGCCGCGAACCGATCGGCGTGGTCGGGCAGGTCACCCCGTGGAACTTCCCCTTCCTGATGGCCATCTGGAAGATCGGCCCCGCGCTGGCGGCCGGCAACACCCTCGTGCTCAAGCCCAGCGACACCACCCCGGAGTCGACCCTCGAACTCGCCCGGATCAGCCAGGGCATCCTCCCCGACGGCGTGATGAACATCGTGCTCGGCAACGGCGGCACCGGGGCCGCGATCGTCGAGCATCCGGTACCCGGCCTGGTCTCGATCACTGGCAGCGTGCGGGCCGGTATGGCCGTCGCCGCCGGCGCCGCGAAGACGCTCAAGCGGGCCCATCTCGAGCTCGGCGGCAAGGCGCCGGCCCTGGTCTTCGCCGGCGTCGACGTCAGCGTGACCGCCGCCGCCATCGCCGACTTCTCCTTCTATAACGCCGGGCAGGACTGCACGGCCATCACGCGAGTGCTCGTGCACGAGTCCATCCATGACGAGTTCGTCGACGCACTCGTCGCCGAGGCCCGCAGCCGCACTACCGGGTCGGCCGACGACGCCGACAACTACTTCGGGCCGCTCAACAACGTCAACCATTTCGGCGACGTCTCGCGCAAGGTCGCGGCCCTGCCCGACCACGCTGTCATTGCCACCGGCGGACACCAGGTCGGCACCGAGGGCTTCTTTTTCGAGCCCACAGTCGTCACTCAGGTGCGCCAAACGGATGCGATCGTGCAGGAGGAAACGTTCGGCCCGGTGATCACGGTGCAGCCCTTCACGTCGGAGGAGCACGCGGTCACGCTCGCGAACGATGTCAACTACGCGCTCGCCTCCAGCGTGTGGACCCTCGACCACGCCACGGCCATGCGGGTCTCCCGCGACCTCGACTTCGGCGCGGTGTGGATCAACACCCATCTCCTGCTGACCGCCGAGATGCCACACGGCGGTTTCAAGCAGTCCGGATACGGCAAAGACCTGTCGATGTACGGCGTCGAGGACTACACCCGGATCAAGCACGTGATGAGCGCGCTGGAATAAACACGGGTCTCGACAGGCTCGACCACCGCCAGGCTCGACCACCGCCAACGAGAACAGAGGCCCCTCGATGACTTTCCACCCGCTCGACCCGCTCTCCGCCGCTGAGTTCACCTCCGCCGTCGCCATCCTCGCCCGCGAGCGCGGCGTCGCCGACGGGTGGCGGTTCACCTCGATCGAGCTGGTCGAGCCGCCCCGGAGCGCCGTCGCCGAGTTCACAGCTACCAGCGCGGTTCCCGACCGACGCGCACGGCTGGTTGTGCTCCACCGCGCCGAGAACACCACTTGGGTGGGCGTCGTCTCGCTCACGACCGACGCCCTGCTCGAGTGGGAAACGGTGCCGGGGATGCAGGCGAACTTCACCGTCGACGAGTGGGAGGAAGCCGACGCCGCCCTTCGCGCCCACCCCGATGTGATCGCCACTCTCGCCCGCCGGGGCATCACCGACCTCGACCTGGTCTTCATCGACACCTGGACCTACGGCGACGCGGTAATCCCCGACCGGTATCGCGGCCGCCGCCTGGGCTGGTCAGACGTCTGGGTCCGGGCGTCCACCGACGCCAACCCCTATGCGGGACCGGTCAGCGGCCTGCACTTCGTGCTCGACGTCAACACCATGGAACTGCTCGAGGTGGAGGACTCGTTCACGGTCGAACCGCCGGCGGGAATGGGCGAATACGTGCCGCACCTGGTGCCCCGGCGCATCCGGGATCGAAGCCCGCGCCCGCCGCTCACCCCGCTCGACATCGGGCAGCCCGACGGCCCGAGCTTCACGCTCGACGGCAACCTGGTCGAGTGGCAGAACTGGTCGCTCCGGGTGGGCTTCAACTACCGCGAGGGCATGACCCTGCACACCGTGGGCTACCGGGACGGCGGCCGGGTGCGGCCCATCGCCAACCGGTTGTCGTTCGCGGAGATGGTCGTGCCCTACCGCGACCCCAGCGTCGACCATTTCCGTCGCACCGCCTTCGACATCGGCGAGTGGGGCCTCGGCTTCATGACCACCTCGCTCGAGCTCGGCTGCGACTGCCTCGGCGAAATCCGCTACCTCGATGCCGTGCTGCACAACAGCAAGGGCGAGCCGTACAGCATCCCGAACGCGTTCTGCATCCACGAGGAAGACAACGCGGTGCTCTGGAAGCACGTCGACCACAACGGCAGTGCCGAGGTGCGCCGGATGCGCCGGCTCGTCGTGTCCTTCCACGTCACGGTAGCGAACTACGAGTACCTCGTCTATTGGCGCTTCTACCAGGACGGCAACATGGAATGCGAGGTGCGCGCCACCGGGATCATGGTGGTGACGCACCTCGACGAGGGCCAGCCGCACCCCAACGGAACCCTGGTCGACACGCGCACCTACGCGCCGTTCCACCAGCACTTCATCGTGGCCCGGATGGACCTCGACGTCGACGGCCGCGAGAACACGGTGTTCCGCACCGAGACGCAGGCCGAGCCGATCAGCGCCGCAAACCCGCTCGGCCTCGCGATCACCCAGCTGAACACCCCGATCGAGACCGAGGGGTTCGACGACTACAACTGGGACACCCAACGGGCCTGGAAGGTCGTGAACGAGAACTCGCTCAACGGCCTCGGCACCCCCGTGTCCTACAAGCTGGTGCCCGGCGGAGCCATCCCGTCCTTCTTCGACCAGGCGGCGCCTGCCCTCCAACGCGCCCAGGTGATCGGGCACACGGTCTGGGTCACCCCGAACGACGAGTCCGAACGCTGGCCGTGCGGCGAGTTCGTCAACCAGAGCGCGGTCGACCACGGCCTGCCCGAGTGGATCCAGGCTCGCCGACCGGTGCGGAACGCCGATATCGTGCTCTGGTACGTCTTCGGTATCCACCACATCACCCGACCGGAAGAGTGGCCGATCATGCCGGTCGACACCGTGTCGTTCTGGCTCAAGCCGGTCGGCTTCTTCGACCGCAATCCGTCGCTCGACGTGGAACGCAGCCCGGCGCACTGTGCGCCGGGCGAGCACGCCGAGCATGACCATGAACATGATCAGCCCGCCCATAATCCACACCACTATGACCACTGAGTGCGACACCCGTCGCGAACCGAGGGAGAAACCAGCGTGACCCGAGTAGCCAACTACGTCATCGCATACGAAGCGACCGAACGGGGCAATGACACCGTCGAGCTGGGTGTCGCGCTGGCGCGCCTGACCCGCTCCGAGCTGCGTCTGTGTCTTGTGCTTCCGCATCATTCATCCACCGTCCCGGCCCGGGTCGGTGCTTCCACCTCCCCCGACTACCAGGCTCTGCTCGAGGAGCAGGCCCTCGAATGGCTGGAACAGGGCAAGGCCCTGGTTCCCGATGACGTGGTCGCCACAACGCATCTCTTCTACGCCGACTCCACCACGGAAGGGCTGCTCCAGGCCGCTCGCGCGTTCGACTCGGACCGCATCGTCGTCGGGGCCTCACGCCGCGGCCTGATGAACCGATTCACGATCGGCAGCGTGGCCAACGCGCTCCTGCACGCCTCGCCGGCGCCCGTCGCCCTCGCGCCCCGCGGCTACAAGGCTCCCGCACAGCTGACCCGGATCACCTGCGCCATCGGCACCCGGCCGGGCTGGAAGACGCTGCTCGACTCACTGGTGGCCTTCTCGGCGGACCTCACGGTCGACCTGCGTTTCGTCACGCTCGTGGAGGTCGACGCCGGTCGTCGGCACCCGGTCGACGAGAGCGAGAGCCAGGCCCACCTCGACGGCGTCCTGGAGTACTTCCAGAGTCGGTCGAAGGCGCGCGGCACCATCACCACCGAGGTCGCGTCCGGGCACATCGTCGAGGCCGCCGTCGAGGCCCTCGACTGGCAGCCGTTCGAAATCGCCTTCGTCGGCTCCAGCCGGCTGGCTCAGCCCACCACGATTTTCCTCGGCATCACCGCGCACCGCATGCTGCACGCGCTCCCCGTTCCCCTCATCGTGGTCCCCACCGGCACTGACGCCCGTAAGCCGCACTGACCCTAAGGACAGTCCATGACTAGCCAACATCCCTCCTCGGGCTCCACGCCCGGCACCTCCACCCTCACCGGCGGCCTTTCCGAGAAGGGCCTCAGCGCTGGCTCCATCGGGCTTCTCGGCGCCACGGTCATCGGCATCTCGTGCATCGCGCCGGCGTACACCCTGACGGCCTCCCTCGGCCCGACGGTCGCGGCCGTCGGCACCCAGATGCCGGGCATCTTCCTGGTCGGGTTCATCCCCATGCTGCTGGTGGCGCTCGGCTACCGCGAGCTCAACAACGCCATGCCGGATGCCGGCACCTCCTTCACGTGGGCCACCCGCGCCTTCGGGCCGTGGCTCGGCTGGATGGGCGGCTGGGGTCTGATCGTCGCGACGGTGGTCGTGCTCTCCAACCTCGCCGGAGTCGCCGTCGACTTCTTCTATCTGATGCTCGCCCAGCTTCTCGGCAACCCGAGCCTCGCCGACCTGACGAACAATGTTGTGATCAACGTGCTCACCTGTCTGGTGTTCATGGTGGCGGCCTGTTATGTCTCGTACCGCGGCATGGAGACCACGAAGGCCGTGCAGTACGTGCTCGTGGCCTTCCAGCTGATCGTGCTGGTCTGGTTCAGCGTCGCCGCCCTGCTGCAGGTCGTAGAAGGCACCGCCTTCGATGCCCTTGCGTTCAGCGCCGACTGGTTCAACCCGTTCCTCGCCCCTTCGTTCTCGGCCTTCGCGGCCGGGGTCTCGCTCTCGATCTTCATCTTCTGGGGCTGGGACGTCACCCTGACCATGAACGAGGAGACCAAGAACCCGAAGACAACCCCCGGGCGTGCGGCGACGTTGACCGTGGGCATCATCTTCGCGCTCTACATCCTCGTGGCGGTCGCCGCCCTGATGTTCTCCGGCATCGGCGCCGGCGAATTCGGACTCGGCAATGAGGAGATCCAGGGCAACGTGTTCGCCGCCCTCGCCGGACCGGTGATGGGTCCCTACGCCATCCTGATGTCGCTGGCCGTGTTGTCCAGCTCGGCCGCGTCGCTGCAGTCGACCTTCGTCGGGCCGGCACGCACCATGCTATCGATGGGCCACTACAAAGCGTTCCCGAAGCGGTTCGCCTCAATCAGCCCGCGCTACAAGTCCCCGGCCTTCGCCACCGTAATGGCAGGAATCGTGGCCTGGGGCTTCTACGCGATCATGCGCGTGCTCAGCACCGATGTGCTCACCGACACGATCCTGACCCTGGGCATGATGATCTGCTTCTACTACGGGGTCACCGCGTTTGCCTGCGTCTGGTATTTCCGCGACTCGCTGAACGGGCCCCGGGCCATCCTGCTCAAACTCCTGGCGCCGCTGATCGGCGGGGTCATCCTGCTGGTCATCTTCGCAACCACTCTCTACGACAGCATGAACCCCGACTACGGCAGCGGATCGAACATCGGCGGGGTCGGGCTCGTGTTCATCCTCGCGATGGTGCTGTTCATCGGCGGCCTCGTGCTGATGCTGATCCAGCGCAGCGTCAACCCTGCCTTCTTCCAGGGAAAGACGTTGACGAAGGGGTCCTCGAAGGAACACGGGCACGTCGAGTAGCCCCCTGATGCGCCCGGCCGGGCACGGCCGGCCGGGCACGGCCGGCCGGGCACGGCCGGCCGGGCTGGGGCATGGAAGAATGGTTCCCGCCATGGCCCACACGTTCAGCTCCCACGACATCGCGCTCCTTGTGGGCAGCCAGGCGTTCTCACGCGGCGAACGCTACGCCCGCAACGGCCACGTTGATGCCGAGACCTGGTTCGGCTCGAACACCCAGCTCTTCGGCATGGTGCGCGGTTCTCACCCGACGCCCTATTCGGTGACCGTCTCGTTCACCCTTGATTCCGCCGGCGCCGCGGTGCGGGCATCCGGCGTCTGCACCTGCCCGATGAAGCGCAACTGCAAGCATGTCGCCGCGCTGCTGATCGCGAGCCAGGGCGGCGCCGTGGGCCGCAGCCTCGGCGGAGTGCCGGGTGCCCCCGCCACCGCCCTGGGCCGCGAGCCCGGGTCGGCCGTCGGCACCGCCGGGTTCTCCGCACGGGCAGCGTGGCGAAGTACGCTGGCTCCTCTGGCGCGACCGGATTCCGCGCCGTCCGCAGACACCCGCCTCGCCCTCCAGTTCCAACTTCTCGCTCCCGAGCACGGGCGTTTCGCCAGTCAGCCGGGGCTGCGCCGGCTGGCGGCGCGGCCCGTGATGATGGGCAAGCAGGGCAAGTGGATCCGGGGCAGCGTCACCTGGGAGAACCTGACCACCGACGGGTCGCTCGACCGCGGCCAGCTGCGGGTGCTCTCGGCGCTCTACGCGCTGCAGTTCGCGGCCCGCCCGTACTACGCCACCTCCACCCAGTGGATTCCGGTCGACGCTTTCCCCGACCGAGCGCTCTGGGACCTGCTCGACGACGCGGCGAACGCCGGGCTCCCCCTGGTCTCCGCCACGGCGCAGCAGGATCCCGTGCTCGTCTCGCCCGTTCCTGCGTGCCTCGAGCTGGACATCCGTCGTGTGTCCGACGGCCTCACGCTGCGCCCCGTCCTGCTGCTGGGCGACGAGCAGCAGGCGCGCGGCACGTTCGGGTTCATCGGCAACCCCGCCCACGGCGTCTACACCTGGGCGGGCCAGTCCGGCAGCGATTCCCCGCAGATCACCCTCGCCCCGCTGTCGGGCGAGATCAGCCGGGAGCTGCGGGCCATGGCGGCCTCCGACACCATCGCGGTGCCCGGCGCGGACGAGGCCGACTTCCTGGCCGAGTTCTACCCGTTCCTTCGGCACCGGGTCACCGTGACCAGCCGGGACGAGTCGTTCGCCCTACCCGAGACCCCGCAGCCCGTGCTGGCCCTGACCGTCACGCACCAGATGGATGCCCGCATCACCCTGCACTGGGTGTGGCACTACCCGGAATACCACCAGCCACTCCGCCCGGTGCCGGACGATGACAGGTTTCGCGACGGCACCCGGGAGGGACAGATCCTGCACGACGTGCAGACGCTCCTCACCTCCGTGCCGGCCCTGGTAGGGCAGCAGAGCGGCCTGCCGGTACTGATCGAGCGCGCCACCCTGGCCGGCACCGCCATGCTCGGCTTCCTCGACTCCGTGGTGCCGACCCTGGCGGCCGCAGACCATGTCACCGTGCTGGTCGCCGGCGATGCCCCCGACTACCGCCAGGCCGACGAGGCGCCGGTGATCACCGTGGGCACCACCGAACGCCCGGATGACCGGGACTGGTTCGACCTGCAGGTGGCCGTCAGCATCGACGGCGAAGAGATCCCGTTCGACAGCCTGTTCCGGGCCCTGGCGGTCGGTCAGCAGCTGATGATCCTGCCCAGCGGCACCTGGTTCAATCTAGACCGCCCCGAACTGCACACGCTCCGCCGGCTGATCGAGGAGGCCCGAGGGCTGCAGGACGCCGGCGCCGAGTCCCTGGGGATCAGCCCGTTCCAGGCCGACCTCTGGGAGGAGCTGCAGTCCCTCGGGGTCGTCGCCAGCCAGGCGGCCGCGTGGCGCGACACCGTGTCCGGGCTCACCGACGTCGCCCAGATTCCGGAACAGCCGCTGCCGGCCGGGGTCGACGCCACCCTGCGCGGCTATCAGCAGGCCGGTTTCGAGTGGGTGAGCTTTCTCTACGACCATCAACTGGGAGGCATCCTCGCCGACGACATGGGCCTCGGCAAGACCCTGCAGGCCATCGCCCTGATGGAACGCGTGCGGGAGCAGCCGGGGCAGAGCGCGCCGTTCCTGGTCGTGGCACCCACCAGCGTGGTCTCCAACTGGGCGGCCGAGTGCGCCCGATTCGCGCCCGGCCTGCGGGTGGCCGCGATCACCGAGACCGCCGGCAAGCGCAGCAGCACTCTGGCCTCGCTGCACGCCGGCGCGGACGTCGTCGTCACCTCGTACACGCTATTCCGGCTGGACTTCGGCGACTACGAGGCCCTGGCCTGGTCCGGGCTGCTGCTCGACGAAGCCCAGTTCGTCAAGAACCGCAAGTCCCGCGCCCACCAGTGCGCCCGCCGCCTGGCCACCCCGTTCAAGCTCGCGATCACGGGCACGCCGCTGGAGAACAACCTGATGGAGTTCTGGTCGCTGCTCTCAATCACGGCACCGGGACTGTTCCCCAGCCCCGGCCGCTTCGGCGACTACTACCAGAAACCGATCGAGAAGGATGCCGACGGCGACCGGCTCGACCAGCTGCGCCGCCGCATCCGCCCGTTCATGCTGCGCCGCACGAAGGAGCAGGTGGCCGGCGACCTGCCCACCAAGCAGGAGCAGGTGCTTGAGCTCACGCTGCACCCGAAGCACCGCGCGGTCTACGACACCCACCTGCAGCGGGAACGGCAGAAGGTGCTCGGCCTGATCGACGACATGAACTCCAACCGTTTCGAGATCTTCCGCTCGCTCACCATGCTGCGCCAACTCAGCCTCGATGCCAGCCTCTACGACACGAAGTACGACGACATCCCGTCGACCAAGCTCGACGTGCTCCTCGAACTGCTGGAGGACGTCGTCGCCGGCGGGCATCGCACCCTCATTTTCAGCCAGTTCACAAAGTACCTGGGCAAGGCCCGCGCACGCCTCGACGCCGCGGGCATCAGCTATTCCTACCTCGACGGCAAGACCCGCAACCGGGCGCAGGTGATCGAGAGCTTCAAGGCCGGCAACAATTCGGTCTTCCTGATCAGCCTCAAGGCCGGCGGGTTCGGCCTGAACCTGACCGAGGCCGACTACGCCATCCTGCTCGACCCGTGGTGGAACCCGGCCACCGAGGCGCAGGCCGTGGACCGCATGCACCGGATCGGCCAGACGAAGAACGTCTTCGTCTACCGCCTGGTCTCCCGGGACACGATCGAGGAAAAGGTGATGGCCCTCAAGGCCACGAAGGCCCGCCTCTTCGAGAGCGTGATGACGGATGGCGCCGCGCGCGGGACCGCCCTGACGGCCGCCGACATCCGTGAGCTGCTCGCTTAGCCCACGCACCGGTACCCGCCCGCTGAGTCGCCCCCTGAGTCGCCCGCGCTGTCGCCCGCGCTGTCGCCCGCACGAGTGCCCGCCCCGGGCACGCGAGTAGGCTTTCAGCTGCCGGTCACGAGACCGCCGTCCCAGCAAGAGGTAGCCCATGCCGCAGCACCGCCCGTTCGCTCCCCTGCCCGAATCCACCGTGATCGGAGCCGAGGGCTGGCCGGCCGGGCTGGTCGCCGCCGTGCGCGCGTCGACCGAGGCGGCGGCACGCGCCACACTGCCCTGGGTGGGTCGCGGCGACAAGATCAACGCCGACCAGGCGGCCGTCGCCGCCATGCGTGCCGTTCTCCTGACCGCGCCTTTTCGCGGAACCGTGGTGATAGGCGAGGGCGAGAAGGACCAGGCCCCCATGCTTGCCAACGGGGAGCAGCTCGGCACGGGGAACGGACCGGACTGCGACATCGCAGTCGACCCGCTCGACGGCACGACCCTCGTCGCCCGGAACCTGCCCGGGGCGGTGTGCGTGATCGCCATCTCCCCCCGAGGCACGATGTTCGATCCCGCCGGTGTTTTCTACATGGAGAAGCTCATCTCAGGCCCAGCCGGTCACGGCGTGCTCGACCTGCACGCCTCCGCCACCCGCAACCTCCGTGCGTTCTCGCTCGCCAGCGGCATCCCCGAGACCGCGCTCACCGTCGCTGTGCTCGACAAACCGCGCCACGTCGAACTCATCCGCGAACTCGGGTGCGCCGGAGCACGCGTGCTCCGCACGGCCGAGGGTGACGTCTCCACGGCCATCGCCGCCGCATCGACGGATGCCGCGGTCGACCTCTCGATGGGAATCGGCGGTACCCCGGAAGGCGTCATCGCGGCCTGCGCCGTGCGCGCCCTCGGCGGCGTGATGCTCGGGCGGATGGCCCCGCAGAGTGAGCCCGAAGAGCGCGGCGCCCGGGCCGCGGGCCTCGACCTCGCCCGCATCTACGACGCAGCAGACCTGGTGACGAGCAAGCACGTGCTTTTCGCGTCGTCCCCGGTCACCTGAGCCACCGCGCTCTGTTCCAAAAGTCGATCCGCCCGATGTTCGACCCGGTCGAGACCCGATTCATCTCCCGACCTCAGCCCGAGACAGAATAGAACGGTGAGTTCCACAACTACCTTCGCCCTGATCCGCCACGGCCAGACCGACTGGAATGCCGCTCTGCGTATCCAGGGCCACTCCGACATCCCGCTCAATGACACCGGGCGTGGCCAGGCAGCGGATGCCGTCGGCCACCTGGCCGCACAGGAGTGGGACTTCGTCGTCTCCTCACCGCTCAGCCGCGCAGCCGAGACGGCCGATCTCATCGCCCGGGGCCTCGGCCTGACCGTCACCGGTCGCATCCCAGGGATCGTCGAGCGCAACTACGGTCCCGCCGAGGGACTGGGCGCAGGCCCCGAGCTGGACGCGCTCCGCGTCCCCGGCGGCCCCACCGGAATCGGCGGCTTCCACGGCGCCGAAACCGAGGCCAGTGTCGCCGACCGCGGAGTCGAGGCCCTGCAGCTGCTGGCCCGCAACCACCCGGGTGCCCGCATCATCGTAGTCAGCCACGGAACACTGATCCGACTGACGCTGATGCAGGCGCTCGAGACGCCCGTCGACACGATCAGGAACGCCTCCCTCAACGTGGTCGTCCATGACCAGGCCGGCTGGACCCTCGACATACTCAACGGCGAGCCCGTCCCCGCCGGCAACCTCCTCCCCATCAACTAGCAGCGGCCGGTCCCGCACCCCGCATGACTGCACCCGGAACGGGCCTACTCACCCTCGCTTAGCGACGGCAGGCCCCCTCGCGCGGGTGGCCCTCTGTCGTCGGTGCAGGTGTGCGCCCTCGCACCCGGGCCCGTGTGTGTGTGGCTAACTCAGGACATCTGTTGCCCGCAGTAGACGGCCGCCGCGGGTTAGTGCGGCATTGGTGCGGATGCCCGGCACGGCCCGGCTGGATCTCCTGAGTTGGCCACGACCGCTGCTGGATGTGCGCCGCGGGGTGGATGGGGCGGGGGCGTCGCTGTTGGACGCGTGGCCACCGGGCGCCGGGCGCCGGGCGGGGTGGTGGTGGTTAACGCACAATGGCCACCCGTTGGGGTGGCCATTGTGTGTGTTGCTACGTTGAGTCCGGCGGTGTCCTACTCTCCCACAGGGTCCCC
>NZ_SOFV01000030.1:0-196369 GCF_004402465.1 Cryobacterium sp. TMT2-14 | reverse complement strand
TCGCCCTGGCCATGCTCAGCCTCGGCGGCCACAAACCCGCACTCCCCGGCCGGGTTTAACCCACGGATGAAGCAGGAGAGCCAAAATCTCCGTCGAATTCGTCAGGGCCAGCCGGGCTACGCCTCGTGCGGCCGCTCGGTGTCGTCGTCGCGCAACAAGTCTTCCAGGGCCTGGTCCACCTCGTCGAGGACCGGCTCAACCCCGGCCGCCGAGCTGGTCAGGCGGGCCACGAGGGCCTGTGGGTCGTCGAGGTCCGCTGACGAGGGCAGAAGGTCCGGGTGGGCCCACAGCTCGTCGCGCTTCTCGTTGCCCACGGCATCCGTCACGGCCTGCCACAGGGCGGCGGCCTCGCGCAGGCGCCGGGGGCGCAGCTCGAGCCCGACCAGGGTGGCGAACGCCGACTCGGCGGGCCCACCGGATGCCCGGCGCCGCTTCACCGTCTCGGCGATCGCGTCCGCGCGGGGCAGCCGGCTCGTGGCCTCGAGGGTGACGACATCGACCCAGCCCTCGATCAGGGCGAGCATCGTTTCGAGCCGGGAGAGCGCGGCCAGCTGGGCCTCGCTCTTCGGCGGGATCAGCGAGCCGTCGACCATGGCGGCGCGCAATTCTTCCGGGTTGGCCGGGTCGAAGCCGTCGGCCAGCTGCTCGAGGCGGCTTGAGTCGATGTGGATGCCGCGGGCGAAGTCGGTGATCGAGCTGATCAGGTGCAGGCGCAGCCAGCGGGAGTGGCGGAAGAGGCGCGCGTGGGCGATTTCCCGCACCGCGAGGTAGATCTGCACCTGGTCGGCGGGAACGTCGAGGCCTTCCCCGAACGCGGCCACGTTCTGGGGGAGCAAAGCGGCCTGCTGGTCGCTGAGCAGAGGGATTCCAACGTCTCCACCGGAGACGACTTCACTGGATAGCTGACCCACGACCTGGCCGAGCTGCATGGCGAACAGGGTGCCGCCGATGCTGCGCATCACCTGGCCGGCACCGGCCATCATGCCTTTGAGCTCTTCCGGGGCCTGATCGGTGAGCACCCGGGTCAGGGAGTCGGAGATGCTGGTCGCGACGGGCTCGGCGAGCTGGGTCCACAGCGGCATGGTCGCGGAGACCCATTCCTTACGGGTCATCAGGCGCGGAGGGGTGGTGAGCTCGGCGACCGAGATCACCTCGTCCAGCCAGAGGGAGGCGATGTGGAATGCCTGATCGAGGGCGGCGCGTTCGGCCGAGGTCACGTCGAGCTGACTCTGGGCCGCGCGCTCCTGGCCCTGGTTGAGGGCGGCATCCCAATTGATGGATCCGTCGCCGCCGCCGCGCAGAGCACCCTGCAACTGATTCATCAGCGCGGAAATGCTCGCCGGGTCGCTGGGAAGCCCCGCCGCGCCGGCCAGCTGGCTCGGGTCGATGGACGACTTCCCACTCAGGATGTCGCGCAGCATGTCCCGAAACTCATCTTCGGGATTGTGACCCTCGTCGGGTCGGGAGTCGTCGTCGGCCACTTCAGGCACCTCTCAGTCGCGTCCTCCTACGCTAGCCGGAGATCCCCGGCGCGGACTGGGAAATGACCTACGCTGGTAAACCGGTGTCCGCCTGCCGCGAACAGCCAGCACATTCCCTGGAAGGAGACCGGTGGCCCTCTTCACCGATCACCCAGTACAGCCGCCCGACCGATCCGCGCGCGCCGTCGGGACAGGCTGGGTGGTGCTCGGGATCGCGATGGTCATCGGCCTCATCCTCGCCGTGACGCCGTCACCGTATGTGATCGAGAAGCCAGGACCGGTCTACAACACCATCGGCACGGCCGAACAGGACGGCAAGCAGGTGCCGCTCATCTCCATCTCCGGCGAACCCGTTTACCCGACCGAGGGCAGCCTCGACCTGCTGACCGTGTCGCTGCTGGGCAACCCCGACAACCGGCCGAGCTGGCTGACGGTCGCCGCAGCCTGGCTCGACCCGAACCAGGCCGTGATCCCGATCGAGTCGGCGTTCCCGCCCGACGTGAGCACGAAGCAGCGCGAGGAGCAGAGCCAGGCGCAGATGGTGAATTCGCAGCAGGATGCGATCGCCGCCGCTCTGACCAGCCTCGACTATGACTACCCGACGATCCTCTCGGTCGTCTCCCTGCCGGGCGACTCGCCCGCCGAGGGAGCCATCGAAGCCGGCGACGAGGTGGTCTCGGTGAACGGTGAAGACGTCGCCGACATCACGGCCCTGCGGGACGCGCTGACGCGAAACGGTGTCGACGACGCCGCCTCCATTGGAATCATCCGGGACGGCGCCAGCGAGACGGTGCAGGTCACCCCGGTTGAATCGGGCGACGCCGTCGTGGTGGGCATCAATGTGACGAGCGACTATGACTTCCCCTTCGACGTCACGATCGAACTCGACTCGGTCGGCGGGCCCAGCGCGGGCATGATGTTCGCCCTCGGCATCATCGACACGCTCACCTCCGGCTTTATTCAGGGCGGTGAGGATGTCGCGGGCACCGGCACGGTAAACCAGGCCGGCGAGGTGGGTCAGATCGGCGGTATCCGACAGAAGCTGATCGGTGCCGACCGAAGCGGCGCCGATTGGTTCCTCGCGCCCGCCGACAACTGCGACGAGGTCACCGGTCACGTGCCCGACGGGATGACGGTCTTTTCCGTGGACACCCTCGACGACGCGCTGGCCGCGCTGGACGCCATCCGCACCGGTTCGGACACCGACGCACTGGAGCAGTGCGCACTCGGCTAACCCCGGGCCGCTGCCCAGCGAATGTGCGGCTTTCGTTCGCGGCGGCTGTCTAGAATGGGCGATGACCGCCGATTTCGAGATCAAGAGGCCAATTCGTGACGTCACAACAAGCCCGAAGCGCTCCCGCGCCACAGCGCAGCCGTGCTCCCCTTGCCATTACGGCAGCGATTATCGCGGGGCTGGTGATCATCTTCTTCGTTTTCGCCGGGCTATATGCCGACGTTCTCTGGTTCGACCAGTTGGGCTTCCTAGCCGTGCTGACCACGCAGTGGTTCGCCGGTGCCGTGCTGTTTCTGATCGGGTTCGTAGCGATGGCGGTCCCCGTCTGGGCGAGCATCCAGATCGCTTACCGCTTGCGGCCGGTCTATGCGAAGCTCAACTCGCAGCTCGACCGCTACCAGCAGGTCATCGAGCCGCTGCGCCGCCTCGCCATGTACGGCATCCCGGCTCTGCTAGGTCTGTTCGCCGGCGTCGCCGCGGCTACCCGCTGGCAGGTCGTTCTGATGTGGCTGAACCGCACGGACACCGGCCGAGTTGATCCCCAGTTCAAACTGGACATCTCGTTCTATCTGTTCGATCTCCCCTTCCTGCACTCCGTGCTCGGCTTCGCGTCGGCCGTGGTGCTCATCTCGGCCCTCGTCGCCGCGGCTACGAGCTACCTGTATGGCTCGATCAGGGTGAGCGGGCGCGAGGTCATGGTTTCCAAGGCCGCCCGCATCCAGATTGCCAGCACGGCAGCCCTCTACCTGATGCTGCAGGCCGTGAGTATCTGGCTCGACCAGTACTCCACGCTGACCAACACCAACGACATCATCACCGGCGCCGGCTACACCGACGTGAACGCCACGATTCCGGGCCGCGCCATCCTGGCCGGAATCGCCGCCGTCGTCGCTATCCTGTTCCTCCTCACCGCCTTCATCGGCCGCTGGCGCCTGCCCATTGTCGGCACCGCGCTGTTGATCGTGAGCAGTCTCCTGCTCGGCTCGCTGTACCCGTGGGTCGTGCAGCGCTTCCAGGTGGTGCCGAGCGCCAAAACGCTCGAAGAACCCTATATTCAACGCAACATCGACCTCACCCGCGACGCCTACGACCTGGCGGATGTGGAAGAGATTCCGTACAACGCGATCACGACGGCCGCGCCCGGCGCCTTGCGCGCCGACGCTGAGACGACCGCTAACATTCGTATTCTCGACCCTGCTCTGGTCAGCGACGCGTTCTCCCAGCTCGAGCAGTTCAAGCAGTATTACCAATTTCCGCAAAACCTCGACGTCGACCGGTACCCGATTGACGGCAAGTCCCAGGACACAGTGGTCACCGTGCGCGACCTCAACCTGGCCGGTTTGAACGCCGGCAACACCTGGGTCAACTCGACCGTGGTCTACACGCACGGCTACGGCGTCGTGGCGGCCTACGGCAACCAGCGCTCGGCCGCCGGCCAGCCCGTGTTCCTCGAGTCCGGCATCCCGACCACCGGGTCGCTGCCCGAATACGAACCGCGGATTTACTTCGGCGAGACGTCGCCGCCGTACTCCATCGTGGGTGCGCCCAAGGACAGCAAGCCGGTCGAACTCGACTACCCGTCGGGCACGGATGGGGCGCAGCAGACCTACACGACATTCACGGGCGACGGTGGGCCGAAGCTCGACAACGCGTTCAACAAGCTGATCTACGCGCTCAAGTTCCAGTCGGAGCAGATCTTCCTGGCCAACGCCGTGAACGAGAAATCGCAGATCCTTTACGACCGTGACCCGGTCACCCGGGTGCAGAAGGTGGCTCCGTACCTGACCCTCGACTCCGACGCTTACCCGTCGATCGTCGACGGCAAGCTCAAGTGGATCGTCGATGGTTACACCACCTCGGCCGACTACCCGTACTCCACTTCCGTGGGCCTGAGCGACGCGATCGCCGACACGGAAACGCCCCCGCAGCCATTCGCGCTCGACAACATCAACTACATGCGCAACTCGGTCAAGGCCACGGTCGACGCCTACGACGGCGAGGTCACCCTCTACGCCTGGGACGACGAGGATCCGCTGCTCAAGACCTGGCAGAAGATCTTCCCGTCGACGATCAAGCCGATGTCCGAGATGAGCGGCGATCTGATGAGCCACGTTCGCTACCCGGCGGACATGTTCAAGGTGCAGCGCCGGGTTCTGGGTAAGTACCACGTCACCGACCCGGGTTCCTTTTACTCGGTCGACGACGCCTGGACGACGCCGAATGACCCGGTGTCGCCGTCGACGAACACGACCCTACAGCCGCCCTACTACCTGACCATGCAGGTTCCGGGCCAAGAGAAGCCATCCTTCTCGCTGTACACCACGTTCATCCCGGACGCGAGCGGCGCGACGAGCCGGAACGTTCTGACCGGCTACCTTGCGGTCGACGCGGATGCCGGTTCGACCGACGGGGTGCGGGCGGAAGGCTACGGGAAGCTCCGCCTGCTCAACCTGCCGGAGGACGTGACCGTGCCTGGCCCCGGCCAGGTGCAGGCCAAGTTCAACGCGGACCCGACCGTCTCACAACAGTTGAACCTGCTGAAGCAGGGCCAGTCGAAGGTGCTCAACGGAAACCTGCTCACCGTGCCTGTGGGTGGCGGCCTGCTCTACGTGCAGCCGGTTTACGTGCAGTCCACAGGCGAGACCAGCTACCCGCTGCTGCAGAAGGTGCTCGTCGCCTTCGGAGACCAGATCGCGTTCGAGGACACGCTGGACAAGGCGCTTGACGTGCTCTTCGGAGGCGACTCCGGCGCCAGCGCCGGAGACACCGATGTGCCGCCGTCCGAGACGCCCGTGGAGGGGGAGGCCCCTGCCGAGGGCGAAACCACCCCGTCGACGTCGACCGGTGACCCGGCGACGGATGCTCAACTGAAGTCGCTCCTCGCCGCGGCCAGGCTGGCCGTCACCGAGAAGCAGGCGGCCCTGACGACCGGTGACTTCACCGCCTATGGGGTAGCCGACAAGAAGCTGAACGATGCGATCGCCGAAATGCTGGTGCTGCTCGACCAGTAGCGAGTCGTTCGCCGCTTCATCCGCTGCGCGGGTGCTGCGCCGTTTCGCCGGGGGCACGCCTCCCGCGGAACGGCGCGGCATCCGCGTTCCGCGGGCCGGGACGGCCGGTTCCGCAGCCCGTGTGGTCGGACCGCGCCGGAGGCTGTGGTAAGTTTAACTTTGCAGCGCGGGGTGGAGCAGTTCGGTAGCTCGCTGGGCTCATAACCCAGAGGTCGTAGGTTCAAATCCTGCCCCCGCAACCAAGGGCGTTTCAGGCAATGCCAGCGTGATTTTCATCACATACGCAGAAGGACCGGTTCAGCAGAAATGCTGCACCGGTCTTTCTGCTTTAACTCACGGGGGCCAGTGAATGTCCGGACTTTTCAGGGAAAGTGTCGGGGAGGCATCACCCTGACTCCACATTTATCACGGCCGCAGTCCGACTACCCGATCCGGATCGTCTGGGCGACGCTCGGCACCCCGTTAACGTCCATGGCGAACAGGAGATAATGCCCGGGGACCACGACTCCCGGATCGGACGGAATCGTCAGGGATGCGGTATTGCCGGTTACGCCGGTGGGCGTGAGTGGGATGCGACGCTGGTCAGTGTTGATCGAGTGGGTGACCGTGCTCATGCGGATGAGGGAGAACGCTGGTGTGGGCCCGGACGTCGTTACCTGGATGGTGGAACCCCGCACCGCAGCGGTAGGCGCCGTGGTGATCGATGGACGAGGGCGGGCGGTGCCGTCGGCGTTGAACAGGTAGGGCGGGGTGAATATCTGCCCGTCCGGGTGATTGGTCGTGCAGGTGCCGCAGAGGCCGCCACCGCCGACGAAGACCCGGGCATCAGGCAGCAGTGGCCCCACGCTGTGATATGTGCGCGGCGCAGTCATCGGCGCGAGCGCGGTGAACTTGCCTGTCACCGGGTTCCAAACCTCAGGCTCCATGGCGGCCGTTGCGTCCGAGAACGGCTTCGCGTACGCCTGACCGCCCAAGGACAGAACCTGTCCGTCGGGCAGCACGACGGAGTTCAAGAAAACCCGTCGCGCCGCCATGTCGCCGGTTCGCGTCACCTTGACACCATTGTTGATGTCGATTGCATAGGCCCGCGCGGTCGCGTCACTGTCCTGGTTCGCGGGCGAGCCACCGAGGGTGAGTATCTTGCCGACGTCGTACATGACCGCATTTCCGTTCATCGCGTCGCCACTGTCGGCCCGGAGACCAAGATCCTGAACAGCGCTGGCTCTGCTGGTCGTGTACATGTTCATCCGACGGCTCGGGCCGGCATGGAACACCTTCCCGTCGGCCACCGCGAACAGCCACGCGTGGTTGTCGGATCGGAACACCCCTTGCGGGTCGTTCGTCAGGATCGGTGCGACAGGCACGTTGGCCAGCCCGCGCCACCCGGCGCAAGTCGACCAGATTTCACCGTTCTTACCGCCCTGGCCGCCCGCCCAGGAACCGCCGAGAAGGAACACCTGCCCATTGCAGAGCGTGACGTTCGACTGATAGGCGCGCGGGATGTTCATGGGTGTGGCGGCTGACCACGTGTTGTTCGCCGGGTCGTAGATCGTCGACGAGGCGGCATTGCTCCCCCCGCTGATCAGGATCCTGCCGTCCGAGAGGATCGACACTCCGGGGCAGAACATGTCGTGCCCCGTATTAGCGACAGTAAGCGGGGTGACCACGCCGGTGTTCAGATCGAGGATGGCGGTCTGGGTCTTGCCGTTGGCCCCGCCGAAGGTCGTGTTGGAGTACGAGGACCAGGTGAGCACTTTGTTGCCGGGCAGGAGGGCTGCCGCCGTGGTCCACTGTCCGCGATTGCCGGCCTCGGTCGTCGCGGTCAGGCGAACGTATCGCGCCTGAACAGCCGGGAACGTGAGGGTCTTCGCCTGGCTGTTGTCAGCCCAGGTTCCGCTGGCGACCGGTGCACTCCAGCTCGTTCCGTCGGAGCTCACGGCGATGGCGTATTGGCCGATGGCGCCGTTCCGGGACGTGCCGGACCTCGGGGTGTAGGTGAAGCCGGAGACCTCGTTGATCGCCCGCATGTCGAGAACAATGCTGTGCGGAAACGGGATCAACGTGGGGGAGTACTGGGAGTGCCAGATCGTGGTGAGGTTGCCGTCGAGCATGTTCGCGGCGCCGCCGCTTTCGCGGGTTGTCTCTTGCTCGCTCGCCGTCACTATCCAGCCGGTCCGGGTGAGCGCCGTCGGCGCTGGCGCGGGTGGGGGCGGCTGGGTGGTGCCTGTTTCTGCGATCAGATGGAGTTCGGCGGCGCTGGTCCAGGGCCGCGGTTACCTGCCTCCGTGATCGCGGTCAGCCGGATGAAACGTGTCGCCACAGGGGTGAATCCCGTCGTCTTCTCCAACGCGTTGTCGGCCCAGGTTCCTGTTGCGACGGCGGCACCCCAGTTCGTGCCATCCGGGCTGGCATGGATCTCGAAACGGCCGATTCGTCCATTCGAACTGCTTGTGCGCGGCAGGTACTTCAGGGCTGCGACGGTGTCGGTTTTGTGCATGTCGATGGTGATCGAATGGGGCAGCGGCACCGCGGTTCCGCTCCACTCACTGTGCCAGTAGGTCGAGGCATTGCCGTAGAGCACGTTAACGGCTGCGCCGTTCTCACCTGTGGTTTCCTGGTCACTCGCGGTCACGGTCCACCCTGTGCGCGGCAGCGGAGTGGACGAGAAGCCGGGCAGCAGTCGGGTTGCGGCGCATGCGGAATACTCGTTGGGTACTGGGGAAAGGTGCAGGCACTGTCGATAGAACCCCAGATCCACCGTCAATGGAAGGGTGTGGGGAGAGCAATTCGACGAACGTCGACATCCCCGGCACAGCGTCGCGCGCGGCCGCCCAGGACGTCCGGAATCAGTTTCCGGACTTGTCGCCGAAGCCGTCGGCATAAACGGCGGTGTCGGACAGGACTTCTGTGAGAACGGTCACGGGTGCATCTCTCTCTATCGAAAGCGGTTTCAGGAGTACCCAGAGCGTGGCCATCACCTCTGAGGTCTGACCATGCGTTTCACAACCCGAGGCTGTGGTAAGTTTGTACTTGCAACGCGGGGTGGAGCAGTTCGGTAGCTCGCTGGGCTCATAACCCAGAGGTCGTAGGTTCAAATCCTGCCCCCGCAACCATCAGCCCCCGGAACCACACGGTTCCGGGGGCTTTTTTGTGTCAGGCACACGTGGCTGTGCGCCGAACGAATCGTCACGAAGGAGTCACTCATGCCACTGGTTCGAATCGATCTGAATCGAGCGGGCCCCCAGTCCAGTAAGTTCGATATGCATCAGGTCACCGGCGAAACCTCGCTGTTTCAGGCCGCCGCACGACAGTCGGGAACAGTTCAGATATGAAGCTCAAGATCAGCCTGCTGGCCGTTTTCGGTGTCGCGTCGCTGGCGCTGACGGGGTGCACCGCCACGGGAACGGATGCTGACGGGGGAGCGGCAGGGGAGCCGGTCACCATCGCCGTGGTCACTCACGGCACCGCGGGCGATTCCTTCTGGGACGTCGTCAAGAGCGGCGCCGAGCAGGCAGGCACCGACCTCGGAGCCACGGTCACGTATCAGGGCGACGGCGACCCGGTCAAGCAGAGCCAGCTGATCGAAGCGGCCATCGCGGCCCAGCCCGACGGGCTCATCATCTCGATGGCGAACCCCGACGGCGTGAAGAGCGCCGTCGAGAAAGCCGTTGCCGCCGGCATCCCAGTGATCACCATCAACTCGGGCCTGGAGAAGTCCGTCGAATTCGGCGCCCAGACCCACGTCGGCCAGAGCGAGTTCATCGCGGGCCAGGGAGCCGGTGAACAGCTGGCCGCCGCCGACGTGACCAACGTGATCTGCATCATCCACGAGGCCGGCAACTCGGGGCTCGAAGAACGCTGCACGGGTGCCGCCGACACGGTCGGCGCGGACGTCAGCAACGTGCAGGTCGACGTCGCCAACCTCGCGGATGCCCAGAACACCATCAAGAGCAAACTCCTGGCCGACCCGTCCATCGACGCCGTCCTCACCCTGCAGACCGGGGTCGCCGTGGCCGCGAGCCAGGCCATCGACGAGGCGAAAAGCCCAGCCACGCTGGCCACGTTCGACGTGTCCGCCGACGTGACCCGGCTCATCCAGGGCGGCAAGATACTGTTCGCGGTCGACCAGCAGCCGTACTCCCAGGGCTACCTGCCCGTGACCTTCCTCACCCTGCAGAAGCGCAACGGCGACGTCGTCGGCGGCGGGCTGCCGGTCTATTCAGGCCCGGGCTTCGTGACGAAGGACAACGCGGCCCAGGTCGCGAAGTTCGCGGAGAACGGCACGAGATGACCGTCGCTGTGGGCGCGGGGATCGATGAACGGCCGACGAGGGCGCATCCGCTGCCCACCCTGCTGCGCAGGCCTGAGGTCGGCGCACTCGTGGCGACCCTGGCGATCTTCCTCTTCTTCTCGCTCTCCACGCAGGCGTTCCTGACTCCCGCGGGCATCTCCACCTGGCTCTACTCGGCCTCCCTGTTCGGCATCATGGCCGTGGCCGTCGCCCTGCTCATGATCGGCGGGGAGTTCGACCTCTCGGCGGGCGCGATGACGGGCACCACGGGGCTCATCGTCGGCGTGGTCACCACTCAGTGGGAGCTGAACATCTGGTTCGCCCTCGTGCTGGCCCTCGCGGTGGCCCTCCTGATCGGCGCCGGCAACGCCTGGGTCGTCATGAAGACCGGCCTGCCGAGCTTCATCGTGACCCTCGCGGCCTTCTTCATCCTGCAGGGCTGCAACCTGGCGTTGACGAAACTCTTCACGGGCAGCGTCGCCATTCAGGGGATGGGGGCGGTGCCCGGGTTCGACCAGGTCAAGGTCTTCTTCGGCTCCTCGTTCCCGTTCCTGGGCATGGACGTCAAGATCTCGATCGTCTGGTGGATCGCGTTCACCGCGCTGGCCACCTGGGTGCTGCTGCGCACCCGGCCCGGCAACTGGATCTTCGCCGTCGGCGGCCAGGTCACGAGCTCCCGGCAGGTCGGCGTTCCCGTGTTCAAGGTCAAGCTCGGGCTGTTCATGACCACGGCCGGTGCCGGCTGGCTCGTCGGCATGCTTCAGCTCTTCGACGTGTCGACCGTGCAGGCCACGACCGGGGTCGGTCAGGAATTCATCTACATCATCTGTGCCGTCGTGGGCGGATGCCTGCTCACCGGCGGTTACGGATCGGCGATTGGCGCGGCCCTCGGAGCCCTGATCTACGGGATGACCCTGCAGGGCATCGTGTTCGCCCAGTGGGACAACAATTGGCTCAAGGCATTTCTCGGCGGGATGCTGCTGCTCGCCGTGCTTGTAAACCTGCTCGTTCGCCGCCAGTCCGGGGTGCGCGCATGACGCCGGCCCCGATCCGTCCGGAGCCGATTCTCGAGGTGCATAACATCGGGAAGTCCTACGGTTCGGTGCGGGCGTTGGCGGGCGTGTCGGCATCCGTCGGCGCCGGGGAAGTGCTCTGCGTGCTGGGCGACAACGGCGCGGGCAAGTCAACGTTCATCAAGATCCTCTCCGGTGCCCACCAGCACTCGGAGGGCAGCCTGCGCGTCTTCGGGGTGGAGCGCCGATTCGCGCATCCGCGGGAGGCGCTCTCCCTCGGCATCGCCACCGCCTACCAGGACCTGGCCGTGGTGCCGTTGATGCCGGTGTGGCGCAACTTCTTCCTCGGTTCCGAGCTCACCCGAGGCCGAGGCCCGCTGCGGCGCCTCGATGTCACCGGCATGCGGGCCACGACCAAAAACGAGCTCGCCCGGATGGGCATCAACCTACGCGACGTGGACCAGCCGATCGGAACGCTTTCCGGCGGGGAACGGCAATCCGTCGCCATCGCACGCGCCGTGCATTTCGGGGCGAAGGTCGTCATTCTCGACGAGCCCACGTCGGCCCTGGGGGTCAAGCAGGCCGGGGTGGTGCTCTCGTACATCGCCCGGGCCAGGGACCGCGGGCTCGGCGTCGTCTTTATCACGCACAATCCGCACCACGCCTATCCGGTCGGCGACCGTTTCCTGCTGCTGCAGCGCGGCACCAGTATGGGTGATTTCGCCAAGAGTGAGATCACGATCGAAGAGATGACCGCGCTGATGGCGGGAGGGGCCGAACTTGAGGCGCTGGCCCACGAACTGGAGCGTGCGTAGGGCCTGAGATGGCCGCACCGTCGCCGCGCGGGCGGTGGAAAGGCGCTGATTCATTCGTATACATCTACTAAACTAGTTTGCGTTATTGGTGAGCTACTCTGAATTTCAGGTTCTAGTCAGGGTAAAATTATCCCGGGACCAACCTCCTGGAACAGCCCGAAGCGGATGCCGCGCACGGCCTGTCCGCGGCGGCTCGGGCGGTCGCGGGGCTGCCGCACCGCCGGAGAACTACTCGAGCGTCTGACGCTCGTCTCCGGGCCGACCGCGGGGCGACGGACGCGGTTGGGCACGCAGCTGCGCACCGGCCGCTCCCCGGGGTGGCGAACCGCTGCCGCCCACCTTCCCCGCCACGGCCATCGGCCTGGCCGCCGGGGCGATCGGCGTCGACACGGCCGACGCGATCCTCACCGCGTTGACGCCGACGCTGCGGTGCACCGACCTGGACTCGGTGCAGGCAGCCGAGAGCGAGCTGGTCGCCTCGGCCACCGGCACCAGCTCCGAGACCCCGGTGCCGGCGTCGGCGGATGAGATCCGGTTGCAGGGTGCGGTCTGGAGGGCCGTGCTCGCGCCCGACGGGTCCCGACCAGCGGCGCCACGACGTGCTCGCCGTGATCCTCGACGTCGTCTCCCGGGCCGGGGAGGCCCCGACCATCGGCGGCGCCCCGGCTACGGTTCTGGTCAGTGTGCGGGAACAGGACCTGAACGCGGACTTCGGTCAGGGCCGCGGCGTCGGCTGGATCGACGGCGTCGAAACCCCGATCTCGATCAGCGCCGTCACGGACCTGATCAGCAACGGCGGTCAGCAGAAAGTCGTCATCACCGACGAGGGACGCATCATCGCCCTCGGCTCACCCGAACGGTGCTTCACCGCCGCGCAACGCCGGGCGATTCAGCTCCGCGACGGCACCTGCATCATCCCAGGCCGCAAAATTCCGGCCGGGATGACCGAGATCCACCACGTGATCCCGCACTCCGAGGGCGGACCGACGCACACCGACAACAGCGTCTGTCTGTGCTGGTGGCATCACCGCTACCTCGCCGCCTCCGGCTGGGCAATCCGGATGGTCCGCGGCGCCGTGCAGATCATGGCACCACCCTGGCTGGAGACCGGGGCCCGCAAATGGCGGAACGAGACCAAGTCCCGCCCCCGAATGACGGACGCGGCCGAACGGAAAAACGGATAGGGGGTCCCTGGTCACGGTCTCGGTCTCGGTCTCGACAGGCTCGACCAGCGTCGAGGGAACGTTGGGGAGGATGGGTCGCCGGGTAGCGTGGGGACCATACGCGTTGACCCGAGAAAGGGGCCCCATGAGCGCACCCCACGATCCGTTTGAGCTTTCTGCACGCCGGTTGACGCTGGACCTCGCCCGGCGGGGCACGGAATTCTTCGGTTGCGAACTGCAGGGGCTAACGGACGATGAACTCGACGGGGACTCCCTGCTGCCGGGCTGGACCCGGTGCCAGGTCGTCGCGCACGTCGCGTCCAACGCCCGTGCGATCGGACGGCTGGCACAGTGGGCCGACACCGGAGCCGAGACGGTGATGTATGCCTCGATGGAGGCGCGGAATGCGGAGATCGTCGCGGGCAGCATCCTCAGTTCCGATGCGCTCCGTGAATCCTGGGCGGACTCGGCCGCCGACCTGGACCGACGCTGGCTGGCGCTGGCGGACGACCGCTGGGTCGTTCCGGTCAGGAACGGGCAGGGTGCCATGGTGCCGCTGCGGGACACGATCTGGATGCGCACCCGCGAACTCTGGATCCACGCCGTCGACCTCAACCACGGTGCCGGCTTCCGGGACCTGCCGGAGGAGGCTCTCGAGCGGCTTCTCGGCGAGATCGTCGGTGCCTGGGCCGCCCGGGGTGACACGGGCCGCCGGCTCACCGCGACGGATTCGACGCACACAGGCTACGGCGATCCGGATGCCGCCCACCAGGTCACGGGGTCGCTCGCCGACCTGGCCGCCTGGGCCGCCGGCCGTGCCGGATCGGGCGTTACTTCCGATGCGGGGGAGACCCCCGTGGCAGCGCGCTGGCTCTGAACCGACTGTGACCAGGCTCGCTCCTGCCACAGGGTGGGCCGTACACGGGAACGGCCCCGCACCAACAGGTGCGGGGCCGTTCCCCAGTCAATCAGGCGGTGACGGCTACTTGCCTGCCTTGCGGGCCGACTTCTTTTCTTCGGCCGGTGCCACTGCTTCGACGGCCGCGCGAGCGGCGCGGACCTCGTTGAAAGAGGTGCCGTAGTACGCGGCCTCCATGATGGTGTGCATGTCGTCGAGCATCGGCATGCGCGGGTTGGCCGGTGCGCACTGGTCACCGTAAGCACCCATGGCCAGGCTGTCGAGGCGGCTGATGAAGTCCTCTTCCGGCACACCCTGCGCCTGGAAGGACGGCTTGATGCCGGCCAGGTCGCGCAGCTTCTCCACGGCCAGGGCGTAGGACTCGACGCCCTCCGCCGGGGTCGACGCCGGGAGGCCGAGGTGCTTCGCGATCTGCTGGAAGCGCTCCGGGGCGATGTAGCTCTCGTACTTGGGCCAGCTGGTGAGCTTGGTGGGGATGAGGCCGTTGTAACGGATCACGTGCGGCAGGTAGGTCGCGTTGACCCGGCCGTGGATCAGGTGGAGCTGCGCGCCGGTGACGTGAGCCATCGCGTGACAAATACCCAGGAACGCGTTGCCGAACGCCATACCGGCGATCGACGAGGCGTTGTGCATCTTCTCGCGGGCCTTGATGACCTCACCGTCGGTGCTGGCGGTGGTGCCGTTGACGCTGGTCACGATGTTCTCGAAGATCAGCTTGATCGCGTGCAGGCAGAGGCCGTCGGTGAAGTCGTTCGCGTAGACGGACACGTAGGCCTCGGTGGCGTGTGTGAGAGCGTCGAAACCCGAGTCAGCAACCAGGAACGACGGCATCATGGCCGTGAGCACGGGGTCGATGATCGCGACGGTCGGCAGGAGGGCGTAGTCCGCGAGCGGGTACTTGACTCCGGTGACTTCGTCGGTGATCACGGCGAACGGGGTCATTTCCGAACCGGTGCCCGAAGTGGTGGGGATGCAGACGAGCTTGGCCAGTTCGCCGAGGTCGGGGAACTTGAACGCGCGCTTGCGCACGTCGAAGAACTTTTCCTTCATGTCGGAGAATTCGATTTCGGGGTGTTCGTACAGCAGCCACATGACCTTCGCGGCGTCCATCGGCGAGCCGCCGCCGAGAGCGATGATGGTGTCAGGCTTGAAGGCCCGCATTTCGGCGGCACCCTTTTCGACCGCTGAGACGGTCGGTTCGGGCAGCACGTTGTCGATGATCTGCAGTGCGACGCGGCCCTCGCGCCGGTTCAGGATGTCGAGGATCTTGTCGACGAAACCGAGGCGGGTCATGGTCGAGTCGGTCACGATCGTGACACGTTCGACGTTGCGCATGTCCGCCAGGTAACGGATGGCGTTCGGCTCGAAGTACGTCTTGGCGGGGACCTTGAACCACTGCAAGTTGTTGTTCCTTCTGCCGATGCGTTTGACGTTGATGAGGTTGATCGCGGAGACGTTGTTCGAGACGGAGTTGTGTCCGTACGAGCCACAGCCGAGCGTCAACGACGGGATGAACGCGTTGTAGATGTCACCGATACCACCGAGCGAGCTGGGAGCGTTGGTGATGATCCGGACCGCCTTGACGCGGGTTCCGAACTCTTCGATGATGGCCGGGTTTTCGCTGTGGATGGAGCCCGAGTGGCCGAGGCCGTCGAATTCAACCATCTGCTCGGAGAGCGAAATGCCCTCTTCAGCGTCCTTGGCATGCAGCACGGCGAGAACGGGTGCCAGCTTTTCGCGGGTCATCGGCTCGTGCGGTCCCACTCCGGCGACCTCGACCAGGATGATCGATGTGTCGGCCGGGATGGTGAATCCGGCCTGCTGGGCGATCCAGACCGGCGACTTGCCGACGACGGCGGCGTTGAGCTTGGCCTCGCCACAGTTGGTCGAGTTGGCCTGGACTCCGAAGATGTAGTCCTCGAGGAGAAGCTTCTCGGCCGGGGTGACCAGGTAGGTGTGCAGGATCTTGAACTCGGCCATGGCTTCTGCGTAGAGCGGCTCTTCGATGATGACGGCCTGCTCCGACGCGCAGATCATGCCGTAGTCGAAGGACTTGGAGAGCACGACGTCGTTGATGGCACGCTTGAGCTTGGCGCTCTTCTCGATGAAGGCGGGAACGTTGCCCGCTCCGACGCCGAGGGCGGGCTTGCCGCAGGAGTACGCGGCCCGGACCATGGCGTTGCCACCGGTGGCGAGAATGGTTGCGACGCCCGGGTGGTTCATCAGCAGGCTGGTGGCCTCGAGGGACGGCGTTTCAACCCACTGGATGCAGTTTGCCGGTGCACCGGCGAGGATGGCGGCGTCGCGCACGACGCGCGCTGCGGCCACAGAGGACTGCTGGGCGCCCGGGTGGAAACCGAAAACGATCGGGTTGCGGGTCTTCAGCGCGATGAGCGACTTGAAGATCGCGGTCGAGGTGGGGTTCGTAACGGGGGTCACACCGCAAATCACGCCGACCGGTTCAGCGATCTCAGTAATGCCGGTAATGTCGTCTCGGCTGATAACGCCGACGGTCTTAAGGTTTTGCATCGAGTTCGTAACGTGCTCGCATGCGAAAAGATTTTTAACGGCCTTGTCTTCGAATACGCCACGGCCGGTTTCGGCTACGGCGTGAACGGCAAGCTCGGCGTGTTTGCTGAGAGCAGCCACCGAGGCTTTCTTAACGATGTGGTCGATTTGTTCCTGCGTGAAGTTCGCGTAATCCAGAAGCGCGACCTGAGCGGCTTTAACCAGAGAGTCAATTTGAGTGGCAAGTGACTCGGTGACTGGTTTGTCGATTATTGTCATTGTGTCCCTTTTTGGCGGCCCACCTTGGGCTTATCGCCTCTTACTTATAACCTTAGGGCGCTGGCCAGACGGCCGCACGTCGAGGGACGTGCAGTCAGCGGTCCAGGGTCGGTCACCGTCAGCAGATTAGCTGATCGGGGGCATCTTCGCCGCGAGGAACGAAACCTTCGGAAATTGTCTGACAACTCGCAGTAAGTTCGGTTTCTGGCGCGCGCGTGCACGCGCGCGGCGCGCGCGCGAAGCCGGGCCTGAAGCCCCGGCAGGTCAGCCTCGGCCGAGACTGCGGACGGTGCCCACGGCGGCCTGAACGGATGCGGCCGCTTCAGACGCATCCGCTGCTGTGGTCGTCGATGCCAGCGTGAACCGCACGGCGGTCTGGGCGACCTCAGCCGGGATGCCCAGAGCGGTCAGCACGTGGGACGGTTCGTCACTGTCGGCCGCGCAGGCCGACCCGCTCGAGCAGACGATGCCGCGCTGTTCCAGCTCGAGCAACACCGCCTCGCCGCTCGTGCCCGGGAAGACGAACGAGGCGGTGCCCGGCAGACGCTCCGTCGGGTGGCCGGTGAGCCGGGCCGACGGTGTGCCGCTCAGAACCGTGGTGATGAAGGCATCCCGCAGCGCGGTGATGCGGGGCGCTGCCTCCGCGCGTTCCGCCTCGGCGAGGCGCAGTGCGGTCGCCAGCGCCAGCGCCCCGGGCACGTTCTCCGTTCCGCTGCGGCGCCCGCGCTCCTGACCGCCGCCGTGCAGCACCGGTTCGACCGCGATGCGGCGGCGCAGGAAAAGCACCCCGATGCCGGGAGGTGCGCCGAGTTTGTGGCCCGACAGGCTCAGGGCATCGACGCCGAGAGCCCCCACGTCGACCGAAAGCCAGCCGGCCGCCTGCACGGCGTCGGTGTGGAGCGGCACGCGGGCGCCCTGGGCGATGGCTGACAGTTCCGCGAGCCGCTGAACGGTGCCGACCTCGTTGTTGGCGTATTGCACCGAGACGAGGGTGGTATCCGGGCGGATCACGGCGCGGAGCTGTTCCGGATCCACCCGGCCGGAGGCATCCGGGTCCAGGAGCGTCACCTCGAAGCCGTGCAGACGGCGCAGATAGTCGCAGGATTCGAGTACCGCCTCGTGCTCGATCGGCGTCGTGATGAGGTGACGGCCGCGTGGAGCGCCCAGGGCGATGCCCTTGATCGCGAGGTTGTCGGACTCGGTGCCGCCGGTCGTGAACACAACGTCGGCCGACCGACACCCGAGCACGCCCGCGACCATGGCCCGCGCCTCGGCCAGCGCGGCGGCCGCGGCCTCACCCACTCGGTGGTGGCTCGACGGGTTGCCGAACCGGCCCGCGAGCTGCTGCCAGAGCACCTCGAGAACTTCCCGTCGCACCGGGGTGGTCGCGGCGTTGTCGAGATAGATCATGGCCGGACCGGTCAGCCCTCGGTGAGGATGACGACGTCGAGGCCGAGGTCGAGGGAGCGCACGCTGTGCGTGATGGCCCCAACCGAGATGATGTCGACGCCGGTCTCGGCGATGCCGCGCACGGTCAGCAGAGAGACGCCGCCGCTGGCCTCCACGCGTGCTCGGCCGCCCGTGAGGCGTACGCCCTCGCGCAGGTCGTCGGGGCTGAAGTTGTCGAGCATGATCGTGTCGACGCCGGCGGCAAGCACAAGCTCGATTTGGTCGATCCGGTCCACCTCCACCTCGAGGTGCGTGGTGTGGGAGATGCGGTCGCGCACCTGCCGGAGCGCCTCGGTGAGGTTCAGGCCGCCCGCGGTTAGCACGGCCAGGTGGTTATCCTTGGCCATGATCGCGTCGGAGAGGCTGAAGCGGTGGTTGTGGCCGCCGCCGTCGCGCACCGCGGCACGTTCCAGCACACGCAGGCCCGGGGTGGTCTTGCGGGTGTCGACGATGCGGGCGCGGGTGCCGGCCGTCTCGGCCACGTAGAGCGCTGTCAGTGTGGCGATCCCGCTCATGCGCTGCACGAAGTTCAAGCCGATGCGCTCGGCCTGCAGAATGCCGCGGGCGGACCCCGACACTTCCGCCAGGGTGTCACCGGCGTCGAAGACGGTGCCGTCGGCCACGAGCATCCGAACGACGATGCGCGCGTCGGTCAGTCGGAAGGCCGCCGCGAACACGGCACCACCGCTGAAGACGCCGGATTCCCGGGCGACCAGCTGCGCGGTCGCGGCGGCGTCGGCGGGGATCAGCACCTGCGAGGTGAGGTCACCCCAGGGGGCGTCCTCCTCGAGCGCGGCGCGCACGACGGTGTCGATGGCGTTCATGGTCAGCATGCAATGGCCTCCTCGGCCTCAGTGGGGTGGTCCAGATTCAGGGTGCTCCGCATGCCGTCGGCTGTGTCCGGGGCTGTGCCGCGGGTCCAGGCGACGGTGCGGGCGAACTCGGGCCGGCCGTCGGGGTAGTCGGAGCGGTGATGTGCGCCGCGCGATTCCTCCCGGGCCAGGGCGGAAGCCACGGTGACCCGCGCCAGGTCGAGCAGGTTGGTGTCTTCATATGCCCGAACCCGCATATTAGGTGCAGTGGTTTCGTCCGGGCCCGTCGGGCGGGTGGCCCAGTCGGCCAGGGTGACGGATGCCTCGGCGAGTTTCTCCCCACTCCGCAGCACTCCCGCGCACTCCCACATCAGCTGCTGTACCGCGTCACGGTCGACGCCGGCAGGCAACCCCCCGGTGGTCGAGCCGGTCACGACCGAGACCCCCGCCGACACCCGAACCGGCAGGCGCAGCGCGCGCACGGACCGGTCGGCGAACACGGCCGCCTCGAGCAGAGAGTTGGAGGCCAACCGGTTGGCGCCGTGGGCGCCGGTGCGGGCCACTTCCCCCACGGCGAACAGGCCGGGCAGGCTGGTGCGGCCCCAGATATCCGTGAGCACCCCGCCCATCCAGTAGTGCGCCGCCGGGGCGACCGGGATCGATTCGACGGCCCAGTCCAGGTCGGCAGCACGGCAGGCCGCGGTGATGGTCGGGAAGCGTCGCTCGAGAAGTTCGCGGCCGAGACCGGTGGCGTCCAGTCGCACCGGTTCGCCGCCCTGGCTGGTCATTTCTCGGGCGATGCCTCTGGCCACGATGTCGCGCGGGGCGAGTTCCGCATCGGGGTGCAGGTCGAGCATGAAGCGGTGGCCCGACGCATTTCGCAGCACGGCGCCTTCCCCGCGCACCGCCTCGGAGACCAGCGGGGTACCGGGAACGGCGAGTGCGGTCGGGTGGAACTGGTAGAACTCGAGGTCGGCGACGGATGCCCCCGCGCGCCACGCGGCGGCCACGCCGTCGCCCGTCGCCAGAGCCGGGTTCGTGGTGTGCGGGAAGAGCTCGCCGGCACCGCCGGTCGCCAGGATCACCGTGTCGGCCAGGATCGTGCGGAGTGCTTCGTCGGGCCCGAGGAGGACAGCCCCGGTCACGCGACCGTCCTGCACGGTCAGATCAACCAGCATTGTGTGTTCCTGCACGCGCAGGCGGGCGCCCACGCCCCGCAGCGAGCGGGCGGCCCGTTCACGCACCGTCGCCACGAGGGCAGCCTCGATGGCTGCGCCCGTGGCGTCCCCGCCGGCGTGCAGCACCCGCGAGCGGGAGTGGGCAGCCTCCAGTCCGCGGGTCACCCCGGACTCGTCGCGGTCGAAGTCCACACCGAACCGGATCAGGTCCCGCACCCGAGCCGGTCCCTCGGAACAGAGCACGTGCACTGCGACCGGGTCGCAGAGTCCGGCCCCGGCTCGCAGGGTGTCCTGTACGTGTGACTCGACCGAGTCGTCGGGGAACATGGCCGCGGCGATCCCGCCCTGGGCCCAGCGGGTGTTGCTGTCGGGCAGGGCCGCTTTCGTGACGAGGGTGACCTGGTGGCCGGCATCCGTCGCACGCACCGCGGCGATGAGTCCGGCCAGCCCACTGCCGACGACGAGCACGCGGGTCACGGTCAGGCCTCGATGGAGACGGGCGGCTTGGCGGAAAGCATCCGTTCGAGGGCGACGCGGGCGTTGCCGGCAACCTCGCCCGATACCTGGATGCGATTGAGCACCTCGGGCGCGCGGTCCGCGGTGCCGACCAGCGCTTCGAGCACCCAGGCCAGGTAGCCCGAGTGGATGCGGTACATGGTGGAGCAGGGGCAGACCACCGGGTCGAGGCAGAAGATGGTGTGCTCGGGGTGCTGTGCGGCGAGCCGCTGCACCAGGTTGATCTCGGTGCCGATGGCGAACGTGGACCCGGCCGGGGCTGCCTCGATGGCCTTCTTGATGAAGTCGGTCGAGCCGCAGGAATCGGCGGCGTCGACGACGCCCATCGGGCACTCCGGGTGCACGACCACGCGCACGTCCGGGTGCGACTGGCGGGCCGCGGTGATCTGGTCCACCGTGAAGCGCTTATGCACACTGCAGAACCCGTGCCAGAGCACGACCTGGGCGGCCTCGAGCTCCTCGGCCGTGTTGCCGCCGAGGGCCTTGCGCGGGTTCCACATCGGCATCCGCTCGAGGGGCACCCCCATCGCCTTGGCGGTGTTGCGGCCGAGGTGCTGGTCGGGGAAGAAGAGAACGCGGCGGCCGCGGGCGAAGGCCCACTCGAGCACGGTCTCGGCGTTGGAGGAGGTGCAGACGATGCCGCCGTGCTCGCCGCAGAACGCCTTCAGCGCGGCCGAGGAATTCATGTAGGTGACCGGGATCACGGGCACGCGGCCGTCGACGCCCTGCTCGCTGCCGTAGAGGTCCTCCAGCTGTTCCCAGCAATCGGTGACGGAGTCGATATCGGCCATATCGGCCATCGAGCAGCCGGCGGCGAGGTTGGGTAGTATGACCGCCTGCTCCGGCGTGGAAAGCAAGTCGGCGGTTTCGGCCATGAAGTGCACTCCGCAGAAGACGATCGCCTCGGCATCCGGACGGCTCTTCGTGGCCTGCGCCAGCTGGAAGGAGTCGCCCACGAAGTCCGCGTGCGCCAACACCTCCTCGCGCTGGTAAAAGTGCCCGAGGACCACGACCCGGTCGCCGAGCGTGGCCTTGGCGGTACGGATGCGGTCGCCGAGTTCCTCCGTCGACGCGCGACGGTAGACCTCGGGCAGCTCACCCTGCCGCGGTGACCCGGTGGGGATGACATCGCCCATCGACGACCCCGGGCCGTAGCCCGGCGTGCCGGAATCAAACTCCCACGGAGCGGTGAGCAGGTCGGGGCTGCACGTGCTGCCGGTGGCAGCTCCCGTGCTGATGAGTCGAATGGTCTGGTCGACCGATGCGATGGTCATGCGGTTACTCCTCGATATTCATACAAAGCGATAGTCGGACAAGCGGTGGCCAGCAGGAGGGTGCTGGGAGGAAGAGTCAGGCTCAGCCGATGGCCGGCTCGAGCGCACCCGGAGTGGTGGCATGAACGGAATCGTTGTAGCGGTAGAGGCGGGGCGGCCGATGCGGTACGCCGGCTACGCGCTGGCCGGTGTCGACCACGGTGCCTGACCCCTCGATCGTGCGGCGAAAGTTGGCCGGGTCGAGGGCCTTCTGCAGCACGGCCTCATGCACCTCGCGCAGCTGCGCGAGCGTGAAGGTCTCGCCGAGGAACGCGTGCGCGATGCGGGAGTACTCCACCTTGGTGCGCAGGCGCCAGAGGGCGTATTCCACGATGAGGTTGTGGTCGAAGGCGAGCGGCGACAGGTGGTCGGCCGGAAACCACCGCACGTTCTCGTCCTCGACGGCCAGCGCCGCCTCACCGGACTCGACGAGCGCCCAGTAGACGACCGAGACGACCCGGCCGCCGGGGGAACGCCCCGGATCCCCGAAGGTGTAGAGCTGCTCGAGGTACTTGGGGGTCAGGCCCGTGGTCTCGCGCAGGGCGCGCGCGGCCGCGCCGGCCAGGCGCTCATCGGCCCGCAGGCCGCCGCCGGGCAACGCCCACTGACCGAGGTAGGGTTCCCGGGTGCGGCGTACAAGCGGCAGCCACAGGGTCGAGTGGCCGGATTCCGGATCCGGCCGTAGGGCAAAAATGACCGTCGACACGGCGAGGGCCGCCTCAAGCTGGGTGTTTATTCGCGCATCCACTGTCATTCACCAAGTAAAGGTCATTGTGACTCTAACTGAATGGATTCATCTTATAGTCACTCTGACCAGAAGTCACGCCCTATGGGGCGGCGTGCGGGTCCGGTCAGCGGGCACGCGGCAGGGATGTCGGTGAAGACGCGGCAACGCGGCGAGCGTTCCTGCCGGTGAGACCCCAGATCGTGACACGGGCCATCGCCTCGGCCACGATCGCGGCACTCATCTTCGAGGAACCGACGGTGCGCTCCACGAACGTGATCGGCTTCTCGACAACGCTGAGCCCGGCCCGAACCGCATGCAGCAGCATGTCGATCTGGAAGCAGTAGCCCAGGCTCTCGACGCCGGAGAGGTCCATTCGCCGGAGGGCATGCGCCGTGAAGACGCGGTAACCGCCGGTGACGTCTCGCTGGGGCAGCCGGAGCAGCACGCGCGAGTAGACCGATCCGCCCCGCGACAGCAGACGCCGGTGCCACGGCCAGTTCCGCACCATTCCGCCCGGGACCCAGCGGGAGCCCAGCACCACATCCGCCGTCTCCGCGGCCTCGAGCAGGGTCGGCAGTTGCTCTGGCAGGTGCGATCCGTCAGCGTCGAGCTGCACCAGTCGGTCGTAGCCGCGGGAGAGCCCCCAGGCGAAGGCCTCGAGATAGGCGGCTCCGAGGCCGCTCTTCCGGGAGCGGTGCAGGGCGTGCACCTGGGAATCGGTGGCGGCCAGCGCGTCAGCCAACTGCCCCGTGCCGTCCGGGGAGGAATCATCGACGACCAGAACGTCGGCCGCCGGCACGCTCGCGCGCACCCGGGACACGATCGACGCGACGTTGCCCTGCTCGTTGTAGGTCGGGATGATGATCAGAGTCCGAGCCATGGGGCTACCTTGTCATTTCGATGATCTGCGTGCGGTTCAGCATGGTCGACTCGGCGACCGTGAACCCGAGTTGTTGCAGGATGCGGATGTTGTCCCCCCGCCTATTCTCACCGCTGGCCTGGTTCAGCAGCACCCAGACCCGGTTCGTGCCGGTAAGTCGGTCGGTCACCTGCTCCAGCGGCACAGCCACGTCCCACAAGTCGTTGGTGGCGTCGAACGGCACCGCGAGGGTGACGTCCCGCAGGCCCTCGAACGCGGCCGGGTAGAGCCGCAGGGCGAGGCGGGGCTTGCGGGAGGGCCGCACGCTCTCGTCGAAAACGACCGCGTCTCCGGGCTGCGCGCCGGCCCGCACGACCTCGGACGCCTGGCGCAGGTCACTGCCGTAGTTCTTGCCGAACTCGCCGCGCTGGTCGAGATAGGTGGGCAGCATGAGAGCCGTGATCAGGCCCAGCGCGGCTGCCTGCGGCCAGAGCGGCCGGAGGCAGGCGATCCCCATGGCGATGGCGATCGCCGCCGCCGGCGTACCCACCGACAGGTACCGCAGCGAGTACATCGGCGTGACGAGGTGCGTGCCGATCAGGAGCGCTGCGCTCGGCACGATCAGCCAGGCCAGCATGACCGCCAGGGCCGCCCTGCTTGCTGTTGGTGCGGCCCGCCGCCCGCGCACGGCGAAGACCATCACCACCGCCAGCAGGATCAGACCCCACGCCAGAACGGCCAGCGGTACGTTGCCGAACCACTGGTGCACTGCGGCGGTGAGCACGGCGATCGGCGGGCGCCGCCCGATGAAGGCGATCTGATCGCGCTGCTGAAGGCTGGCCGCCATCACGGGGGCAGCCAGGGCGAGCCCGGAGGCCGTGGCCAGGGTCCAGGCGCGAATGCCCGCCCACCTGTCGCCCTCCGGCGGTATCAGCAGCACGGCGAGGCCGAGCACCGGGATCAGCAGCAGCACAAAGAGGAAGAAGTAGATTCCCAGGGCCAGGAGCGCGGTGTAAGCCGCCCAGAGCGCGAAGCGGGTGGCGCGATCCTGATAGCGGCTCCGCAGCAGGTGCATCAGCAGAACGGTCAGCCACACCACAACGGCCGTGGCGACTGCGGCCGAACGGGCTTCGGCGCCCATGTAGGTGACCCGGGGGAGCAGCGCGAAGACGATGGCCGCGAGCACGCCGACCCGGTGGGAGATCAGGGTGCGTGCCAGCACGAAGGTGCCGGCCGTCGCGAAGCCGACGAAGAGAGCGCTCAGCCCGCGAGTCGCCAGCTCCGAAGAGCCGAAGAGGCCGATCCAGACGTGCAGCAGCAGATAATAGGCGCCGTGCACCGCGTCGACGTTGTCCAGAAGTCGGAAGAGCCCCGGCAGGGAACGTTCCGCCGACATCACGCTGGCCGCCTCGTCGCCCCAATACGAGGGCCGCCACGATCCTGCCGCCGAGACGAGGAGGCCGAGCAGCCCGAGAATCGCTGCCAGTCCTTCGGTTCGGCGCAGGGGCAGGGTCAGCGCCTCGGGGCGAACCAGGCGGGAGACCAGCGGAGGGGGAGACACGCATATACGTTAGGCCACCCCGCTGAACCCTGGAACCCTGGAACCCAGGACCGGTACGGACCGAGGGCTACGGATGCCGCGACCCCGGCCGAGGCGTTGCCGGCGGCTAGGCTGACGCCATGATCGATCCCCTCGAGACGCGCGATCCTGCTCCCGCTGCAGCTGCAGCTGCCGGCGCTGGCTCCGGCCCTGTGGCTGCCCTGGGGGTTGCGGTGGCCCAGTTCGCCCCCGGCCGCGAGCCGGCCGTGAATCTCGCCGCCATGCGTGCCCTCGCCGAGACGGCCGTCGGCCGCGGAGCCCGGCTGGTCGTCTTCCCCGAGTACTCCTCTTTCTTCGAACCGGTCCTGGGGCCCTCTTTCGTCGCCGCGGCCGAACCTGTGGACGGCCCCTTCGTGGCCGCCCTCGCCGCGCTCGCGGTGGAACTCGGCGTGCATGTCGTGGCCGGCATGCTGGAGGCCACGGATGACCCGAGCCGCTTCTTCAACACCCTCGTCGCGGTGGATCCGGCCGGCGAACTCGTCGCGAAGTACCGCAAGCTGCACCTCTACGACGCTTTCGGCGACCGTGAATCGGACTGGGTGCGGCCTGGCGCCGTGGAGGAACCCGAGACGTTCGAGGTGGTGGGACTGCGGGTGGGACTGCAGACCTGCTACGACATCCGTTTCCCGGAGGTGACGCGCCGCCTGGTCGACGCGGGGGCCGAACTGGTGCTGGTGCCCGCCGAGTGGGTGCGGGGACCGTTGAAGGAACAGCACTGGCGCACGCTGCTGACAGCGCGCGCCCTGGAGAACACGGTCTACGTGGCGGCCGCCGACCACGCCCCGCCGGTGGGCGTCGGCAACAGCATGGTGGTCGACCCGATGGGCGTGGAACTGGTCACCATCGGCGAGACAACGGATGTCGCCGTCGCCTGGGTGCTGTCGGAGCGCCTCACAGCCGTGCGCGCCCGCAATCCATCGCTGGCCCTGCGTCGCTTCGCGGTCGTGCCCCGCTGAGCGTGCAGCCAGCTCAGAGTTCGGTGGCGATGGTGTCCTGCGAGGCGGGCGCCGCGCGCACCGTGAACTTCTGATCCGGGCGATGACCGCGGTCGGTGCGCTCCGGATGTTCGGGTTCACCCATCGCCCGCTCCTCGCCGGTGGCCACCAGACCCTGGGAACTGTTAGCGGAACGGGTGAGCTGGGCGAGCCATAGCGGGTTGATGCTCGGCGGCTGACCGCCGGAGAACTTGAAATACAGGGGAATGGCCGGGTGCAGCCACGCGGAACTGCGACCGTTTCCGGCTTCGGCGGCGTTTCGCCACGAGAGCAGGAAGCTTTCGCCCCGGCGGAGTTTCTGTACGATCACGATCTGGAGATGCGCCAATATCCGGTCGTCGAATTCGACCGTGACCCTGTCATACGTCAACGAACCCATGGGGAGCCGCTTTCAATCGGTGGGGCTGTTCAGAGGCCGGCCGCACAGGGTGACCAGATCTCAGGACTGCTCCTCAGTTTGGTCGCTATGAACCCGCTTGACAAGGGAAACAGCCGTGCCGCGGGATCGTCCAGGACACAGCGACTACTACTGCGGGAACACGCCTGACCGGGGCAGGCATCCGTTCGGCAACAGGTGAAGCAGCGTCTCATACGGTTTCTCCACGTGCGCGAAATGCCCGGTACCCGGCACCGTGACCAGATCGAAACCGCGGATGACCGCGCGGAGCCTGGCCGCATCCGTCGCCGCCACGAAAATGTCGGCGTCACCCTGGGTTGCGTGCACGGCGCACTCGATCCGGGCCCAGCGGTTGGCGTCGTAGGTTCCGGCGAGGTCGGATGCCACGGCGAACGCCTGCGGGCGCAGCTCGGTCGCAAGGGCCCCGATGACGCTCTCGTGCAGCAGCTCCGGTCGGCGGAACAGCGGCGCCGCCAGCGTGCGCAACAGCCCGGTGCGGTGGAGCAGACGGATCAGACCGTGGCCGGCGCGCCCGGCCCGGGCGACGGCCCGCAGTACCGGCAGCAGGGCGCTGTACCCCGGCAGCGCGGCGAACCGGGCGACCGGGTGCCGCACGGTGTCGATCACCGAGAACGTCGTGGCCGAGACGAGGCCGACGAACGCGGTCGACCGGGTCTCGCTTGCGGCAAGTTCGAGTGCCACGAAGCCGCCGAGGGAGTGGCCGATCACGGTCCAGGAGCGGTAGCCGAGCGCCCAGGCGATCTCGGCCACCACCGCAGCGGTTGCCTCGATGGAACGAGAGGGTCCCGCCGCCGGAAGCGGCGAGTCCCCCCAGCCGGGCAGGTCGGGGATGATCAGGTCGGTCAGGCCGAGACCGGAGGCGTCGGCCGCGGCCAGCAGCGGCGTCCAGGTCGTCCAGGATCCCGCGGCGCCGTGCAGCAGGATGGTCGCGGTTTCGCTCCCGGTACGGCGGCCGTGCCGCACCGAAACCGTTGCCTGGCGCAGCCGCATGGAGCTCGTGGTCAGTCCGAAGGCCCGGGCGTCGGACGACAGAGGGAACGGGCAGTATCCGGTGCGGTCCGGATCCTCCCGGGTCGGTGCATCCGGGGTCGGGAAACTCCGTGCCGACGTCGTCGGCCGGGTCTCGGCGATGGTGCTCATGATGCTGGTTCGGTGCGTCGACTCCTGTGGATTGCCCGACCGTGACGGGTGAGGGGAATGCGCGGGAGAGCAGGGCCGTTGGCACCAGGGGGAAGCTGCTTCCCCTGTCCGAGACGGCGCACGCTCCGTCCGGCGACACCCTGACCCACAGAAAGAGCTATTCGTGAATCTTTTCTCCCCGTTGTCCCTCGGTGACCTGGAACTGCCCAACCGGCTCGTCATGGCGCCGCTGACCCGGGTTCGGTCCGGAATCGAGGGCGTTCCCGGCCCCCTCGTCGTCGAGCATTATAGGCAGCGTGCTTCGCTCGGCTTGATCGTGACCGAGGGCACCTACCCCAGCCACGCCGGTCAGGGCTTCCCCGGCCAGCCGGGGCTGGTCACCCCCGAGCAGATCGCCGGCTGGACCAACGTCGCCGACGCCGTGCACTCCGCCGGCGGGCGCCTGGTCGCCCAGGTAATGCACGCGGGCCGCGTCACCCACGAGGGCACCAACGGCGGCCGCGAGGTCGTGGCTCCCAGCGCCATCGCCATCCAGGGCGAAACCCACACCTACGCGGGAAAGGCTGCCTACCCGGTACCGCACGCCCTCACACTCGACGAACTCCCCGGCGTGATCGCGGACTTCGTGCAGGCCTCCCGTAACGCCATCGCCGCGGGACTCGACGGCGTCGAGATTCACTCCGCGAACGGTTACCTCCTGCACGAGTTCCTCTCGCCGGCCTCCAACCAGCGCGACGACATCTACGGCGGCTCCCCGCAGAACCGGGCCCGTTTCGTCGTCGAGGTCGTCACCGCGGTGGCCGAGGCGATCGGCGCCGGCCGCGTCGGCATCCGGGTCTCGCCGGAGCACAACATTCAGGATGCCCTCGAAACGGATGCCGCCGACCTTATGGCCACCTACGGCGCGCTCGCCGACGCACTCGCTCCGCTGGGCCTTGCGTACCTGAGCATCCTGCACCGCGAGCCGGCCGGCGAACTGGTGCAGCAGCTGCGTGCCCGTTTCGCTGGGCCGCTCTTGGTGAACAGCGGCTTCGGCGAGGTCACCGACCGGGACGAGGCGATGGCCATCATCGCCGACGAACTGGCGGATGCGGTCGTCGTGGGCCGTGCCGTGATCGCCAACCCCGACCTCGTGTCGCGCTGGCTCAAGGACCTGCCGCTGAACGCTCCCGACCCGCTTACCTTCTACGGTGCCGGAGCCGAGGGCTACACGGACTACCCGGCACTGGCGCACTAGAACCCCTGTCGGCACCTCCAAAGCGGCGGCTGCCGGGCTGCTAACGGGCGATGATGCCGGCCAGCTGGGCGGCGGCGCGCTCAAGCACGTCCACCTTTTTACAGTAGGCGAATCGCACCAGCGAGGCATACTCGGACCGGTGCCGGGCGGAGCAGAACGCGCCGATCGGAACCGCGACCACCCCGGCGAGATCGGGCAGCACCCGGCAGAACTCGGCGCCATCAGGGTAGCCGAGCGGCGCGGCATCCGCCACGATGAAATACGACCCCTGAGGTCGACTGACCGTGAACCCCGCTTCGATCAGGCCGCTCTCGAGAACATCGCGCTTGGCCTGCAGGTCGGCGGCGACACCAGTGTAGAAGGTGTCCGGCAGGTCGAGGCCTCGCGCGATCGCCGGCTGGAACGGCGCGCCGTTCACATAGGTGAGGAACTGCTTCACGGCCAGGATTGCGGTGACAAGAGCGGACGGGGCGGTGAGCCAGCCGATCTTCCAGCCGGTGGTGTTGAACGTCTTCCCACCGGAGGAGATCGTGATGGTGCGCTCGCTCGCGCCCGGAATCGTCGCGACGGGCACGTGGGCGACACCGAAGGTGAGGTGCTCGTAGACCTCGTCGGTCACGATGAGCGCGTCGTGACGGTGTGCGAGGGACACGATGAGTTCCAGGGTCTCGCGCGGCAGCACGGCCCCGGTGGGGTTGTGCGGATTGTTCACGATAATCAGTCGGGTGCGGTCCGTGATGGCGGCGCGCAGTTCGTCGGGGTCCGGCTGGAAATCGGGCGCCCGCAGGCGCACCGTGCGATGGATGCCCCCGCCCAGCGCGATCAGGCCGCCGTAGGCGTCGTAGAACGGCTCCAGCGTGACAACCTCGTCGCCGGGGTCGAGCAGTGCGAGAACGGTTGCCGCCAGCGCCTCGGTGGCACCCGCCGTCACCAGGACCTCGGTATCCGGATCGACGGACAGGCCGTAGAACCGGTGCTGATGCCGAGCGATGGCGCCTCGCAGCACGGGCAAGCCGCGCCCCGGCGGGTACTGGTTCGCACCGTCGGAGATCGCCTGGCGTGCGGCTTCGAGAACCTCGGCAGGGCCGTCCTCGTCGGGGAATCCCTGGCCGAGGTTGATGGCGCCGGTGCGCAGGGCAAGGGCACTCATCTCCGCGAAAATGCTCGCGGCGACGGTGCCGTCCGCGGCGAGCAGGCCGGCCCCACGGGCCGTGCGTCGCCAGGCCCCGGAGATTGTCATGATGTCACCTGCATGGCTCCAAACTACGACATGTGGAAAGTTCGAGCGGGGCTGCGCCGGATGCCCTAGGTTGGCCGCATGCGGACCGTGCAGCGCGACCTCCTCGTTCTGGGCCCGCTGCTGCTGCTCGGCACACTCGCGCTGACCGGTTGCACGCCCGAACCGGTGCCCCGAGCGCCCCAGGCGTCCGAGACGACCGCGCCGACGGATGCCCCCGTCTTCGCGTCCGATGAGGAAGCTCTGGCTGCGGCCACCGAAGCCTATGCGGCGTATCTGGTTGTCATCGATATGGTGCTCGCGGATGGAGGAAAAGATACCAGTCAGCTGGTGGACGTAACTGCTGAAGAAGCCCTAAGGGCTGAAACTGATTCTGCAAACCTGTATACGGACAATGGCTATAGATCGGTCGGGTCGACAGCCTTTGATTCCGTTCAACTGCAGTCCATCAAAGATGATGGCCGCGGTCACACCGCTGTGACTGCGTACCTTTGCTCTGATGTCACCCGAGTGGACGTTGTTGACAGTACAGGTGCCTCCGTTGTCCCCAATGATCGCGTCGACAGATTCCCCCTCACGATCACCTTTCAAAATTCGAGTGCTGCATCAAATGATCTAACGATCACATCGAGTGAGTCATGGTCCGGCAAAAACTACTGCTAGGGGTCGCGGCGACTGCCCTACTCGCCCTGTTTCTTGTCTCCGAAGATAAACTAGCCAGCGCGGCTACTAGTCAATGCACGCAAGGTGAGCTGCGGGCCGGCCTTTGTTCGCCACCAGAAGTATCCGGACACATCAACAACGGCGGGGTGGACCTTTCTGCGGGGTACGAGACCGGCGGGGGACAGGGGTCCGGGAACGAAGCCGGTGGCGGAGCGGGATCCGGGGCGGGCGGGTCCGGTTCCGGCAGCGGCAGCGGCAACGCCGGTGGCGGCCAAGTCGGTGCAGCACCCGTCGTCGATCCGCTGGCGTTCGTGCGCGACGACTTCACGGTGAACTGCATTCCGGGGTCACCGTGCGACCCGAACCTCGTGGTGAGGGTTAGTGATCTGGTCAACTTCCAGCCCGCGGCGCCGTCCCAGACGATGGAACCGCGCGGCTGGAGCGTGGCGGGTTTGCCCGCGAACTTCATCGCGTCGGCATCCGAGCACTCCCGTACCGGCGCCTTGCTGGGATATCCGGCGGAGGTTCATTTCACCCCGGTCGGCTACCGCTGGTCCTACGGCGACGGTGCCGAGGCAAGCACGAACTCGGGCGGCGCGACCTGGGCGGCACTGGGCCTCCCGGAATTCTCCGACACCGCCACCAGCCACGCGTTCGCCAGTCCGGGAAGCTATGCCGTGGTCGTCGCGGTGGTGTACTCGGCCGAGTATCGCTTCGCGGGCCTTGCCTGGCGGCCGGTGCAGGGTACGCTGTCGACCTCGGCCAGCCCGCTCGGCGTGATCGTGGGGAATGCCCAGACGGTGCTCGTCAACCGCGAGTGCACGACAAACCCGGCTGGTCCGGGTTGCTAACTGTGTTGATCGACCCGGCACCGCGCAAGTCACGGCGTCGTCATTGAATGCTCCCAGGCTGCACAGATCATTCGTTCAGGTTCAGGAGTCAAGGTGGAAATGCTTGGAAGGAGCACACCATGACCGACAATCCGCAGGCACCCGGCACCACTCCCGATCCCGACGACGCAGTCCCATTCGAAGTCAATGCGGCCGGCGAGGCTTCCGCCACGGCCCAGCCCTCTGCGGATCACTCCTCCGGCGGCACCCCCGGCGACGAGAAGCCGACCGAGGTCATCCCCGACACAGTTTCCGCCTCTGAGCAGTCGCCGGCCCAGCCCGCCGCGGCCCAGCCCACCTCCGCCTCGGCCGCGCCTGCGCGCGCGTACGGCACGGATTCCTTCGGTCGCCCGGTCGCGGAAAGCACCACCTCGAATCCCTACGCGCCGAATACCCAGCCGCAGTCCTACGCCCGTCAGAACGGGTACGCCGCCGACCAGCCCGGCGGCCCGCGCACGCAGCCCCGCCGCTCGGGTAATATCGCCCTGATCGCGGCCCTCGCCATCGGCGCTCTCGTCGGAGGGGCATCCGGCGCCGGCGTCACGGCCTTCGTGGTCACCAACCAGACCGTCGGAATCCCGACCAGCCAGGCCGACGGCCCCAGCACGGTCGTGGTCAACAACACCGACAGCGTCAACCAGATCACGGCGGTCGCCGCCAAGGCCACGCCCAGTGTCGTCACCATCGCCGCCTCCGACGGCAGCTCCGGCGGAACCGGTTCCGGCGTCATCCTGTCCGAAGACGGCTACATTCTCACGAACACGCACGTCGTCACCCTCGACGGCGCCGCCGCCGACGCCAGCATTCAGGTCACCGCCAGTGACGGCAAGCTCTACGCCGCCACCATTGTCGGCACCGACCCGGTTTCCGACCTCGCCGTGATCAAGCTGGACGGCGCGAGCGGCCTGACGCCGATCAAATGGGCCGATTCCGGCAAGCTCAACGTCGGCGACAGCGCCATCGCGATCGGCGCACCGCTCGGCCTCTCCGGCAGCGTCACCGACGGCATTGTCAGCGCACTGAACCGCAGCATCTCCATCGCCTCCTCGGCTGCCCCGTCGACACCCGAGAACTCCGCACCCGACGAAGAGCAGAGCCCGTTCTTTTTCGACCTTCCCGACCAGAATGGCGGCGCGGCCCAGGCTCCCTCCACCGGCAGCATCTCACTCTCGGTCATCCAGACGGATGCCGCGATCAACCCCGGCAACTCCGGCGGAGCCCTGCTCAACGCCAAGGGCGAGCTGATCGGCATCAACGTCGCCATCGCCAGCGCGGGCGGCGACTCGGCGGCCGCCGGCAGCATCGGCGTGGGCTTCTCCATCCCGTCGAACCTGGCCAAGCGTATCTCCGACGAACTGATCGCCACCGGCACGGCCAGCCACGGTCTGCTCGGCGCCAGTGTCACCAGCGCCGCCGGCAGCCCGGAGAGCGCCACCGTCGGCGCCCTGATCAGCGAGGTCTCGGCGGGCGGTGCAGCGGAGAAGGCCGGACTGCGAAAGGGCGACATCGTCACCAACCTTAACGATCTACCCATCACTGACGCGAACGACCTCACCGCCCAGGTGCGCGCTCTCGCGGCCGGCGAGACGGCCGACCTCACCTTTGTGCGCGATGGAAAGTCGGCCACGGTATCCGTCACGGTCGGCGCACTCTCCAGCTGACCACTCGCTCCTTCCAGAGAACAACAGCTGCGCCGCCGGTGATCCACCGGCGGCGCAGCTGTCGTTTGTGGCCCCGATGCAGGCAGGAAACACCCGGCTGGTAGGCTCTTACCTCCCGCCAGAAGAATGGAACTATGACCAGCCAGGATCCCTCTTCCGGAGCCGCATCCCTGCTCGGGGTTTCCTATGTGATGCCGGTGCTGAATGACGTCACCCATGTGCGCGCCGCCGTGACCAGTCTGCTCCGCCAGGATTACTCGGGGCCTTTCGAGGTCACCCTGGCCCTCGGCCCGAGCATCGACGGCACAACCGAACTGGTTGAGGAGATGGCCGCGGTTGATCCGCGCATCCGCATCGTGGCGAACGAGATCGGCTCCACTCCGGCAGGCCTCAACACTGCTATCCGTGCCTCGCAGTACGCGTTCGTCATTCGCGTCGACGCCCATTCGGTGCTGCCGCCGGACTACGCCCGCATCGCCGTGGAGACCCTTGAGCGCACCGGCGCCGACAATGTCGGCGGCGTCATGGACGCCCAGGGGGAAAGCCCGTTCCAGAAAGCCGTCGCGCGCGCTTACGGCACGAAGATCGGCCTCGGCGGCACTCCCCTGCACATCGGCGGCCCGGAGGGCCCCGCGGAAACCGTCTACCTGGGCTGTTTTCGGATGGACAGCATCGTGCGCGTCGGCCTCTTCGACGAGGGCATCAAGCGCGGCCAGGACTGGGAACTCAACCGCCGTCTGCGCGACCAGGGCGGCATCGTCTGGTTCACACCTCGGCTCCGGGTCGTCTATCGGCCCCGGCCGAGTCTGGCCCGGCTGGCCCGGCAGATGGTGTCCACCGGCCTCTGGCGAGGGGAACTCGCCCGCCGATATCCCGAGGACAACGGCATCCGTTACTTCGCCCCGCCCGTAATGGTCCTGGGTGTCACTGTCGGCACTCTGGCCGGGCTGGCCGGCCTGGTTCAGCTCCTCACCGGGGCGAACCCGTGGTTGCTGCTCGGTTTTCTGATTCCCGCCGCCTACCTGGGGCTCGTCGCCGTGGCCACGGCCCTGGTGACCCGGCCGGACGGGTTTCGTGCCGGGCTGTGGTTTCTCGTAGTCTTGCCCTGCATTCACTTCTGCTGGGGGATCGGCTTCCTGCTCGGGTTTCTGAAATTCACCACCAACATCACGGCCCATACCGGAAGGCACCAATGACGTCAGCGAATCCCGCGGCGACTCGACCCTCCTCAATCGCCGAGCTGCGCCACGTGGCCCAGCCGCCGGAAGTTCGGCTGCGGGCGAACGCCGAGCACTGGACGGCGTCGCTCTACCTGCGCGACATCTCCCCGTATCTGACCTGGATACTTCTGAAGACCTCAATCTCGGCGAACGGCGTCACCGGCCTGATGATCCTGGTCGGCTGGTCCACGGCGGCCGCGCTGCTCATTCCCGGCATCTGGGGCGCGATGCTCGCCCTCCTGCTCGGGCAGCTGCAGATGTTGGTCGACTGCTCCGACGGCGAGGTCGCCCGCTGGCGCCGGCAGTCCTCCCCGGCCGGCGTGTTCCTCGACAAGGTTGGGCACTACACGACAGAGGCCCTCATCCCGATCGCGTTCGGGATCCGGTGCGCCTTCTACCCGTTCGAGGCCCCCGCCGACTTCCTGTGGACCACGCTCGCACTGCTGCTCGCCCTCGTCATCGTGCTGAACAAGGCCCTCAACGACATGGTGCACGTGGCCCGCGCGAACGCCGGCCTGACCAAACTCGCCGATCGCAAGCACGAGCAGACCCCGACGTCGAGCTTCATCGCCCGCGCCCGCCGCCTGGCCCGGTTCCTCCCGTTCCACCGGCTGTACCACTCGGTCGAACTGACCATGCTGATCTTCGTCGCCGCGGTCGTCGGCAGCTTCCTCGGCGAGCCGGCGGTCGACCGGTTCGTGCTGATCGTGCTCGTCCCGCTGGCCTTCCTCTCACTGGTGGGCCACTTCGTGGCCATCATGGCGTCCAAGCGTGTCCGGTCCTAGCGCTTCACCGGTCGGGCCCGCCCTGCCGACAGTGGGGGTCGTGCTGCTCACCCAGGGCACCCGTCCCGACGACCTTGCCCGCGGCATCCGCAGTCTGCTGGCCCAGCAGGGAGTTCTCCTGGACATCGTGTGCGTGGGCAATGGCTGGCAGCCGACCGGGCTGCCGGACCAGGTGAAGACGCTCGGCCTGCCCGAGAACTTGGGCATTCCGGCCGGCCGCAACCGCGGGGTCTCCCGCGTCGCGGGAGAGTTTCTCTTCTTCCTCGACGACGACGCCAGCATCCCGGACCCGCACTTTCTGCGAGATGCCATCGGCGTGCTTCGGGCGGATTCGACCATCGGCCTTCTGCAGCCCCGAGTGGTCGACCCGGCCGGGATCGTGTCGCCGAGACGCTGGATTCCGCGCATCCGCAAGGGCGAAGCCACCCACTCCAGCAACGTCTTCTCGGTCTGGGAGGGTGCCGTGCTGCTACCCCGGGCCGCCTTCGACGCCACCGGGGGCTGGGCCGAGCCGTTCTTCTACGCCCATGAGGGCATCGAGCTGGCCTGGCGTGTTTGGGACCTGGGCCTGCGCGCCTGGTACGCCGGCGAGCTGGAAGCGAATCATCCCGTGATCGCGCCCACCCGGCACGCCGACTACTACCGATTGAACGCCCGCAACCGGGTCTGGCTGGCCCGCCGCAACCTTCCGGTCCTGCTCGTGCCCGTCTACGCCGGGTCCTGGCTTCTGATCCAGGTACTGCGCTGGGCTCGAAATCCGGGCGCGCTGCGCGCCTGGCTCACCGGTTTCCGCGAGGGGTGGACCACCGACCCGGGGGAGCGGCGTCCCCTCAGGGCGCGCACGGTGTGGCGGATGACGCTGGCCGGACGGCCGCCCATCGTCTAACGATTCCGTCGTCACGTCCCCTTCGGGGGGCCAGAGGCGCTCGGTCGAGTGGCATCGTCGGTACTCTTGATGGGTGGGTATTCAACGAGACGTCAGGCTTGGGCTCAAGCTGGTCAGGGACGTCACGGCGTCCCGCAAGGCACAGCGGCTGCTGAACGGGCGGCTGTCCACGCGTGAGCCGCTGCCCCGGAATCACTTCAAGATCGCGGTCTACTTCGCCGACGGCGACGTCAATCTGTACCAGATGCGGCAGTGGTACAAGCCGCTCGCGAAGCTCGCCGAGACCTGGCCCGTCCTGGTGCTGAGCCGCAGTGGGGCAGGTGCCCTGCCGCTGATCGATGAGTCCCCGCTCCCGGTTGCCTACGTTCGCCGGGTCGTCGACCTCGAGCAGGTGCTGGCCCAGCAGGACATCCGGATCGTGTTCTACGTGAACCAGAACACCCGCAACTTCCAAATGATGCGCTACGCGGGCCGCTGGCACGTTTTCATCAACCACGGTGAGAGCGACAAAATGTACATGGTCACGAACCAGATCAAGGCCTACGACTACGCCTTCGTCGCCGGCGATGCCGCGATCGCCCGTCTCGACAAGGTGCTTTGGGACTACGACTTCGACAAGCGCGCCCTGAAGATCGGCCGCCCCCAGGCCGACTTCTACTCCGGCGCGACGCCGTTCGCCCCGGACGAGCGCCAGGTCATCCTCTACGCTCCGACCTGGGAAGGCGACCGGCCAGCCGCCGCCTACGGCTCGATCGCGTCCCACGGCGTTGCCCTGGTGACGTCACTGCTGGCCTCGGGCCGGCACCGCGTGATCTACCGCCCGCACCCCCGCAGCGGCGTGGTGAGCAGCGAGTACGGCGCGGCGAACAAGACCATCATCGCGGCCATCGCGACGGCGAATGCGCGCGATGCCTCGGCCCGGCACATCTACGACGCGAGCCCCGACCTGGGCTGGCAGTTGTCGGCAGCGGATGTCGCCATCGTCGACATCTCGGCGATGGTCTACGACCGTCTGGCCTCAGGCAAGGCCCTGATGGTGACCCGCCCGGTCGACCCGGCCGCTCAGATCGACTCAGGAGGCTATCTCTCCGACTGCGAGTGGCTGAACGCCGACGATGCGGGAAGTATCCTCGGCGTGCTCGACGATCTCACCCATGACAGCGAGGCCCATGACCGGCTCAAGATCTGGGTCGAGCGTTACTTCGGCGACACCGGTCCCGGAGTCGCCACGGAGCGTTTCCACGCCGCTGTGGCGCACCTGATGGACGAGTGGGAGCGCTTCGACACATCCCACCCGCAGGCCGTGAGCCTGGAAGTGGTCGAACCAGCCATCGACGCTCCGACGGACGAAGTCAGCGACGTCGAGAAGCTCTAGTCTGCACGGGGCGGTGTCGGCGTTGTCGGGTGCGGTGCTCCGGGCATCCGTCGCCGGGGGGACAGCCGGCCGGACAGGCCGGTCAGGGACAGCCGGGTGATCCCCGGGATGCGGCGGGCCGGCGATTCCCGAACGACGATCCGCACCCGGGGGTCCAGTTCCTGGCGGAAACCGACCGGCGGCTGGCCGAACGCGAGCCGCGACGAGTGAACGACCCGCGAGCCCAGGATGTGGTTGCCCGCACCCCCGATGATGGCGCCCACACCGAACGGCAGGGCCTTGCCGATGAAGCTGGCGCCGCCCCTGGCGGCGAACTGCCGGATGAAGCTGCTCTTCAGCCGATCGGTCAGCGGTCCCATGATGGCCCGGGGAATGCTGGTCGTGATGAGTTCGCCCCAGTAAGCGGCGCGCGGGACGCCGGAGCCGGAGACCTGGCCGGCCAGCTGGCGCACCAGGTCTGAGCCTTCGCGGCCGAGCATCATCGTCATCACCAGAGCGCGTGCCCGCTCGGGGTCCTCGACCGTGATGCCGTGCACCTCGCTCACCGACTGCGTGAACAGGGCGGTGGCCTCGAGGAACCCGGCCGTCTCCACGCCGGAGATGGCCAGGGTGACGGCGGTGCCGACCCCCGGGATGACCGCCGTCGCGCCGACCGCGGCACCCCCGGTGGTGACGGCGGCGAGGTAGCGCCGCTCCAGGATCCGGATGATCTCCACGGGCGACGCCTGTGGGGAACGGCGGCGCACGGAACGGATGTGCGCGAGCACGGCAGGACGGTGGATCGCCATCACGCGGTCGAAGCCCGTGACGATCCCGGTGGGGAGCTGGCCGCCTTTCGGCAGGCCACCCGTCTCGGAAATAATCGGCTTGGTTTTTTTGGCCATCAGAGTGCCCTCCGTCAGTGTCCCGATGAGTTTACGTGCCCCGGCTGGGTGCCACTGGCGGAAAACTCGGTGCGCGCCTATACAAGGAGAATGCCTGAGCCGAAGTCAGAAGCATCCCGAATCCTCGGTGTTCGCCTGCGTCGTCGGCGGCGCCAGCTGTCCCTCAATCAGGAGGCCGTCGCCCACCTGGCCGGCCTCAACGTGTCCAACTACGCGCGGATCGACCGGGGACTTGGCAACCCCACTTTCCATACCCTGATCCGGCTTGCCACAGTGCTCGGCATTGAGCCGGGCGATCTGATGACCGGGTTCAATTCCGCTCAACTGCCGCCCTCCCGGGACGGCCTGGAAGATCCGGATGCCGTGATGGCCTCGGCCCGTTAGGCCGGCTTGATCCCGTATTGCGAGTTGTAGAGCGCCAGCACCTCGGTGATGGGGGCATCCAGAACCAGCGCACCCTTGTCAAGGTAGAGGCCTCGGGTGCAGAAGCGCTTGAGGTCCCGCTCGTTGTGGGACACGAAGAACAGAGTTCGCCCACCGGCGAGCAGTTCCTCGATCCGCCGGTAGCACTTCTCCCGGAACGCCTTGTCGCCGACGGCGAGCACCTCGTCCACGAGCAGGATGGGCTCCTCGAGCCGGGAAATCACGGCGAACGCGATGCGCACCTTCATACCACTGGACAGGTGCTTGTAGGGCGTGTCGACGAAGTCGGCGATCTCCGCGAAGGCGATGATCTCGTCGAAGCGCGCCGCGATCTGCTTCTTCGTCATCCCGTGCAGGCCCGCGGTCAGGTAGACGTTCTCGCGCACAGTGAGGTCGTCCACGAAGCCACCCGTGATCTCGATCAGCGGGGCCACACCCTCGGTCACGCGCACCGAGCCCTCGTCGGGCAGCACGACGCCGGTGACCAGCTTCAACAGGGTCGACTTGCCCTGCCCGTTGCGACCGACCACGCCGATCGCCTCGCCGCGCTGCACCGTGAACGCAACGTTCCGCAGCGCCCAGAATTCGTTCGGGCGGATGCGCCGCCTCCGGGCGGCGAACAGGTCCTTGAACGAGCGCCGACCGCGTCGATTGCGGCGGAAACGGATGCCGACACCCGTGAGGGTGATCACCGGTGCCGACACTAGATCTCCTTCAGGACGGCGCGCTCGGTGCGCGTGAAGACAACCAGGCCGGCGACAAGAAAGAGGACCGACATCAGCGCGCTGATCAGCACGAGATTCCAATCGAGCTGCTCGGGGAAGAACGCGGCCCGGTACAGGCTGAACAGGCCGCTGAGCGGATTGAAGCCGGCCCAGAACTGCAGTTCCGTGGGCAGGTCCGCGGTGCCATAGATGATCGGCGATGCGTAGAACAGGAAGCGGAGGATGAGCTTCACGGCCCGCTCAAGGTCGCGGAAGAAGACCACGAGGGGAGCGACGATCAGCCCGATCCCTGCGGTCAGGATCGTCTGAAGCAGGATCGCGAGGGCGAAGAGGGCCGCACCCGCGCTGAGTTCAGCCCCGGAGATGAGTGCGAACAGCAGAAGCACCGGGATGGACGCCACAAACTCGATGCCCTTGGACAGCACGAGCCGGTTCACCCAGATCGTGCGGGGTATTCGGGTGGACCGAATCAGCTTCGCTTCGCGCAGGAACGCGCGCGTGCAGTCGGACACGGTGCCGTTGAACCACATCCACGGCAGCAGCGCCGACAGCAGGAAGACGATATACGGTTCGTTGCCCACCGTGCGCTGGAAAACCTGGGTGAAGACGAACCAGTAGATACCGGCCATGACCAGAGGGTCGAGAATCGACCAGAAGTAACCGAGCAGCGACGTCGAGTAGCGCACCCGCAGATCCCGCTGCGTGAGCAACCAGAGGGAATGACGGTACCTGGCGAAAGACGTGCGCTGCTCAGGGCGCACTTCCGCATATCTACTCACGCGCTCTATCGTAGGGGCGCGGCGCGCGCCCCCGCGAAAGGCGCCGCTAGACGAAGAGGTTCGCCCGTTCGAGATCCTCGGCGAAGTCGACCTCGACCGCGTAGAAATCGGAGATGTCGAGAGGCTCGACCAACAGGTTGTTCTTCTCGATCGCGAGTTCGATGCCGCGCTCGAAGTAGTCCTGGTCGGCGACCTTCGTCAGGTGGTGGACCAGTACAGCCTTGTACGCGCTGGAAATGTAGTTGATGCCCACTGCCTCGCCCAACCCGCCCTTGACAGTCTTGGAGAGTTCTTTGATGTAGCCCTCGGCGCTGGTCGTGTACTTGACCTCCTCGTCGGACACCTTGGAGGTGTTGACGGTGACGAAGGACTGGTCGCGAGCGACCATCGCGGCAGCGCGGTCGAGAATGGCCGGGTCGAAGACGACGTCACCGTTCATCCAGAGCACACCGCCGGTGGTGGACGCCTGGAGAGCGCGCAGAAGGCTCTTCGAGGTGTTGGTCTGGTCATACTCTTCGTTGTAAACGAAGGATGCCTGCGGGAAGGCCTCGATGATGTGCTCGAGCTTGTAACCGACCACGATGGTAACTTTCGCCTTCTTGCCGAAGGCGTGCGCGATGTTGTCGAACTGCTGCTGCATGATTGTTCGACCGTCGTTGAGTTCGGTGAGCGGCTTCGGAAGCGAACGTCCGAGTCTGCTGCCCATACCTGCTGCCAAAATGACTACCTGGGTGGTCACGATTGTCTCCTCAAAAAAGAATTCGAGTGACCGAGACTCCCTCAGATTCAGATCGAGTTTGTCTAGGGTTCACTTGTACGTTCACGTATAGACACACCGTTATGCCAACTCGAGAGTACCCTACGCCCTCGGTTGGGGGGAAGAGCGGACTCCTTTCCGTGTTGCTTTCGTGACCCGGGCGCCCGTGGCTGGGCAGCGCCTGACTGTGCTTCCGGGTGACCCCCGAAGCCTGCGATGTCAGACGGTCCTTGGTAGGTTAGCGAGGTGACTCCAGCGCCCCCGACATCCGAGCCCGACGAGCAGAAGGTGCCCTCTTCTGCGCTAGATTCTGCTGAAACACAGGCCACGACGCCGGCTGTTGTGCGCACCGTCCCGGTGCGCAAGGCCCCTGTCCCCAAGGCGCCGCCGCGCACGAAGGCTACCCCCCGTGTGGCCGCCGGGCGACCGAGTACGGCCCGCGCAAAAGCGGCTGCAGAGGCGAGGGAGGGCACCCCCGGGGCGCCCCTTCCGAAGAAACCCGCGGCCAGGGCCAGCCCAAAGCCCGCACCGAGACCGGCTCCGAAAAGGCCCGTCGCAGCGCCGGAGTCTGACTCTGAAGGCACGTCGCCGACGGCCGACGCCCCGACATTCGCCTCTCCTCCCATCACCGCGGCTCGCACGACGTCGGCTCGCACGACGTCAGTACGGGCCACGGCCGCGCGCACGGCAGCGGCGAAATCTGAGTCCGTCGCGAAAACCGGCGCGGCCCGGTCCAGTGCGGCCAAGGCCAGCGCAGCGCGGGCTGCGGCCATCCGGGCGGCGACCTTGGCTGCGGCCGCGGCCGCCGTCGCCGAACCTGACGCGAGGTCAGTCGAACCTGTCTCTGAGCCTCTCACCACTGACTCTGAGAGTGTCGAACCTGACGCGGAGCCTGCCACGCAGGTTCTGCCGGAGTTCATCCCGTCGCCGGGCGAGGAGGCCGAGCCGGTCCTGGTCACCGCGCTGTCCGTGCCCCGGCCATTCGCTGCCGACGCATCCGCTGCCGACGCATCCGCTGCCGACGCATCCGGTGCCGACGCATCCGTGTCGGCAGGCATCGAACTGGTGCCCGTACCGGTGCAGCTGCCTGGGTCCGCCGAAACGGAGCTGCTGCGTGCCGCCGCCCCCGCTGCCGCGGAACCGCCCGTCGTGAAACGGGCCTCCCGCAAGCGCGCCCCGGTGATTGCGCCGACTGCGCTCGATCTCGCCCCGCCGGTTGTGCTCGCGGTCAGCGGTCTGCACAAGAGCTTCGGCCGGACCGTGGCGGTATCGGGCATAGACCTCGAGGTTCGCGCGGGGTCGTTCTTCGGGATCGTCGGGCCCAACGGCGCCGGCAAGACCACGACGCTCTCCATGGTCACCGGGCTGCTCCGGCCGGATGCGGGCACCGTCACGGTGAACGGCATCGACGTCTGGGGGAGCCCGATGGCCGCCAAGCGCATCATCGGCGTTCTGCCTGATCGACTGCGCCTGTTCGACCGCCTGACCGGAGCCCAGCTGCTCTATTATTCCGGGGTGCTCCGGGGTCTCGACGACGTCACCGTGCGGCAGCGCGCGGCCGACCTGGCAACCGCCTTCGGCCTCGAAGACGCGCTTAATCGCCTCGTCGCCGACTACTCGGCCGGCATGACGAAAAAGATCGCACTCGCCTGCGCGATGATCCATTCGCCGCGACTGCTCGTGCTCGATGAGCCGTTCGAGTCCGTCGACCCGGTCTCCGCCGTCAACGTCACGGAGATCCTGCAGAAATACGTCGCCAGCGGTGGAACGGTCGTGCTGTCGAGCCACGGAATGGATCTGATCCAGCGCGTCTGCGATCGTGTCGCCATCATCGTGGAGGGTGCGGTGCTGGCCTCCGGCACCATCGACGAGGTTCGCGGCGAGAAAACGCTCGAGGAACGGTTCATCGAGCTGGCCGGTGGACGCAAGGTGGCGGAGGGCATGGAGTGGTTGCACAGTTTCTCGGACTGAAAGTCCGCCTGCTCGCCAATCTGTTCCGGCGCAGCCCCTGGCAGGTCGCCGGCATCGTGATCGGCCTGCTCTACGGCCTCGCCCTGGCCGTCGGCCTCTTCGTAGTGCTCGTCGGGCTGCGCTTCACGGGAGATCCCGTCGCCATTCGCGACGGCCTGGTCGTCGCTGGATCACTCGTCGTGCTCGGCTTCCTGCTGTTCCCGCTGGTCTTCGGGATCGACGACACCATGGACCCGCGCAAATTCGCGACCATGGGCATCCCTAGCCGGAGGCTTTCGCTCGGTCTGGCGCTGTCCTCTCTGGTCGGGGTGCCCGCGTTCGTGCTCTCGGTCGTGCTGCTCGGCACGGTCGTGACCTGGTCCCGCGGCCTCTTAGTGACGGTGCTCGCCCTCGCCTCCGCCACCCTGCTGCTGGCCACCTGCATGCTCGTGTCCCGGGTGAGCACGTCGCTGGGGGCGTTCCTGCTGGCAACGCGTCGATCCCGGGAATTCACCGGAATCATCGGGGTGCTTCTTCTGGTGATGATCGCCCCCGTCGTGCTTCTGGCGCTCAACTTCGATTGGGGTCGCTACGGCCTCGACCTGATCGGCGGGCTGGCGGGCATCCTCGGCTGGACGCCCCTCGGTGCGGCCTGGGCCGTTCCCGGGGATGCCTCCACCGGGCTCTGGGGTGCGGCCGTGCTCAAGCTCTCGATGGCCGCGGCAACGACGTACCTGCTGTGGCTGGCCTGGCAGGGACTGGTGGCACGGATGCTCGTCACGCCCGGCCGCGAGGCTCAGGCCCGCCAGTACGGCGGGCTCGGGTGGTTCGACAGCATGCCGCACACTCCGATGGGTGCGATTGCGGCCCGTAGCCTCACCTACTGGCGCCGCGACTCCCGGTACTGGATGTCGGTGATCGTCATCCCGGTCATTCCTCTGATCGTCATCTTGCCGCTGTCGTTCGCGGGGTTGCCGATCTCCTACCTCGCTCTTCTGGCGGTGCCGTTGATGAGTGTGTTCCTGGGCTGGACCCTGCACAACGACGTCGCCCTGGACCATACCGCGGTCTGGCTGCACGTGGCCTCCGGCACCCGCGGATTCGAGGACCGGATGGGCCGGTTGGTTCCCGCACTCTTCGTGGGGATCCCGATGATCGCGGCGGGGTCGGCGATCAGCGTGTCGGTCTACGGCGACTGGGCGGTGATGCCGTCCATCCTGGGGGTGAGCACCAGCATCCTGCTGACCGGGCTCGGGCTCTCGAGTTATTCATCGGCGCGCTTCCCCTATCCGGCGACCAAGCCGGGAGACAGCCCTTTCGCTCAGCCTCAGGCGTCGGACACGGCGGCCGCGCTGATCCAGTCGTTCACCTTTGCGGGGTCGATCCTGCTTTCGCTCCCGGCTCTCGCCTGCGCGCTGCTCGGCGTCTTCGTCGACCCGGTCTGGAACATTCCGGCGCTCGTGCTGGGCGTCGCCAGCGGACTGATCACGCTCGTGGGCGGGGTCTTTCTGGGTTCGCTCGCGTTCGAACGGCGCGGGCCGGAGATGATCGCCTCCGCCGTGCGGGCCTAGGCGTCCTGACGTTCGCGTGGCGCGCGTGCTGCGCCGCTGCGCCGCTGCGCCGCCGGCACGCCACGCGCGGAGGGGCGCAGCTCCCGCGCGACTCGCTCGCGGTATCCTCCGGGCTCCGGCTCGCGGGCAGGATCGGCAGGCCTGCCGGTGTGCCCGCGGGTTGTTTAGACTGAGTGCATGACTGATCACTTTCGCGCGAGCATCGCAGAACCCGGAAACCCCGGCAGCGGCGGCGGCACCTCGACGCTCGACCGTGAGCTCGAGCAACTCCTCAACCAGGAGCACATCGAGCCGGGCGACCACGAGCGTTTTTCGCATTACGTGCCCAAAGACAAGATTCTCGAATCGGCTATTTCCGGCAAGCCGGTGCGCGCCCTCTGCGGCAAGAAGTGGCTGCCCGGACGCGACCCGGAGAAGTTCCCGGTCTGCCCGGCCTGCAAGGCCATCTACGAGAAGATGAAGGCCTGACCTGCCGGTTGAGCGCTACCGGTACAGGGTCGGGATGACGGGGTCGCCGCGCCCGAGGCGGAAGGCCTCGATCGGCAATTCCTGCATGACGGCTGCGTGGTGCGCGCGGGCGCGGGTCGTGCCGGCCGCCCCGAGGTAACTTTCGTCGATCACGCCGTCGGTGATCAGAGGCACCAGCAGCACGCGGTCCCGGCCCGAAGGCTCTGCGGGCGGAGTGGAGTCGGCCGGATCCTCGCCGATCAGGACGACCTCGGCGCGCGCGATCCCGGCGGAGTCGAGCCGGCGCACGGCCCGCTTTCGGCCGCCGACCGAGCTCTTCGCGGGTGAGGTCTTGGCGACGGGCACCCAGTCTCCGGCGTCGTCGCGGTGCGCGACGAGTTTGTAGACCATCCCGGCGGCGGGGGAGCCCGAACCGGTCACCACCGATGTCCCCACGCCGAAGGCGTCCACGGGCGACGCGGACAGGGCGGCGATGGAGAACTCGTCGAGGTCGCTGGTGACGGTGATGTGCGTGTTGACGGCACCGAGCGAGTCCAGTTGGCTGCGGGCCTCCGCCACCCTGGTCGGCAGGTCGCCGGAGTCGATCCGGATCGACCCGAGCGCCGGTCCGGCCACCCTGACGGCCAGTTCGATGCCCGCGGCGACGTCGAAGGTGTCCACGAGCAGAGTGGTGGCCGGTCCGAAGGCCGCGATCTGGGCACGGAAGGCGTCTTCCTCGCTGTCGTGCAGGAGAGTGAAGGAGTGGGCGGCGGTGCCCATGGTGGGCACGCCCCAGCTGCGGCCGGCCTCCAGGTTGCTGGTCGAGGCGAAACCGGCTATGTAGGCGGCCCGGGCGGCGGCGACCCCGGAGTACTCGCCAGTGCGGCGCGAACCCATTTCGGCGAGGGGGCGGCCCAGGCTGACCGAGACCATCCGTGCGGCCGCGCTGGCGACGGAGCTGTCGTAGTTGAGCACGCTGAGAATCAGGGTTTCGAGGATGACGCATTCGGCGAAGGTGCCGTCCACCGTGATCAGGGGCGAGCCCGGGAAGTAGGCCTCGCCTTCCCGGTAGCCCCAGATGGTGCCGCGGAAGGCGTAGTCGGCGAGCCAGGCGATGGTGGGCTCGCGCACCACACGGTTGTCTCTCAGCCAGGTGAGTTCGGCATCCGTGAACCGGAAGGCCCGGATGAGATCGAGCAGCCGCCCGGTGCCGGCCACGATGCCGTAGCGGCGGCCGGAGGGGAGGTGCCGGGCGAAGGCCTCGAATTGGCACTCTCGTGCGGCGGTTCCACTTTGGATCGCGGCGTCCACCATGGTGAGTTCGTACCGGTCGGTGCGGAATGCTGAGGTTTCGGTCACCCGGAAAGCTTATCCGCCCGGCCCGATACGTGTTCTTGTCGGAGCAGAAGGCCTACAGCGCCCCGAAGGCGACGATGCAGTTCTGCCCGCCGAAGCCGAACGCATTCGCCAGGGCGAACTTCACCGGCTTCTCCCGGGCGACCCGCGGCACGTAGTCGAGCGTGCAATCCGGGTCCGGGGTCGTGTAGTTGATGGTGGGCGGGATGATGCCGGTTCGGACCGACAGGGCGCAGAGCAGGCCGGAGAGGGCACCCGCGGCGCCGATCATGTGGCCGGTCATCGACTTGGGGGCGGTGACGGCGATGGAATCGGCAGCGTACCCGAGTGCCTGGCGTATCGCCGAGGTCTCGGCCCGGTCGTTGGCTTGGGTGGACGTGCCGTGGGCGCAGATCATGTCGATGTCGCTCGGGTTCAACTTCGACTTGATGAGTGCGCGGGTCATGGCCAGGCTCGCGAACTTGCCGGTGGGTTCGGGCGCGACGATGCTGTGGCCGTCGCTGGTGAGGGCGCCGCCCAGCACCTCCGCGTAGATCTGGGCGCCGCGGGCTCGGGCGTGGGAGAGCAGCTCCATCACGAAGATGACCGCTCCCTCACCGAAGACGAGTCCGTTGCGGTCGGCGTCGAACGGCCGAGAGGCCTCGGCCGGGGAATCGTTGTTCTTGGAGGCCGCGTGCATGGCGTTCAGGCCCGCGAACATGACGGGCGTGATCGCAGCCTCGACCCCGCCGGCGATGACGACGTCGGCGTCACCCATGACGAGCATGGTGCGTGCCTCGAGGAGTGCGTAGGCTCCGCTGGCGCAGGCAAGGGCACTCGCGTTGACCGGTCCGTGGACGCCGAGGTCGATCGCGATCTCGCAGGCGGCCATGTTCAACAGGGCGGAGGGCACGAAGCGCGGCGGGATGCGCCGGGAGTCGCCGGAGTTGACGAGCTCGGTGGCTTCCTGGATCTCCGCGAAGCCGCTCACGGCGCTGTTGACGACGACCGCCGTGTCGATGCCTTCCATGGAGGCGCCGAAACCGGCGTCAGCCACCGCCTCGCGGGCTGCGGCGATCGCGAGCTGCGAGGCTCGGGATGCGCGCTTGACCTGCTTCACGGTCATCCGCTCGGCCGGAATGAAGTTCTTCACCTCGCCGGCGATCTGCGTCGGCAGACCGGCGGGATCGAATTGGGTGATCCGGGCTACGCCGCTGCGGCCGCCGGTGAGACCCGACCACGTGTCGCGCCAATTGTTGCCCAGGGGCGTCAAGGCGCCCAGCCCGGTGATTACGACTCGATCATTCACGGCGATCATCTCCTCAAACAACGAATGTGACGTCATTCTGTTGCGGCGTCCGTCGGTTGGCGGGAGCCATATTCCGAGTGTAGTTACGGCCATATTCCCCGAATGGAACGTGCTGACGCTACCGGGGCGAGACTGGGAACATGCCGTCAATCTTCCTGTCCGAGAGGTGATCTCCGGCCGCGCCGGACCGGGTGCCGCGCGTACACGGGTGGGGGTCAGGGATTCCGACTAGGCTCAACTCTCGTGACGGATGCACCGATTGGAATCTTTGATTCCGGAGTGGGCGGCCTGACTGTCGCCCGGGCAATCAAGGATCAACTGCCGAATGAATCGATCCTCTATATCGGAGACACTGCGCATTCTCCGTATGGCCCGAAGAGGATCGCGGATGTGCGCGGTTTCGCCCTTGACGTTCTCGACGACCTGATTGCCCAAGATGTGAAGATGCTGGTCATCGCCTGCAATACCGCTTCGGCCGCGATGCTCCGGGATGCCCGTGAGCGCTACAGCGTTCCCGTGGTCGAGGTCATCCAACCGGCTGTGCGCCGTGCCGTGCGCACCACCCGCAACAACCGGGTCGGCGTGATCGGAACACTGGGCACAGTCAAATCGCGCGCCTACGACGACGCGTTCGCCGCGGCCACCGACATCCAGCTCCTGACGCAGGCCTGCCCACGGTTCGTCGAATTCGTCGAGGCGGGAATCACCACGGGCGACGAACTACTGTCGGTCGCCGAAGGCTATCTCGCCCCGCTGCGGGCCGCGGAAGTCGACACGCTCGTTCTCGGATGCACGCACTACCCCTTCCTGCGCGGTGCCATCTCCTACGTGATGGGGGACACCGTGACCCTCGTCTCCAGCGACACTGAGACGGCCAACGACGTGTACCGGCTGCTGGTGAGCCAGGGCCTGGAACGCACCGAGCAGGCGCCGCCCAGCTACCGGTACGAGGCCACCGGCGACAGCGCCGACGATTTTCTGCACCTGGCTCACCGGCTGATCGGGCCGGAAATCGGTCGTGTCGACCTGGTCGAGACCGGGTCCTTCAGTTTGAGCGAGCTTGCCGAGTTCGCCGCATCGCATCCCAACCCCAAGGAGACCCCGTGACCGACACCGTGCGCGTAGACGGACGAACGAACGACCAGCTGCGCCCTGTCACGATCGAGCGCGGTTGGAGCGACCAGGCCGAAGGGTCGGCCCTGATCTCGTTCGGGCGCACCAAGGTGCTCTGCACGGCCTCGTTCACCAACGGCGTACCCCGCTGGATGGCCGGCAAGGGCAAGGGCTGGGTCACGGCCGAGTACTCCATGCTGCCGCGCTCCACCGACTCTCGAATGGACCGCGAATCGGTCAGGGGCCGCATCGGCGGGCGCACCCACGAGATCAGCCGCCTGGTCGGACGCAGCCTGCGCGCCGTGGTCGACATGAAAGCACTCGGCGAGAACACCATTGTGCTGGACTGCGACGTGCTCCAGGCCGATGGCGGCACCCGCACCGCGGCTATCACGGGAGCCTACGTGGCTCTGGCCGACGCCCTCGAGTGGGGCAGGGAGAAGAAGTTCCTCAGCCAGAAGGCCCAGCCTCTGATCGACAGCGTCGCGGCCATCTCCGTGGGCATCGTGGGCGGTGAGTCCATGCTCGACCTTGCCTACACCGAAGACTCCCGGGCCGAGACCGACATGAACGTGGTCGTAACCGGCCGCGGCCTTTTCGTGGAGGTGCAGGGCACGGCCGAGGCCGCGCCGTTCGACCGCACCGAACTTAATTCTCTGCTCGACCTGGCGCTGGCCGGGACGATCTCCCTGACCGAGTTCCAGACGACGGCGCTGGGGCGCTAGGGCCATGCAGGTCGTTCTCGCCACCCACAACCAGCACAAGGTCGAGGAGCTGCGGCGCATCCTCGCCCCCCGGCTCCCCGACCTCGACGTGCTGGCCTACGACGGCCCCGAGCCGGTCGAAGACGGCGTCACCTTCGCCGAGAACGCTCTGATCAAGGCGCGCGCCGCCGCCGCGCACACCGGTCTGCCGGCCATCGCCGACGACTCCGGCATCTGCGTGAACGTCCTCGGCGGTTCGCCCGGCATCTTCTCGGCACGCTGGGCCGGGCCCGCCCGGGACTCCGACCAGAACCTGCAGCTGCTGCTCTGGCAGTTGGGCGATGTGGCCGCCGAGCACCGCGGCGGACACTTCACCTGCGTCGCCGCGCTGGCCATGCCCGACGGCACGGAGTGGCACGTGACCGGGGAATGGCTCGGGCAGATCCTGACCGAGCCGAGCGGCGCCGGCGGCTTCGGCTATGACCCGATCTTCCTGCCCGACGGCTATGCGATCTCCGCCGCCGAGCTGACCCCGAACGTGAAGAACGAGCACAGCCACCGGGCGAGGGCCTTCGGCAAGCTGATTCCGGTGCTGGAGACGCTGCTGGAAGCCTGACTGGCGCATCCGTCTCGACTGCTGAGAACGGCACTCATTCCGAACTGACGGCTGAACTGGCGGCCGGGTGCCCGCGGCCCTAGCGTGGAGGCATGGGCCATGATCACGCGCACACCTCGCAGACGAACCGTGCGCGTCTGTCGGTGGCGATCGGGATTGTCGCCGCGGTGCTCGTGGTGGAGGTCGTCGGCGCCTGGCTGACCGGTTCCCTGGCCCTGCTGGCGGATGCCGGCCACATGTTCTCCGACCTCGCGGGTCTGATCATCGCTCTGACGGCCACCGTGGTGGCCGCGCGGCCGGCTACCGACCGGCAGACGTTCGGTTACCAACGGGCCGAGGTGTTCGGTGCCCTGCTGAACGGGCTCATCCTGGTGGGGGTTGCCATCGCCGTCGTGATCGGCGCCGTCGGCCGACTGGTCGACGCCGGCGGCAGCGAGGTGCGGGCAACTCCCATGCTGGTCGTGGCCGTGATCGGCCTCTTGGCCAACGTTGCGGCCCTGCTCCTGCTGCGCCCGGCGGCCGAGTCGTCGATCAATATGCGCGGCGCTTACCTCGAGGTGCTCGGGGACACCCTGGGCTCAGTGGCGGTCATCGCCGCGGCCGGGGTCATCCTGGTGACGGGCTTTGTACAGGCCGATGCGATCGCGTCGCTGGTCATCGCCGGCATGATCGCGCCCCGAGCACTCGTGCTGCTGCGCGACGTGGTGCGGGTGCTGAGCGAATCGGTGCCGGCCGCAACGGATGTCGCAGAGATCCGACGGCACCTGCTGGAAACGAACGGCGTGGTGGCGGTGCACGATGTGCACGTGTGGATGATCACCTCCGGAGCCCACGTCTTCAGTGCCCACGTCGTGGTCGAACCTGTGGTGCTCGGCTCGGGTGGCTCCGGCGCACTTCTCGATGAGCTTTCCGTGTGTCTGGCCGACCATTTCGATGTGGACCACTCGACGTTCCAGCTTGAGCCGGCCGAGCACGCGGCGCACGAGGAGAACCCGCACCGGTAGCGTGACCCGCCGGGAGCAGCCCGGACTGTGTTGAGCCCGACTGTGTTGAGCTCAGAGGTCGTGCTTGTGCTCGTCGTGCGTGTGCTCGTCGTGCGTGTGCTTGTGGATGTCCTCGAAGGCGTCGGCGTCGAGGACGAGGCTTCCGGTTTGGATGGTCCGTCCGGTGCGTGCGTCCCGGCGGGCTCTGGACGCGGACTGTAGGTAGTGGAAAACGGTGGGGATGAGCGTGATGAAGACCGCGGCCAGCAAAATGATGTCGATGTAGTTCTGAACGAAATCTGCGACTGGCGGGATGTAGCCCAGGAAGAAGCCGAAGTAGGTGAGGCCGGTGCCCCAGAGGAGGGCGCCGATCAGGTTGTACAGCGAGTATTTGCGGTAGTCCATGTGGCCGACGCCGGCCGCGACCGGGGCGAAGGTGCGCACGATCGGCACGAAGCGGGCCACGATGACGGCCACGCCGCCGAAGCGAACGAAGAACGCGTTCGTGCGCTCGACGTTCTTGATGCTGAACAGACCGGATTCTTTGCGCTCGAAGACCCTGGGCCCGAACTTGTGCCCGATCAGATAGCCGACTTCTCCGCCGAAAAAGGCCGAGAATCCGATGGCCAGGGCCACCCACCAGATGTCGATCTGGATGACCCCGGCAAAGGTCAGCAGGCCGGTGATGACCAGCAGGGTGTCGCCGGGAAGCAAAAACCCCACCAGCAGGCCGGTCTCGGCGAAGACGATTGCACAGACGCCCAGGAGGGCCCAGGGCCCGAACCCGTTGATCAGGACTTCCGGGTCGAGCCAGGGGATGACTGCCGTGGGAAGCAGGGCTGTATGAATCACTAAGAAACTCCTGTGGGCGTCGGTCAGATCGGCCGGGCGGCGGGATCACTGTGTGCTCTGATACAGGCTAACGCGGTTTTCCGACAGTGCGCCGTGGGCTCGCAGTGGGTCAGGGGGCCTGGACCACTGTCGGGTCGTCGAGGAGCGCGCTGCGGGCATCCAGCCGGTTCTGGGCGCGATCCATCAGCAGGGTGCGCATGCCGAAGACGATTGAGGCGGTGATGAAGACCCCGGCGATGACATAGGCGGTGCTCTTCACGCCGGGGATGGCGGCCGCGTAGTAGCCGGTCAGGGTAAGACCCACGCCCCAGGCCAGGGCTCCGACCAGATTGCTGGTCAGGAACGTGTAGTAGTTCATGCGGCCGACGCCGGCGATCACGGGCACGAAGACGCGGCCCCATGGCATGAACCGGGCGATGACCACCGACCACCAGCCGTACTTGCGGTAGAAGGTCTCCGTCTTGGCGATGGCCGTGCGGGTGTGGCGGCCGCCGTGGCGGTCCAGGTAGGAGCGGCCGAAGTGGCGCCCGAGCAGGAAACCGACCTGGTCACCCAGGAACGCGGCGATGCCGGTTCCGACGGCCAGAACGGCGATGCTCAGGCTCGGTGTGGATGCAGCCACCAGGCCGGAGCCGAAAAGCAGGGAGTCGCCGGTGATGAACGGGATGAAGACCCCGAGGAACACCGCCGTTCCGGCGAAGACAAGGGCCCAAACGAGCAGGTAGAACAGCACGACGCTGGTACTCTCCAGCAGTTCGTTCAATTGGCCGTCCAGGGCCGAGATGTGACTCATGTGCGGGAGAGGGGACTTGAACCCCCACGCTCGAAAGCACAGGAACCTAAATCCTGCGTGTCTGCCAATTTCACCACTCCCGCGAAGTGCGCTTCCAGTGTACTTCGCGGGAGAGCCCCGCCCGTGAGCGTTGGCCACCTCTGTGGACCGGGCACCGGGGCCACCGCACTGCCGCATCGCCGCACGGGTCGGCCAGATCGGCACGTCTCCGGGCGCGTGGCTGTGGATAAGTCGGGCGTGGTCGGCGAGTGATGGGCGATCATGCAGGAATGAGCGAAGCCGTGCGCATCATCACCGAGCAGGTTCGCACTCGGGTGCGTCGCGACGGCGTCGACCTGGCGTCGAACTCCGGGCTCGCCGAGCAGTACGTGCGCGACGAGGTGCAGCGCTACGCCGAGCGGGCGCTCGGCAACTCCCTGCCGCTGATCGCCGACGAGCGCCAGGCGGCGCGCGAGGTCGTGGCCTCACTGACCGGGTTCGGGGCGCTGCAACCGTTCCTCGACGATCCCGGCATCGAGGAAATCTGGATCAACGCGCCCAGCCGGGTGTTCGTGGCCCGCGACGGGGTGCCCGAGCTGACCACCATGGTGCTCACCGCGCGGGAGGTGCGCGACCTGGTCGAGCGGATGCTGCAGGCCTCCGGCCGCCGCGTCGACCTCTCCTCCCCGTTCGTCGATGCCTCTCTGCCCGACGGGTCGCGGTTACACGTGGTCATCCCGGATATCACGCGCCAGCACTGGGCGGTCAATATTCGCAAGTTCACCCGGCGCATCCGCGACCTGAACCAGCTGGTCGGGCTCGGGTCGCTTACGCAGCAATCGTCCGAGTTTCTGCGCATGTGCGTGCTGGCCGGGCAGAACATCCTCGTCTCCGGTGGCACCCAGACCGGCAAGACCACCATGCTCAACGCCCTGCTCTCGGCCACGCGCAAGAACGAGCGCATCGTGACGGTGGAGGAGACGTTCGAACTCGACCTGGCCGCGCGCGACGTCGTGGCGATGCAGTGCCGCCAGCCGAGCCTCGAGGGAACCGGGGAGATCACCCTGCGCAGCCTGATCAAGGAGTGGCTGCGGATGCGCCCCGACCGGCTGATCGTCGGCGAGGTGCGCGAAGCCGAGAGTCTCGACCTGCTCATCGCCCTGAACAGCGGGCTTCCGATTGACCACTATTGACACATGTGCCAGCGGGGTGCTTCACCCCTCAGTTCTCTAGTTATGCCGACTCTGCTTCTTCGGCACTCTCATAGGCGCCCCCCTCGGAGTCCCTGAAATCGATGGGCTCTTTTGGCTTCGGCCCGATCATGCGACGACGCGGACTCCGGAAATCTGGGAAGTAAGTCGTGCTCTGTCCGTCGTCGTTGCGAATCCGTATTTCGCCACCAAAAGAAAGAGCCAGCGCAGCGAGGTCCGTGCCACATTCCTGGCTCCGTCCTTCCGGGATTCCTGATCGATCAGATGTGTCCACCAGACAGACTCGTTGGCCGGTGAAACTGTGCTGCACGATGCGGATGCGATTCGCCTCCGGCAGCAAGGATCGCAGTTCATCCACCACAGAGTCATCGTCTGCCTCACTACTTAACGCCCACACGGCTGGTCGTGGCTTGTCCCGTTGCAACCGGCGCATACCTAGAAGTATTTCTTCTAGCATCGATTCTTGTGACCGTGTCGCCTCGGGGACCGGTGAGCCCTTGGCTGCGATCGCAACGGCTCGCTCGAGATCTGGCCAGTAGTGATCGAACAGCACCCGGGCCTCTTCTGTTGGCAGAGGGACGTCGAGTGCGGCACTCAGTTCGGTGACGAGAGTGAAGACGTCCTCCTTGTTGGCGAGGAGCGTCATTTGAAACTGTGTGAGCGGGCCGGTTACGTCTTTCTCAGTGAGGTCGACCAGGAGCGGTGTGACTCGCCCTTCCTGCAAACTGCGGCCTAGGGCTCCTGATTCGTATTGGATCCAGGATTCATGCTGATTCTCCTTCGTAAGAAGAACGAGACCGAAATCGATGCCCTCAAGTTCCTCAGCGATTACCGTCAGCCCGCGTGAGCCTTTCTTGATGTCCTTGCTTGACAAGAAGGCCGTCACGTGACCCATCGTCACGTGCGGGAGCCAATCCTTCAAGGCTTGCCCGAGGAGTTGGGTTTTAGGGCCAGACCAGCTGATGAATACGCGCATGATTGTTTCCGTTCTCGAAGCCGACGTCATATCAACATAACGGTCGTCGATCGGGACCGGGTGGAGGATCGGCCGCGACTGTTGCGGGCCGGAGCCTCGTTCATCGAAGCGAAGTGCGTCCATGCTCACGACCCCGTGATGTGAGCAGACGTCGACGACGCCGGGACCCGGACGCCAAGGCGATCGCCTCCGGCGTGAACTCGCGGCCACGAGCGGGGCAGGACGGGTCGTCCCAGTCGATGCAACTGGCCCTGCCACGGCTCAGGAGCGATGGAGCTCCCTCCCGCTGGCCCGAGGGCCAGCCGCTAGGCTCCGGTTATGGGACTGATCGACCGCCTCTTGGGCCGCAACTCGAAGACTCCTCCGACAGCGCCTGCGACACCACCAGCGCCGGTAATCCATCCGGCTGCCCGGACGTTCACGGTGAAACGCCCAGACGGCAGCGTGGAGACCCAAACAGTCGAGCCGTCGAACAGCACTTTCGACGATTGGGTCGCCGAAATGGAAGCTAAGCGCACGCCGGAGGTACATGCGCCCGGAGTGAAGAAGGTGGTTCTGGATGAGGATTCTATCGTCGTGCTTGATCTTCGGAGCGTGCCGTCGACGCGCATGCGTATTGTCGGTTCGTCCTTCTGGGTGACGGACACCGGCCGCGCCGCACACGGCGGCACTGAGTACCTTCTGAAACGGGAGCCCCGTAGCAAGGTTGATCCCAACGCCGTAGCCGTCTACGGCAAGGGCAGAAAGGTGGGGTACGTCTCCTCGGTGAAGGCGGCGTCCATCGCGCCGATTCTGGATGGACTCAGCTTCGACGCCTTCCGGGTAGGCGGGACTTCTGTGCTGGGTGGATCGATCCGGCTGTGGGTGGACGTTCCCAGCGTCCCGGCGCTCAGGGCGTTTGTGAAGGCTGGCGGGGGAGCGTAGCGGGGCGGCGGGCGCCGCGGCCTATCAGGGAGTTCTTTGAGCCGGTGGATTCGGTCCCTGACTCGTGCCGATCCGGCCGCAGAAGCAACTCTGCAGCCGCAAAGCCCCGAGGATGAAACGGCACCCCACACGCTCTGCTCGCCTTAGGCGCGGCGCCCCCTCGTCGGCTGATACATTTCAAGAATCATTGGTATCGCGCAACGGGGGGTCCAGCCATGGACGCAAGACCATTTTTCACTTTCACGTCTCACATTGATGGCAAGAACGCTACCGTCTCCGTCTTCCGGGATCGGATCGAGTGGATCAGACCTCGGGGAGTGTCGGGTGGGAAACTCACTGCTGGCTTGTTGACTGGCGGAATGTCGCTTCTCGCGACGGGCTTCAAGAACGGGAAGAGCGGGACAGAGATGATCCCCGTCAAGAGCATGTCGAGCGTCACGACGTCCCGAGACGGGATCTTGAACACTAAGGTTTCGGTGATTACCTCAGGCAACACCGTCGACTTCCGGGTGTCACACTCGGACGCTGCCCACGTCAAGAGCGTGCTCACGCAGCTAATACTCGGAACCCACCCGTCCCAGCAGGTTCCGTCTGCGGCGCCGACGTCTGTCGCTCCCGAACCTGTTCTTTCGGTGCCCGAGGAAGACGTGATGGCTCGGCTTGCCAAGCTGGGAGAGCTGAAGTCCGCAGGAGTCCTCACGGACGAGGAGTTCAGCCAAAAGAAGTCCGAGTTGCTGGCTCGGCTGTAGAGGCGGCTCCATGTTCGTGACAAGTATGCGCAGCGCAGAGCCAGACGAGGAGTCATGAATCCGCACTACCTGAATCCTGCCGGTCGCCTCTTTGAGTTTCTTACGATGATCTGGGATAGCCCGGACGGCGCAACAGTTTCCGCAGTGTGGGGAGGTTACTTCGAAGCGGATCTCACGAACGAGCCCGCGAAGTTCTTTTCCGCGGTCGCGACCATGCTTGTGCTGCCCGATCAGGTCAGGCTGCAAGTTGAGCAGCTAACAAAGCCTCCGATCGCAAAGCCTCGACTCGTCAGAGGGGTCGACGGGGCCGAGATTGTCATGTCCTACGCGCCGTCGACGACGTCGACCACAATCCAGATCCTCAAGAGTCACTTCGATAAAGGCACGCTCTCGGATCTGGAAACCTGCAGCGATATTCTTAGCCACGGCCTGTCGAATCCGCAAACGGCCGAATCCTCCGAAGACGAATCGACGCTGGATGCCATTCGTCGCCTCGCATCCGAGATCATGGTGGAAGCGACGAAGTCGGATTCCGCCCTTCCTGAGGAAGTGAGCAACCTCCTTTGGGAAAACGCGGAGTCTATTGTTCGCGCGGTCGACTTGTTCAAAATATCCGGACCGGAAGGCATCGTTCGGGAGTTTGATCGCTTCGCTGGGGGGATCTTGCTTCGGCCCCAGGTGCGGGTCGCGATCGTTCAAGTCCCATCAGTGATGGACAAGATCGTCGACCTCGGGAAGAAGGTTCTGGTGATCGGTGCTCTTATCGCGATGCCAGGAGATCTCCTACTCCACGGGGTCGATGCGTACGCTGCTATTGAGCCCCTACTGGGCGCGGCGTCTCCTAGCTCCCCGTAGGTGAGGGGCGGCGAACCACAGTCGTGGCAGTACCGCGGCCGGGACGTTTAGGTAGCCCTTCACATCGCACTACCCGAGTGTCGGGGCTGGAAGGGGCCCTTCAGGCAAGTCAGGGTCTGCCAGAGTCGACTTATGGCTATTCACAACTGGTGGGATGCGGACCCCGAGGAGATCTATTGGCTGGAGATCAGGCAAGAGCCAGTTGGATTGGGGGATTATCTGCGCGCTCCGAAAGCAGCCATCGATGGTAACCCCTCGTGGTCCTACCAGCTCACCTCGTATGTGCGACCGGGCGATCGAGTGTTCCATTGGCACAAGACTCCTTCCGGCGAGCCTGGCATCCTCGGGTGGTCGGAAGCCGCTGGCCCGTTGGAGACAATCACCTGGTCTTGGCAGGCGCGCGGTACCAGGGGGCGGGAGCGTGGAGTGCCCACGGTCGGGCCGACGTGGAACATGCCACTGACCGGCTATACAGAGCTGGAGCGTCCTGTCACACGGTCAGCCCTGAACGCTCGTCGTGCCGAGGTGTTGGAGGTGATCGCCGGCCTCACCCGCGCCCACGGTAAGCCGATCTATGCGCCCTTCCAGAACTACGGCGGTCGTGAACTGCGCGCTCAACAGGGTTACCTCACCAAGTTCCCCGCCGCCCTCGTGGCGCTCCTTTTCGACCGTCCGGATGTCGATGTGGCCGCAACGGCGAGCGGTCGCCGGACGACAGCACGTGCTGGGCGCGGTCAGGGGTATATGGCGGATGCGGAGAAGCGCACTGCTCTCGAACAGCACGCCGTCCGTATGGCTATTGAGCACTACCTGGCCGGTGGCGCGGCCCAGATTGAGGAGCTGGGCAAGCCTTACGACCTGCGCGTGACGTTGGACGGGATAGAGCGTCATGTCGAGGTCAAGGGCTCGGTCGGTGACGAGGTAGATAGTGTGCAGCTCACGCAAGGTGAGGTTGACCATGCCCGGAACTATCAGCCGACAGACCTGTTTGTTGTCGACGGGATAAGTGCTTCCCGGGGCGCTGACGGTTCCATCGTCACTTCTGGGGGGATAGTGCGCATCTGGTCGGAATGGGTTCCGAGTGACAGCGCCCTTCGTCCGACCCACCTGCGCTACACGCTCCCGGCGTCCTAGCGGGAGGCGCGTCCACGCGGTGGTTCCGTATCGGTGTGCGCGAGCACGCGCTGAGACTGCGCTAATGTTCGGATCATGGCGGGGATCAAAGGCGAGGCGGCGCAAGCTAAGGGTGCGGATGGCGCGAAGCGAGCGAAGCGTTGGCTTGAATCGACTACGCGCGTCAACGCTCATTGGGTCAACCCCAACCCGCCTGCTATCGAGAAATTAACCTTCTCGTGGCCATATGGAGGGCAGACATTTTCATTCGACCTCGGTGGCACGCTCAAGTACGGCGACTTCGACGGCCAGATGTTCTTTGCCGAGTCGAAGAACTACGCCAAGCCGCACGATCTTGGTGAGCACTACTCAAAGTTTTTGGCGCAATGCTATGTCGCCTACCTAGACAAGCCTGGGTTCTGTGACCACTTCATGTGGATCGCGTGGAGCCCTCATGACATCACGAAGTGGCCTGAGCTCACGACAGCTGACTACGTGAAGAAGCATGTGCTTGCGAACCGTGAGCGGGTGTTTGGTGAGACGGATGCTGCGAAGGCTGAGGCCAGCATCGACCCCGACGCAGTGTCGGCCGTTGCGAGCAGACTCTGGTTCATCATCCTCTCCGAGAAGCAGGAGACCCTGGTGATCTCCAACGTCCACCGAGGCGTCATCGAGCAGTACGAGGCCGAGAAGGGCTACTGATGGCTGTGTCAGGCTTCGCTGCACTCATCCACGATGGGTTGTTCGACCCCTCACCAAACGAATCAATCTTCCGCGTTAAGGACGCGGTAGCCAAAGAGTTGGAAGCACTCGACTCCACCGCGGACATCAAGTCCACTAATTACTTCAATCACACGTTTGCACCTGACTTCGTTATGACGTGGCCGGATGCGAGCAGTCGGCGGGTGTACCTGCGCCTGGCGTACGACCTTGATGCACTGGTGGACGACGTGGCGCTAATCGACACGCGCGATCCGCTTATTTTCGGACTTACGAGTGAAGAATCGGAACAGGCCCAGAAAGCCGTTGATGCGGTCATATCCGACACAGACGCGATGTTCACGGAGCCAAGCGCTCTGGAACGTTTGATCGACCGGAAGAAAACCGACTCGACCGCCAACATGCTGAGCAATGCGCTGGTCCAGGGCGGGCGCGGCACGTTCGTGGCCAATGAGGCTGTAGATCTGGCTGACGTGGTGGCGCGGGGGTTCGGTGCGGCTGCGCAGGTTGAGTTCGAACCCACAGCCATGGCCGTGAATGCCATCGACGACCGTCTCGGGGGGCCGCAGGCGTGGCGCATGAATCGTGTGCTGCAAGCGGTGTGGGAGGGAAGCGAAGGCTCACTTAGCCAGTTCCCCGGCGGCGCGGACACGTCCGGTCGCCTCAACCCGGAGTCTTTGCGGTACCTCGTGAAGTACATGCGCACGGAGGATGATGGATTCTGGAAGCGCGTAGGCCGCGGCCTGCAACTTTCTGACCTAGACACGCTCGACTTCGATGCTGACGACGACAACATCCAGAGACTGATTCGCGCCAACCTTGACGTCTTGGCGGCGCGCGCGGCTGTGGTCAAGAGCGACCCTCTTGGGGTCGACTCCGCAGCCGTGGGTGAGTTGTTTCGCTGGGCTCGGCGTGGTCGTCATATTAGCTTCGAGGCACCTCACCTCTTCGCAATCCTCGGCGGCACGAAAAAGGATCTGGACCACCTGGATAAGGACACGCCTCAGGCAGTTTCGGTCGAGCGGTTCATTGAACGATCTGAGGGGTTTGAGTTGGTGGAGGTCAGCGTTCACTCTGGCCCGGAACATATCAGCGCGAAAATTGATGAGGGCGCGATCAGCACGGATCGTCTGCGTGGCCTGTCGGCGACGTTCGAAGGTGCCGGTGAGGTAGCGCAGTCCATCGTTTCCACACGGTCGGGTCGAGTGAACGTCGACCTCGCGAACCGTACTGGCACAGGTGTAACGCGGAGCAACATCCTCATGGCCGACCTGCTCGCAGCCACGGTTCCGCTCGTCAGCGATCTGTCAACGGAGCACCGCGAGGCACTTTCAGCCTTTCTCGCTTACGAGGTCGACAATGGGCAGATACCGTTGGACATGACGGCGCTCGCGGAAGTCGAGGACGACGCGGTCTCTGACATTTCGGATCCCTTCAGTAGCTGGTAGCTATCAAACGGCGACTAGCCGGGGCATGTTCAGGCGATAAGCAGGCGCTTCTGCACCTTGGCCACCGTATTGGCCGACCAAGCTGTTCCGGTCGCTGTGGTGAGCCCTTCGGCGTTGAGCTGTACAGCGGTCCCGGCCAGGGTGTGCGTGGCTCGGAGGGTCAGCAGGCGGTCGCCGGTGCTGTGCGGCAGCACGGATACCCGACCCATGTGCCTGCCCTGACGCTTGGCGGCCTGCATAGCGACAGACGTGCGCTCGCCAATGACCTCGCGCTCCCACTCGGCGACCGACATCATCACGTTGGCCACGAGCTTGCCCGTCGGTGTGCTGGTGTCCACACCTAGGTCGATCGCCACTACGGCCCCATGCGGCTTGATCTCCTGAGATACTGATTCGTTCGAGAATCCCTCGACGGAGAGCAGGATCAAGTGACAGACCCGATGGCGATGGTTCCCGCGCAGCCCGCGGGAGTGGTGGACATGACCACGACCATCACACAGTTCGAAAACGCTCTACTGGCACAGGCAGAGATCATGGGCTTGCCGTCATCGGGTGTGCTTGTCGAGGTGCACCAGCGCGTTCAGGTTCTCTCGAACATGGACGGTGCGATGGCGGGGCTCCCACGCGAGAAGCGCGCGACGTCAATGTACCTGTCGAAGTTCATGCTGGCGGTGAGCGCTGGATTGTTTGACGCCGCATTGAACTATCTGTGGGACGAGACGATCGGCGAGCTCCGCAAGCGGATCATCGACTACGACCTCGACTACTTCTTCGACAACGCGGTGTCCGCAGACAAGCGCAAGGAGCTCAAGGGCCCCGACGACCTATTGAAGGTAACCGACGACGAGCTGGTCCGGGCCGCGCAGAAGGTCGGATTCATCTCACCCCTGGGCCAGCAGCAGCTCGACCTCGTGCGGCACATGCGCAATCACGCGAGTGCCGCTCACCCCAATCAGCATGAATTGCAGCCATACTCACTGCTCGGGTATATGGAGACCTGCATCAAGGAGGTCATCACCCTCCCTCAGTCCCCGACAATGGTACAGACAGGGCGGCTCCTGGCGAATGTGAAGACTGCGATCGTCACGAAGGAGGAGGCCGCCGGTTTCGCGACTCTGTTCGCCGGACTACGCAGGGACCAGTCCGAGACCTTGGCCAACGGCTTGTTTGGCATCTACGTGTCTCTTGACTCCGCGCCTGTCATTCGTGACAACGTGCGTCTACTTCTGCCGCACCTGTGGCCCAACCTCTCTGAGGATATGAAGTTCGCCTTCGGCACGCGTTTCGCGCGTTTCAAGGCGAGCCTGGACATCGCGCAGGCTGATCTCGCGAAGGAGTTCCTCCAGTCAGTCGATGGCTCGTCATACCTTCCCGAGGATGTCCGCGCAGCTGAGATCGACGTGCTCCTCGATCGCCTCCATGGTGCTCACCTTGGCATGAACAACTTCTACAACGAGCCGCCGATCGCGAAGGAGCTTGCGACCTACATCGGGTCGCTGCCTGTTCCGCCGGGCGTCCGGGCGAAGTATGCGAGCGGCTTGGTCGATTCCTTCCTTGCACGTTCGAGCGGCATCGCCTTCGCGGCCGACGGCCTCTACGAGCAGATGCTCCTCAGCATGACTCCCGCTGAGGCGAACCTGGCCCTGCTCTACGCGACCGGCGCGGATGCATCATCCAAGTACCTCGGCGAGATCCCCAGGAAGCAGCTCGATCGCCTCATTGCGATACTGACTCCGAAGCTGGTCAGCCGCCCCGCTCAGGACCTCATGGCGCATGTGAACGCGTTCACTGGGCCGCGGCAAAGCATGGCCATCGATTCGAAGATGGCACACCTTCGGAACAAGCTTGCAGTGACTCTTTAGCGGCGAGATGATCTGGTGAGTCAGCCGGAAGAACTCAGGAGCGTCCACTGTGGATAACTCGCCCGCGGCCCGAGTGTCTCTCGATAAGATCGCGCGATGCAGGATGATCTGGAGGCGCTGAGCGATCCGTCTTGCGCTCGGTGCCTCGTGCGTCTTCAGATCGCCGGCAGTCCCGAGCGCCCGTTCTGGCGCTGCCCCGATTGCGGATTAGTCAGGCTGTAGCGGACGTCCTCGCCCCTCTGGTGGCGACGGCTCGGTATGCTCTGCTTTCATGACGATTTACACCACTAACGAGTGGCAGGGCTACGGGAAGCAGAACTACTACTGGAACGAGTACAGGCTCGAAGGCGCCACCGTCGTCAAGTACAAGTGCCACAGACAGAAGTTCTTCGATGGCAAGGAGAACACTTGGCAGCAGGATGAAACGATCGCGGAATCCTGGGGCGTTGACGACCCGTCCATGCCTGACTGGCTTCGGCAGCAATTCTGATCATTCACAGCGCCTCGGCGTCGCTAGCCATTCCAGGTGACGCGCACCGTGTCCGGGTTGAACGCCTTGCCGGACCCCGCAGGCAGGATCGTGACGGCGACCAGTGTGTTCAGCAGGGCCCGCTTGCTGTCCATGCTGAGCGCGGCCCATACCTCAGCGGCAGCACCACCCACCAACTCGGCGGGTACGGCTGGAGGTAGTGCAGCTTCCACTGCAGCAGCGGCCTGAGCGCGGTCGGCCCGCAGCCGCTCGGTGATGCGCGTCAACTGCGCAGCGTCGATATCACCTGTCGCGAACATGTCCGCAGCGTTGGACAGGCGGGCGTCTAGCGCCTCGATCGTGTCGCGTGCCTCTTGCAGGGCTGCCGGGTCACCCGTGGCGAACAACTGCGCGGCGTCGGGCATCTGCAACCGGCCCACCACAATGCCCTCCACCAGTGCGTCCACGTCATCCTGCTTGCGGCGCACGCGGTAGCACTCGCTACACACGTAGCTGGGTGGCTGGCGCTTGGACCCGCCTGCCTTGGTGGTTGTCATCCTCCCGTTGGCCCGCGCCATGCCACCACCGCACCGGCCACACCGGGCGATGCCACCGAGCAGGTACTTGGGTGCCCTGCCGGGGGTGCCGGAGCGTCGACTCGGGTCGGTGAGCACCGCCTTGATCCGTTCGTGGGTGTCCTCGTCGATGACACGAGGGGAGTCAGCGGGGGCACGGCCTACTACCTGACCCCTGTGGATAGTCAGCCCTGCCAGGCTGGGCCGTAGCAGCAACTGCTTGAGCGTGGTCGAGTTCCAACGTGCGCCTCGGCCTGGGGTCGGGGTCTGCTGGGCGTCCAGGTCTTTGCAGATCGCCCGCAATGATTCACCGTCGAGCATGCGACGCACCGCCGCCCGAATCGTTGTGGCCTCATCTGGGTGCAGCACAACGGCAGTACCCTCACGCCGGAAGCCGTAGCCCATGCGCCCCGACTGGACTCCGTTGACTGCCCGCTGCACGTTGGCGGCGACCTGCCGTGTGGCCTTCTGCTCGCCCTCGTACTGGCTCCACACGGCGACGGTGCGGGCTACGGCACGCCCTGCCGGTGTGGTCAGGTCGAGAGTGCCCGCCGTCACGGTGTACACAGGCACGTTCAGGGTGATTACTCGCTCCAGGTCACGGGTCAGTCGCAGCAGACGGTCCTGATGCCAGGCGATGATGGCCTGCGGCTGAGAGGCAAGCATGGCCTCGAAGCTGGGGCGTACCTTTCCATTGGTGGCGCTGATGTCGTTGTCGGAGTACACCGCCACAACGTCAAGGCCCAGGCGCTCAGCCAGCGCGCGGCACTCCTGCTCTTGGCGGACAACTGCGAGCGCCTCACCGGTGCGGTCGAGGCTAACGCGGGTGTAGATAACTGCTTGCATGAAGGTACCTTATTGCAATGTTGGTACCGCTCGTTTTCCTGATTCTGCCCATGACGATCCTGTTCGCGATCTTCCCCGGCCTGTTCATCCTGCAGAGCGGATTCTGAACCACTGAACCACTGAACCACTGCCGCACGAGAGAACCACTGTCCCCACGAGAGAAAGTGAGTCAATCATGAAGACACTGCAGCGACGTGTGCGCGACCGGTGGAGCGATGCCGGGGGCGATGAACGAGGCGACGTTCCGGGATGGGTGCTCATCACCCTGATGACGGCCGGGCTGGTCATGATCATCTGGGGTCTGGCCGGTCCGGCGTTGAGCGGCGTGTTCCAACAGGCGATCGACCGGGTCAGCGGAATGTGACCGGCCGTGACGCGCACGCGGGGGAACCGAACCCGATCGCTCGGTGGTGAGGAGGGGTCGGCGGCCGCCGAATTCGTGATGGTCGGCGCACTGCTGACCGCGCTGACGCTCGGCGTCATGCAGCTGGGGCTGACCCTGCTCGTGCGCAACACCGTGCTTGACGCCGCCGCCGAGGGAGCCCGGTACGCCGCGCTCGCTGACAGCGGGCTGGGTGAGGGTGCGGCACGCACCCGCGAGCTGATCACGACGTCGATCGGGCCCGCGTATGCAACCGATGTGGAGGCCAGCTATGGGGACTATGGCGGGTTCCCGAGCGTGCAGGTGCGCGTCGTGGCGCCGCTGCCGCTGCTGGCCCTGTTCGGCGTCGATCGCGGGCTGGAGGTGGTCGGACATGCGGCGGTCGAGACCCTGCGGTAGTGGGGGCCGAGTCAGCCGTTGGCGTGTGTGGTCGGCGAACGGAGAGCAGGGTTCGGCCTCGCTGGAGTTCATCACGGCCGGCCTGATCCTGCTGGCGCCGCTCGTCTACCTGGTGTTGGCGATGGCGGCGCTGCAGGGCGGCGCCCTCGCCGTGGAGGGAGCAGCCCGCCAGGCCGCACGCGTCTACGTCCAGGCGCCCGATGAGGCCGCGGCGAACGCCCGCGCCGAGCGGGCCGTGCAGTTCGGGCTCACGGACTACGGCATCGACCCTGCGGGTGCCGAGGTAAACGTGGCCTGCGAGGCCGGTGTGAACGGATGCCTGACCCGGCAGAGCACAGTCACGGTCACCGTGCGCATCCGGGTGGCCTTGCCGCTGCTGCCGGACCTCCTCTCACTGCGCGACTCGGCCAGTGTTCCCCTGGAGGCCCAGGCCACGCAGACGGTGTCCCGCTTCTGGCGGGCCGGATGAGCGGCGGCGGAGGCTCGGCGGTCGCCTGCGCGGCAGCGCTCGCGGGCACGCCATCGGGATCGCGGGCGGCGCGGTGGCGGCGCCGGCTGCCGATCCGGCCCGGAGGCGAGAAGGGATCGACGCTCATCCTCACGATCTTCTACGGCTTCCTCGCCCTGCTGCTGATCCTCGTCGTCGTGGCCGCGACCTCTCTGTACCTGGAGCGCAAACGCCTGCTGACCCTCGCGGACGGCGCTGCGCTCGCCGGGGCCGAGGCGTTCGACCTGGGCGCGATGGCCGTCACGGTCGACGGCTCGGGCGCGGAGTTGCGACCCTCCCTGTCGTCTGCTGGAGTGCGGACGGCCGTGGAAGAGTTTCTCGCAGCCACCCCGGATGGCCGGATGGAGGGACTGAGGGTGAGCGGTGCGGCATCCGTCGACGGGCAAAGCGCCACGGTTTCACTGAGTGCCTATTGGCGTCCGCCGGTGCTGGCCGTGCTGCTGCCGGCCGGGGTGCCGCTGGAGGTCACGGCGGTGGCGCGCTCGGTGTTCCGCTAGCGTTAGCGAAACGCGCCTGACCCGGCGCAGGGGAGGAGAACCGTGACGGCCGAGCGCGACCGCCTGACCGGTGCCGGCGCCCAGGTCGTGACCGAGGTGAGCATCAACTTCGGGTCGTCCCTCGCCGGTCTGGCCATTCCGCTTGTCGGCTCGCCCGTCGTCGTCGCAGTGCGGCAGCTGGTGATGGCCGCCACGGTGCTGCCCTTTTACCGGCCAAAACTGGCCGGCCTCAGCTGGCGTCGGCTGTGGCCGGCGCTGGCGCTCGGTGTCGTGCTCGCGGTGATGAACCTCACCTTCTACGAGGCTGTCGACCTGCTCGGGCTCGGCATCGCGGCCACGATCGAGTTCCTCGGTCCGTTTGCTCTGGCGCTGGCCTCGTCGCGCCGCCTGCTCGACTTCGTCTACGCCACCGCGGCGGCCGGTGGGGTGTTCCTGCTCACCTGGTCTGACGGGGCACTCAATCTGCTCGGCATCCTCTTCGCCCTGACCGCGGCGGCGTCATGGGCGGCCTACATTCTGCTGACCCGCAAGGTGGCCGTGACCTTCCCCGGGCTTGAGGGCATTTCCGTGGCCAGCGTCGTCAGCCTGACTTTGCTGGTGCCGTTCGCGCTGCTCACGGTCGACTGGCCGAGCCTCAATTGGGGCGTGATCGGGCTGCTGCTCGCCATCGGCGTGCTTTCGTCGGCGTTCCCGTACACGCTGGACACCTTCATCTTGCGCCGCATCACCCCGCGCCTCTACGCGATCATCACCAGCTTCGGCCCCGTGATCGCGGCGCTGTTCGGCGCGCTGGTACTGGGGGAGACCTTCCTGGTGCAGCAGCAGATCGCCATCCTTGTGGTGTGCGTGGCGGCCGGCGCGGCCATCGCCAGCCAGCGCGAAACGCCGAAATCCGAACTCGAGATCATCGCGGGCGCGATTCCCTGATCGGGCGCGATTCTCCGATCGGGCGCGTGCGGGCATCCGTCGCCGGCTGCCCGGCGTTGAACCAATTCGACGGAGATATTGTCTCAAAGGCCTGTTTTCAGCGGGTCTGGGGCTGATTTTGGCAAAATCTCCGTCGAATTCGTTGGGGACAGGCTATCTGCGCAGCGCCCGCGGCTCGGGGACTGACTCGGCTAGGTGACGATGATGCCGAGGTGTGCGGCGAAAACGGGCGCAAGCAGGCTGAGCTGGGCGTCATCGATGGTGGCGCTGCGCAGCCCCTCAAGCCCGTGGATGGCACTGAAGTCGCTCGAGCGTAGGTCGGCGTCCTTGAGGGTGGCACGGGTCACATCGAGGGTGCCGACGCGGCAGTCGCGCATCTCGAAGCGCTGCACGGTGGCGCCGCCGAGGTCGAGCTCCTCGATGATGCAGTTGGAGAGCAGCACATCGATCAGCGTCGCCCCGCGCAGGTTCACGAAGTCGAGCTTGGACTCGTCGATGTGCACCGAGCGCAGGGTGGCCTCGTAGAGCTCGAGCACCCCGAGCCGGGAGTGCTCCACCCTGACGTCCCGCCAGCTCGAGCGGGGCGCGCAGAAGACGGCCGCGTGCAGCTCGCGGGCCACGCAGTCGGCGACGGATGCCCCGCGCAACTGCGTGTCGCTGAGGGAGACTCCGCGCAGCTCGCACTCCTGGAAGCCGATGCCGGTCAGGTCCCGGCCGGACAGGTCGCATGCGCTGAAGCGCTCGGCCTCCCGGCTGTCACCGGCGCGGAGGTCGCTGCCGTCGGAGTCGGTCAGGCCGGCCAACACGATTCGGTCGATTCGGGGACCGCGGGTATTCGCGCGTGCCACCGTCAGGAGACGGGAGCAGCCGCGGCGGCAGTCGTAGTGGCGGGAGCGCCGGCAGCGGGAGCGGCGGGGGGAACCGCTTCCAGCACGAACACCGGGATGACCCGGTCGGTCTTTTTTTCGTAGTCGGCGTAGTCGGGGAACGCGGCCACAGCCCGCTCCCACCACGCAGCGCGTTCGGTGCCGGTGACCTCGCGGGCCAGCATGTCCTGACGGCTGGGGCCATCCTGCAGCTCGATGAGAGGGTGGGCCACCACATTGCCGTACCAGACGGGGTTCTTCGGGCTGCCGCCGAGGGAGGCGATGGCGGCGTAGGCACCCTCGTGCTCCACGCGCATCAGCGGGGTCTTGCGCAGCTTGCCCGACTTGGCCCCGAGGGTGGTGAGCACGATGACGGGCATCCCGCGCAGGGTGGTGCCTTCCGTGCCTCCGGAGCTTTCGTACAGGTCGACCTGGTCGCGCACCCACTGCTGGGTGCCGGGCTCGTATTCTCCGATGAGGGGCATACGACCATTAAACGCCCTCGGTCGGACTCCCATTCCCCCGGGTTCAGCGCGTCGGGGCCGAGGCAGCGTCAGGGACGCATGCGCGGCCGGCGAGGCGCGTAGCGGGGGATGTAGCGGCCCAGAATCACGGCGCCGAACAGTCCGAACACTCCCATCACGACGCTGGCGATCGAGATGGTGGCGACCGCGGTCAGGCCGGCCACGGCCAGGGGGGCGACGGCCCCGCCCAGGTCGGCGGTGAAGCGCCATGCGCCCAGGAACGGTGCCGGGCTGTTGTTCTTCGGGGCCAGGTCGGCGCCGAGCGTCATCAGGAGGCCACTGCCGATGCCGTTGGCGAGCGACAGGATCATGGCCACGGCGACGAACCACTCCACGTTGCCGGGCAAGTCGTGTGTGAACGCGAGAATGAGGTGCCCGGCACCTAGGCCGATCATCGACGGGATGGCGGTCCACAGGCGGCCGAAACGGTCCATGATCTGGCCACTGACGTAGAAGAGGGCGAAGTCGACCGCGCCGGCGATGCCGATGATCAGGGCGATGTCGGGGACGCTGATGCCGATGCTGACCGCCCAGAGCGGGAGCAGCACCGTGCGGGAGGCGCGCATCGCCCCGATCAGGCCCGCGCCCGTGCCAAGGCGCAGGAGCACCGCTCGGTGGCCCCAGATGGTGCGGAACAGCCCCTGGGATTCCTCGGCCGCGAGCTCCCGCCCGGCCGGCATGACAGATCCGTCGGGCGCCTTCACCAGTTGCGGGCCACCGAAAGTGCTCTCGGGATCGGGCAGCAGGAGCAGCATCGCGGCCGCGCCGAGGCAACAGACCACGAACACCCAGAACACCGACTCGGTGCTGTCGGTGAGGCTGAGCAGGGCGGCGGCGATGAACGGGCCGATGAACCAGCCGGCGCGGAAGATGCCGCCGAGGGTCGACAGCGCCCGGGCCCGGTAGGCCAGAGGCACGTAGCTGGTCATGAACGCGTGGCGGGCCAGGGCGAACACGGCGGTGGCCAGGCCGATCAGGAAGATGCCGATGCCCAGCACGAGCGGGTTGGGAGCGACGATGCAGATCAGTACGGCGATGATCGTGAGCAAGGATGCCCAGATCATGGCGTTGCGCTCCCCGATGAGGGAGACCACCCAGCCGCTGGGGATGTCCCCGGCCAGTTCACCCACCATGATCATGGCGGCGATGAACCCTGCGATCGCGAGTGTGGCACCCAGGTCGTTGGCCACGATCGGGATCAGCGGGATGATCGCGCCCTCGCCGATCGAGAACAGGAGGGTCGGTAGGAACGCGGCGAGTGCGACGGAACGCATCTGGAAGGGGCGGTCGGCGTTACTCATGGCTTGTCGATGTTATCCCCGGGCGGGTGTTGGTGTTTCGAGTCCGCACCCTTACGGCAGCTTCGACCCGAACGAATTCGACGGAGATTCTGCCTGAATCAGCCCTGAGCGGGCCGAAAGAGCGCTTTCACACGAGAATCTCCGTCGAATTGGTTGACGCCGGGCAGGGCATTCCGCCGTGCACGAACCGCGGCCACACGGAATGGTCAGCATGGACCTTTCCAGGGTCCGGACCAGCCGCATCCGGCGCTGAAAGCGGACTCCACGAGCGGATGCCGTGACCGGGTGGCCCGGTAGGCTGGGGTTCGACATGATTGAGCTGGAATTCTCGGAGCAGATCGCCGCACTGCGGGCCACGTTCGACGACATCCGGTCGGTGATCGATATCGATCGACTCCGCACCGATATCGCCGACCTGAATGAACAGGCCGGTGCGCCCGATCTGTGGGACGACTCCGACCACGCGCAGAAGGTGACCAGCCAGCTGAGCCATCGCCAGTCGGAGCTGGCCCGCATCGTGAGCATCGAGTCCCGCCTCGACGACCTTGAGGTGCTGGTGGAACTCGCCAACGCCGAGGGTGACCAGGAATCGGCTGACGAGGCCACCGCGGAACTCGCGAGCATCACGAAGGTGCTCGGCGACCTCGAGGTGCACACGCTGCTCAACGGCGAATTCGACGTGCGTCCGGCGGTCATCACCATCCGTTCCGGCGCCGGCGGCGTCGACGCGGCCGACTTCGCCGAGATGCTGCTGCGCATGTACCTGCGCTGGGCCGAGCAGCACAACTACCCCGTGCAGGTGCTCGACGTGGGCTACGCCGAAGAGGCCGGCATCAAGAGCGCGACCATCCAGGTGGATACGCCCTACGCCTTCGGCACGCTGAGCGTCGAGGCCGGCACGCACCGCCTCGTGCGGATGAGCCCGTTCAACTCCGCCGGTAAACGCCAGACCTCCTTCGCCGCTGTGGAGGTGGTTCCGCTGATCGAGCAGACCGAGTCGATCGAGGTGCCCGAGAACGACATCCGGGTCGACGTCTTCCGCTCCAGCGGACCCGGCGGCCAGTCCGTGAACACGACCGACTCCGCCGTGCGCATCACCCACCTGCCCACGGGCACGGTGGTGAGCTGCCAGAACGAGAAGAGCCAGATCCAGAACCGGGCCGCCGCCATGCGCGTGCTGCAGTCCCGGCTGCTGTTGCTGCAGCGCGAGCAGGAAGCCGCCACCAAGAAGGAGCTGGCCGGGGTGATCACGGCCAGCTGGGGCGACCAGATGCGCAGCTACGTGCTCGCGCCGTACCAAATGGTCAAGGACCTGCGCACCAACTACGAGGTCAACAATCCCGGCCAGGTGTTCGACGGCGACCTTGACGGTTTCATCGCCGCCGGCATCCGTTGGCGCAAGCAGGCGCCGCAGGGTTAGAGCCTTGATCTGCGGGTCTGTCACCGGTTAGGTATGTCGGAGTAGGAATTATCAAGATGCCTGCCTAGGCTCAAGGGGCCATGATTCGTTTTGACACCATCACCAAGAAGTATCCGGGAACGAACCGACCGGCACTGGACGCCATCAGCGTCGAGGTGCTGCGCGGAGAGTTCGTCTTTCTCGTCGGTGCTTCCGGCTCGGGGAAATCGACTTGCCTCCGCCTTGTGCTGAAGGAAGACCGGCCCACCAGCGGCAGCATTCACGTGCTCGGACAGGACTTGCGGTCGATCTCCAACCGCAAGGTGCCCTATTTCCGCCGCAACATGGGCGTCGTCTTCCAAGACTTCCGCCTGCTGCCGAATAAGAGCGTTTTCGACAACGTGGCCTTCAGTCTGCAGGTGATCGGCAAGTCGCGCGGGTTCATCCAGGAAGCCGTACCCGACACCCTCGAGATGGTCGGACTGGCCGAAAAGGCGCTGCGCCTGCCCCACGAACTCTCCGGTGGTGAGCAGCAGCGTGTTGCCATCGCCCGCGCCATCGTGAACAAGCCGCAGATCCTGCTGGCCGACGAGCCCACCGGAAACCTCGACCCCACCACCAGCGCCGGCATCATGGCCCTGCTCGAACGTATCAACGCCGCCGGCACGACCGTGATCATGGCCACCCACGAGGCCGGAATCGTCGACCAGATGCAGCGCCGTGTGATCGAACTCGTCGGTGGACGCATCGTGCGCGACGAGCGCCAGGGTGGCTACGCCACCGCGGCCATCCCCACCACCACCGCCGGCACCGGGCGCCGTTCCGCCCGAGAGGTTCCCAGTGGCTCGTCGGGTGTGGCACCTGCGGCTGCGGCACCGTCATCCATTTTCGCGCCGGCCGCCGCCGCCCCTACCGCCGTGCCCACTGACGAGGTTCTGCCTGCGTCGCACCCTCCCCTCACCTTTCCACCGGTTCCCGTGCCGGCGCCGGTCGCCGAGCCTGCCGCGGCCCCGTTCTCAGCCGCGAAAAGTCCGGCCGATCCGGCGCCCCTCGACGACGGATCGTCCGAGGACGCAGAAGTGGAAGCAGAAGCAGAAGCAGAAACGGACGCAGAAGCAGAAGCGGATTCCGCCGCCGATGCTTCGATGACCGACCTGAGCCGGGCCATGACCCGGCCGGTTCTTCCGATCACCCAGCACGACGTACCGGAGCAGTTGACCCTGGCCGAGAAGCTCGGGCTGCGCGCGCCGGGCGAAAAACCGGACCAGACCGGCGAACAGAATGTAGGGCCCACCCGATGAGACTCGGACTCGTGCTCTCCGAAGCAGCCAACGGCCTGCGCCGCAACGCCTCCATGGTCGTTTCCGTGGTGCTCGTGACCTTCATCTCGCTGACCTTCGTGGGCGCCGCGATCCTGATGCAGATGCAGATCGGCCAGATGAAGAACTTCTGGTACGACCGCGCCCAGGTGGGCATCTACATGTGCACCGCCATTTCGTCGGGTGAGACGTGCACGGCCGGGGAGGCCACGCCCGAACAGATCGACACGGTCAAGGCGCAGCTCGAGACCCCTACCCTGTCACCGTTCATCGACAAGTACTACTTCGAGACTCACGACCAGGCCTTCGAGAACTTCAAGAAGCAGTTCGCCGACAACCCGGTGGTCGACTACGTCACCGCTGACCAGTTGAACGAAACCTTCTGGGTCAACCTCGGCGATCCCTCGCAATCGGATGTGCTCGTAGAGGCTCTGTCCGGCGTCGCCGGGGTGGAGAACGTCGCGGACCAACGAAAGTACCTGGACCAGATCTTCTCCGTGCTGAACGTTGCCAGTTACACCGCGATCGGCATCGCCGCGCTGATGCTTGTGGCGGCGGCCCTGCTGATCGCCACCACCATCCGTCTCTCCGCGTTCTCCAGGCGGCGCGAGCTGGGCATCATGAGGCTGGTCGGGGCATCCAATCGGTTCATTCAAACGCCCTTCATCCTGGAGGGTGTTTTCGCGGCTCTGCTGGGATCGCTGCTGGCGGGAGGCGCCGTTCTCGGTCTCGTGTACTGGTTCGTGCAGGGCTATCTGGGCGAACGTCTGACCAACTTCTCCCTCGTCGGCATGCAAGACGCCCTCGTGGTGGTTCCGATCCTGTTGGTGGTCGGCGCGGTGCTGGCGGCCTTCTCCGCTCAATTCGCCATCACGCGCTATCTGAAGGTCTGACCTACTCCGCTCGGCCCGCCCCCAGAGCGCTAGACTGGTGGGCTGGTCGGCATCGCGTCCGAACACATCCACCGAGTCGAGGAGTATGCCGTGCCCAGGGAAATAGGCGAGAAGGTCGTCTCGACCAATCGCAAGGCACGCCACGATTACCTCATTGAGGAGACCTACGAGGCCGGAATGGTACTCAGCGGCACCGAGGTCAAGTCTCTCAGGGCCGGTCGGGCTTCGCTCGTCGACGGCTACGCTTTCATCGAGAACGGCGAGATCTGGCTGGACGCCGTGCACATCCAGGAGTACGTCGCCGGCACGTGGACCAACCACCCGCCGCGGCGCAAGCGCAAACTCCTGATGCACAAGCAGGAGATCATCAAAATCAGCCACAAAACCAAAGAGGGCGGCTACACGCTCGTCCCGCTGCGGCTCTACTTCAAGAACGGCAAGGCCAAGGTGGAGATCGCGGTCGCCAAGGGCAAGAAAGAGTACGACAAGCGCCAGACACTGCGCGAGCGCCAGGACAAGCGCGAGTCCGACCGGGCCATCTCCGCCCGAAAAAACCTCGGCGACTAGCCTTCCACCTCGTCGTATTGTAAGCTAAAGGGCTGCACGATCCATTCGGGCCGTGAGGATTGACACTCAGCAGATTGAAAACTCAACAGCGTGTGACAGTGACCCACTCGAATGCCGCCATGGTGGCAGTGAGTGCACATGGGGATGATCGGTTTCGACATTGCCTGCGCAATTATGAGAAGCGGGTCGAGGATGCAGGGTTATCTCGTAAACGATCTCTGCAAAACAATAAGTGCCAAATCAAACCGCACTGACTTCGCCCTCGCTGCCTAAGCGAGCGCACTAAGAAGTCCGCCAGGCCGGGAATGCTCTCTACCCGGACCCTGACGTCATTTAGAGAGATTGCTCCTACTCTGAGCCGCGGGGTGTAGGGGGACTCAAACGAGGGCTGGGCTCGTCGGATTAGATGCCAGCGGCAAATTCCGGAGCCGAGTAGAACGATTTCACTGGATACACCCGTAGAAGGCATATGACCACAGCAGTGGACGGGGGTTCAATTCCCCCCATCTCCACCACCGGTTGCTGTCACACGTTGTTGAGCCGGAAGGCCCGCAATCCACGTGATTGCGGGCCTTTCGTCACCCGTCGTCAGTTTCGTGGCCGCCCTCTTCTCGCTCCGCGAGTGGGCGGGGTCAGTCCCGGCGCGAGGGAGAGGCCGTGCTCGACCGGAGCACCAGGTGCGCCGGCACAAGGGTGGCGCCGGGGTGTGGCCGGTTTGACTCGATGAGTTCGAGCAGCTTCACCATGCAAAGGCGGCCGACCTCGCCGAAGTCCTGATGCACGGTGGTCAGAGGTGGGTAGAAGGAATCGGCGTCGGGCATGTCGTCGAAGCCGATCACGCTGACCGACTGCGGCACGGCGCGCCCGGACTCGTGCAGAGCCCGCAGGATGCCGAGGGCCATCTGGTCGTTCGCGGCGAAGATCGCCGTGACATCCTTGCGCGCGGCCAATGTCAGTCCGTGCTGGTAGCCCGATTTGCCGCTCCAGTCGCCCACCAGGGGCGGCGGCACCGGCGTGCCTGCCTCCTCGAGGGTCGCTCGCCAGGAGGCTGCCCGGCGACGGGCGGAGAACGCCGCGTCGGGCCCGGCCACATGCCAGACGGTGGTGTGGCCCAGGTCGAGCAGGTGCTGCGTGGCCTGGCGGGCACCGTCGACCTGGTCGGTGTCGACGACCGTGAATTGGCTTCCGGCATCGGAGTCGACGATCACCACGGGAACCCCAGTCGGGAGGGTGATCGACGCCCGGTCGAGAACCTGGGCCTCCATGATGATGACGATGCCGTCGACCGCCTGCTCGGCGAGCCGGGTGACGGCGCTGGCCACGCCGTTCTCAGTGTCGAGGGCGACCGGCAGGAGAGTGACCGAGTAGCCGGCGAGGGTGGAGGATGCGGTGACCGCATCGAGGGTGCGCATATTGCCGAACGTCGAGAGGGTGTAGAGCACGACTCCGATGGAACGGAATTGGCCGGACTTCAGTGAGCGGGCGGCGCTGTTGGGCCGGTAGCCGGCCTCGTCCATGGCGGCCAGAACTCGTTCCCGGGTGTCGTCGTCCACGTTGGTGCGACCGTTGACCACCCGCGACACGGTCTGGGAGGAAACCTTCGCCAGGGCGGCCACATCGGCCATCGATGGAAGTCGGGATGTCGCCGTGCGTCGTTGCGGGGGGTTGGTCATGATTTCCATTTCCATATGTTTACGTAAACATGCTACCGTCCTGATACATCATGTTTACGTAAACATGACCGCGATCGGCAAACCGCAACCATGATGAGTTGAGAAGGCAAGCATGACAACGTTGTCACATCACCCCGCAGCCGGGTCGGCGACCCGCACGCAGCGCAGGCAGAAAAGAGACTGGACGGGCTGGCAATTCGTCGGCCCGTTCATGGTCGTCTTCGCCGTCGTGCTGATCGCTCCCGTGATCTACTCGGTCTACCTGAGCCTCTACAAGGACCAGTTGGTCGGCGGCAACTCGTTCGTCGGGTTCGCAAACTACGCCCAAGCCCTGTCGGATCCCAAGCTGTGGGAGTCCCTGGGTCGGGTCACCCTGTTCCTCGCCGTGCAGGTTCCGATCATGCTCGCCCTCGCACTCTTCGCCGCACTGGCCATCGACAGCGCCCGACTGCACCTGTCCCCGCTGTTCCGCATCGCGATCTTCCTGCCCTATGCCGTGCCGGCCGTGGTCGCAACACTGATGTGGGGCTTCATGTACGGCACCCAGTTCGGCCTCGTCGGCAACCTGAACGACTTCTTCGGGATCACCATCCCCTCGCCACTGTCCGGCACCTGGGTGCTCGCGTCGATCGGCAACATCGTCACCTGGGAATTCGTCGGCTACAACATGATCTTGTTCTACGCGGCGCTGCGGGTCATCCCCGCGGACCTGTACGAGGCGGCAGAGCTCGACGGTGCGGGAACCTTCCGGATCATCCGCAGCATCAAGTTCCCCGCTTTGCGGCCCGCCATGGTGATCGGAGCGATCTTCTCGATCATCGGAAGCTTCCAGCTCTTCAACGAGCCGAGCATCCTGCGCTCACTTGCCCCGCACGCCATCAGCACCTTCTTCTCCCCGAACATGTACGCCTACAACCTCTCCTTCTCGGGGCAGCAGTACAACTACTCGGCGACCATCGCCATTATCGTCGGTCTGCTCACCGCATCCATCGCCTACATCGTGCAGATCACCGGCACCCGAAAGGAGGTCTGAGATGGCCCTCACCACGCCCGAATCCCTGACCCCGGCCTCGACCGCAGTGCGCGAGACAACCGCGGACACCCGCAGCATATCCCCGCGCCGATCCCGCTACGCCCGCCCCAGCGCCGGCAGTCAGCACAAGCGCAAGTCGGTGCTGCTGACGGTGGTCATGGTCGTCTTCCTGATCTACAGCCTGCTCCCGCTGTTCTGGCTGTTCGTCGGCTCGACGAAGACGCAGGCCTCGCTGCTCAACTCTTTCGGCCTGTGGTTCAGCGGCGACTTCGCCCTGTTCGACAACATCGCCCAGACGCTCACCTACGACGGCGGTGTCTTCGTGCGCTGGCTCGGCAACACGCTGCTGTACGTGGTCATCGGAGCGGGCGGGGCCACGTTCCTCGCGGCCCTCGGCGGGTACGGGCTGGCCAAGTTCAACTTTCCCGGCAAGAAGGCCGTCTTCGCCGTCGTGCTCGGCGCCGTGGCCATCCCCGGAACGGCCCTGGCCGTTCCCACCTTCCTCATGTTCAGCCAGCTCGGCCTGACAAACACCCCTTGGGCCGTGATCCTGCCGTCACTGATCAGCCCGTTCGGGCTATACCTGATCTGGACCTACGCTCTCGACTCCGTGCCCACCGAGGTACTCGAGGCCGCGCGGATGGACGGCGCGGGAGAGATCCGCACTTTCTTCACCATCTCCCTGCGGTTACTGGCCCCCGGGCTCGTCACCGTGCTCCTCTTCTCGATCGTCGGGACCTGGAACAACTATTTCCTGCCGCTGATCATGCTGAGCGAACCGACCTGGTACCCGCTCACCGTGGGCCTGAACCAGTGGAATCAGCAGGCGCAGACGGTGGGCGGTGACGTGATCTACAACCTCGTGATCACCGGCTCCCTGATCACGATCATCCCCATCGTGGTCGCGTTCCTATTTCTCCAGCGGTACTGGCAGTCGGGTCTGGCCGCCGGAAGCGTCAAAGCCTAACTATCCAAGCAGCCTCCATTCTCAAAGAAGTGAAGGGTTCACAATGAAATCAACACACCGCACCGCACGACGCGTGGGACGCACCGTAGCGGCCATGGTGACCGGCCTGTGCCTGGTCGGATCGCTCGCGGCCTGTGCGCCGGGTTCCGCCGGGGGAGCCAAAACCGGCACCGCCGACGACATCGCGGCGGCTCTGCAGGAGAAATCCACCATCACGGTCTGGTCCTGGGGCACCCCGGTGCAGGCCGCAGCGGATGCCTTCCAGGAGGAATACCCCAACGTCACCGTCAAGGTGGTCAACGCGGGCACCGGCAGCGCCGAGTACACCAAGCTGCAGAACGCGATCAAGGCCGGATCGGGCGCCCCCGATGTGGCTCAGATCGAGTATTACGCCCTGCCGCAGTTCGCTCTGTCGGATTCCCTCGCCGACCTCAACGACTTCGGCTTCGCCGAACTCGAGGACGAGTTCACGGCGTCGACCTGGGGCAACGTGAGCATCGACGGCGGTCTCTACGCCCTTCCGCAGGACTCCGGCCCCATGGCCATGTTCTACAACAAGGCCGTGTTCGACGAATACAGCATCGCCGTGCCGACCACCTGGGCCGAATACACCGCGGCAGCGGCCAAGATCCACGCCGCCGACCCGTCCCGCTACATCTCGAGCGACTCCGGCGACGCCGGCTTCGCCACGAGCATGATCTGGCAGGCCGGCGGACATCCGTACAGGACCGAAAACGGCACCGACGTCACGATCGACCTGCAGGATGCCGGTGCCAAGGAGTGGACGGAAATGTGGAACCCGATGGTTCAGGACGGCCTCGTCTCCCCGATCGTCGGCTGGACCGACGAGTGGTACAAGGCCCTCGGAGACGGCACCATCTCGACCCTGCTGACCGGCGCCTGGATGCCCGCCAACTTCGAATCGGGCATCACCGAATCGGCCGGTGACTGGCGGGTTGCCCCGTTACCCACCTACGAAGCCGGTGAAGCGGCCAGCGCCGAGAACGGCGGCTCCAGCGTGGCCGTGCTCGAACAGAGCACGAACAAGCTCGTTGCGGCCGGATTCGTCGAGTACCTGAACGCCGGCCCCGGGGTGCAGCTGCAGATCGACGGCGGCAGCTTCCCCTCCACCGTCGCCGACCTCGAGTCGGAGGAGTTCCTCGGCTACGAGAGCGAGTATTTCGGTGGCCAGAAGATCAACGAGGTGCTCGTGAAGGCCGCCAAGGACGTCGTGCCCGGCTGGTCCTACCTGCCGTTCCAGGTCTACTCGAACAGCATCTTCGCTGACACGGTCGGACAGTCCTACGAGAACAAGACCGACCTGAACACCGGCCTCCAGGGCTGGCAGGACGAGACCGCAGCCTACGGAGTGGAGCAGGGCTTCACCGTCAACAGCAAGTAACCGGGCGTATCCGCCCCGCTCGACGGGCGAGCGGGGGCCACCGCAGATCCGGTGGCCCCCGCCCGCCCGGCACACCCGTCACCCTGCACGACGAATGAGACGAACACCATGACGCACGACACTTCACCGGCCCGCTGGGTCCGCTGGCCCGACGCCCACCCTCTCGCCGACGGCAGCCAGAGCCTGGCCGCTGAAACACCACGGCTGGCCTACGGTGCCGACTACAACCCGGAGCAGTGGCCGGAAACGGTTTGGGCCGACGACGTGCGTCTGATGCGGGAGGCCGGCGTGAACATCGTCAGCGTCGGCATCTTCTCCTGGGCGCTGCTGCAGCCCACCATCGACTCGTGGGACTTCGCCTGGCTCGACCGGGTGCTTGATCTGCTGCACGACAACGGCATCGCCGTTGACCTGGCCACGGCCACCGCCAGCCCGCCGCCCTGGCTGACCGAGCTGCACCCGGAGGTGCTGCCCGAGAGCCGGGTCGGCGAGACGATCTGGCCCGGCGCACGCCAGCAGTGGCGCCCCAACTCACCGGTCTTCCGCCGCTACGCCCTCGCGCTGGTCGAGAAGATGGCCCTGCGCTACGCCGACCACCCGGCCCTCGCCCTGTGGCATGTGAGCAATGAGCTCGGCTGCCACAACGTGTACGACTTTTCGGATGACGCGGCGGCGGTCTTCCGGGTCTGGCTGGAAGCCCGCTACGGCTCGCTCGCCGATCTCAACCGGGCCTGGGGCACGGCTTTCTGGTCGCAGAACTACTCGGCCTGGACCCAGATCCTGCCACCTCGCCTGGCCGGAACCCACCCGAACCCCACCCAACAACTCGATTTCGCCCGGTTTTCCAGCGACGCGCTGAAGGACTACCTGGTGGCCGAGCGGGACATCCTGCGCCGCATCACCCCGGACGTGCCGATCACCACGAACTTCATGGTGATGGGCGAAGTGAAGGGGATGGACTACGCGGACTGGGCAACCGAGGTGGACATTGTCTCGAACGACCACTACTTCCTCGGCGCCTACCCGCTCGCCTTCGAGGAGCTCTCGTTCTCGGCCAACCTCACCGGGCAGATCGCCAGACGCGAACCCTGGTTCCTGATGGAGCACTCCACCGGCGCCGTGAACTGGCAACCGGTGAACCTGGCCAAGGCGCCCGGGCAGCTGCGCCGGGACAGCCTCACGCACTTGGCCCACGGCGCCGACGCGATCTGCTTCTTCCAGTGGCGCCAGTCTCTCGCCGGAGCGGAGAAATTCCACTCGGCGATGCTCCCGCACGCGGGTGAGGACAGCACGATGTTCCGCCGGGTCGTGGACTTCGGCGCCGAGCTCGTCGCCCTCGCCGAGGTGGCCGGCACGACAACCGTGCAGGCTCGCATCGGCATCCTCTTCGACTGGGACTCCTGGTGGGCCTCCGAGCTCGACTCGCACCCCACCGACCAGCTGCGCTACAAGGTGGAGGCCATGAACTGGTACACCGCAGCACTGGCCAACGGGCTGCAGGCCGACATCGTGCCCGCGGCCATCGCCCTGGCCGAGAACGGCCTGGCCGGCTACGACCTCGTGATTGCGCCGATGCTCTACGTCGTTCCGGAGCCGCTCGCCGCCGCCCTCGGTGACTATGCCCGTGCCGGGGGCCACCTCGTCGTCGGTGCGTTCTCCGGCCTGGCCGACCGCGACGACCACGTCTATCCCGGGGGATACCCGGGCGCCTTCCGCGATCTGCTCGGCGTGCGCGCGGAGGAATTCGGCCCGCTGCTTCCCGGTCAGACCGTGGGTTTGGAGGGAACCAGCCCGACCGGCGTCGCCAGCCTTCCCGACGGAGGCACAGGCATCCTGATCACCCATGACGTCACGGTGCAGCCGGATGTCGAGGTGCTCGCCCGATTCGTCGGCGGTCCGTACCCCGGGGTACCCGCCGTGACGGGCCGGGTTGTCGGCGCCGGCCGGGCCTGCTTCGTCGCCACCGTGCCCGACACCGTGGCGCTGGCCACCCTCGTCGGAAGGTTCGCCGCACAGGCCGGGATCGTCTCGCCGCTGCCTGCCGCCGTGCACGGATCGGTGCAGCTCGCCGCCCGGCAGTCCGACACCCACGACTACCTCTTCTACATCAACCACAGCGAGGAGGTCGTGCGGGTGGCGGGCGTCACGGGCTCGGGACTCATCGGCATCGACCTCGGCCCGGCCACGCTCACCGACGGCGAACTGGACCTGCCCCGGTTCGGGGTGGCCGTGCTGCGCCGATCCCGGGAGGCTGTGCCGGCAGTGGCAGTGGCGGCAACGACGGCCGGCACCGCGTGACCGGCCGCTTCGCGATCGGGGAACGGGACTTCCTGCTCGATGGGCAGCCGTTCCGAGTGCTGGCCGGGGCCATCCACTACTTCCGGGTGCACCCCGACCACTGGGCCGACCGCATCCACAAGGCCCGGCTGATGGGCCTGAACACGATCGAGACCTACGTGCCCTGGAACGCGCACGCACCCGTGCGCGGGGAGTTCCGCACCGACGGGCCGCTCGACCTGGCGCATTTTCTCGACCTCGTCGCTGCGGAGGGTTTGTACGCGATCGTGCGCCCCGGCCCGTTTATCTGTGCGGAATGGGACAACGGCGGATTGCCGGCCTGGCTGTTCCAGAACGCCACAGTGGGCGTGCGCCGGAATGAGCCGCAGTATCTGGCGGCCGTCGCCGAGTACTTCGAGCAGGTGCTGCCGATCGTGGCCGAGCGGCAGATCGATCGCCGCGGAGCGGTGATCCTGGTGCAGATCGAGAACGAGTACGGTGCCTACGGGCGCGATCAGGACTACCTCACGGCGCTCGTCGAGCTCAACCGGGCCCACGGCATCACCGTGCCACTGACCACGATCGACCAGCCGACGGACCAGATGCTGCAGGACGGCAGCCTGCCCGAACTGCACAAGACCGGGTCGTTCGGCGCACGCAGCCGCGAACGCCTGGCCACCCTCCGGCGGCATCAGCCGACCGGGCCGCTGATGTGCGCGGAGTTCTGGAACGGATGGTTCGACCACTGGGGTGAACACCACCACACCACCTCGGCCGCAGAGTCGGCGCGAGAGCTCGACGAGTTGCTGGCTACTGGGGCATCCGTCAATCTGTACATGTTCCACGGCGGCACCAATTTCGGATTCACGAACGGCGCCAATGACAAGGGCGTGTTCCAGCCCACGATCACGTCCTATGACTACGACGCGCCCCTGTCGGAGAGCGGCCAGACCACCGAGAAGTACCACGCCTTCCGGGAGGTGCTCGCCCGATATACGAGCGTGCCGGACGAGCTGCCGGACCGGGTGCGGGCGGCCCCGGCCTTCGAGGTGTCCCTCTGGGAGTCGGTCAGCCTGTGGGATGCCCTCGAAGTTCTGGGCGTGCCGGCCGACGAGGCTGCAGCGGGGGTCGAGGCTGTCGTTCCTGCCGCTGCTGGCGCCGGGTTGCCGACCATGGATGCCGTGGGCCAGTATTCCGGGTTCGCCCTCTACCGCACGCGGGTGGCACCGGGTGCCGCCCGCGTGCTCTCGTTCGCTGAGGTGCGCGACCGCGCCCAGGTGTTTCTCGACGGTGTGCCGGTGGGTGTGCTCCAGCGCGACAACCACGACCGCTCGCTCACCCTGCCGAGCGTGGGTGACGGTGACGCTGCCGGGCGACTCGACGTGCTCGTCGAAGATCAGGGCAGGGTCAACTACGGCCCCCGGATCGGCGAGGCCAAGGGTCTGATCGGCCCGGCCCTCCTCGACACGGAGGAGCCGGCGTGGCAGGTGGTCCCGCTGCGCCTCGACGCCGTGACCGGACTTGGCGCCTCCCTGTTCCGGAGGGGTATGCCCGGTGGGTCGCTGGCGGGCCCGGCCTTCGCCCGCGGGCGTTTCGTCGCCGAGCCCGGGGTGGACCTCTTTCTCAGCGTCGTCGGCTGGGGCAAGGGCCAGGCCTGGCTGAACGGGTTCAACCTCGGCCGATTCTGGGATCGCGGGCCGCAGGTTACCCTGTACGTGCCCGGTCCGGTGCTCACTGCGGGGGAGAACGAACTGGTGATCCTCGCGCTGTCGGGCGCCCCCTCATCCGTCGCCCGCTTTCTCCCGGCTCCCGATCTCGGCTACACCGACTTATAGGCCCTCTAGGCCGGACCGCCCGGATGCACCAAGATAGGGCCGGGAGGAACGGTATGGCGGCTGCGTGGGTGAAGAAGTGGGTGCCGGGTGTCGATACCGCGCTCACCTACCGGCGCGCCTGGCTGCTCCCTGACCTGAGAGCGGGGCTTGTGCTCACCGCCTTGCTGATCCCGGTGGGCATCGGCTACGCCGAGGTGGCCGGCCTGCCGCCAGAGACCGGCCTGTACGCCACGATCATTCCGTTGGCGGCATATGCCTTGTTCGGCCCCTCTCGCGTGCTGGTGCTCGGCCCCGACTCGGCCCTGGCGCCGATCATCGCGGCCGTGATCCTGCCGCTTGCCCTCGGCGACGATGACCGAGCGGTGGCCCTGGCGGGACTTCTCGCGATCATGGTCGGCCTGATCCTCCTGCTGGGCGGACTGCTCCGCCTCGGATTCGTGACCGACCTGCTCTCCAAGCCCATCCGGGTCGGCTACCTGAATGCCCTCGGACTCCTGGTGATCATTTCCCAACTGCCGGCGCTGCTGGGATTTTCGATCGACTCGGGTCCGCCGATTGCCGACGTGATCGCAATCGGGGCCGGTATCGCCGGGGGCGAAGTCAACCTCACCGCGTTGCTCTTCGGACTCGGGTCGCTGCTCATCATCGTGGGTCTGTCCTGGGGCAGATCTCGGATCCCCGGCGTGCTAGTGGCCGTCGTGCTGGCGACACTGCTGACTGCCGTACTCGGGCTTCACAGCACCATACCCGTCGTCGGGGCGATGCCGCAGGGACTGCCCGCTCCGGCGCTCGGCGGTCTGGTCTGGGCGGATGTCGCCGCGCTCGCCCTTCCCGCCCTCGGCGTCGCCCTGATCGCCTTCGCCGACACGGCCGTGCTGTCGCGCACGTTCGCCGCGCGCCGCGGCGAGAGTGTCGACGGGAGTCAGGAGATGGCGGCGATCGGCGCCTCGAACATCGCGGGCGGTCTGCTCGGCGGCTTCCCCATTTCGGCGTCGTCCTCGCGCACCCCCGTTGCCGAGAGCGCGGGCGCACGAACCCAGCTCACGGGCGTGGTCGGCGCCGCACTCATCGTGGTGTTCATGCTGCTGGCGCCCGGACTCACCGGCTACCTGCCCTCGGCGACCATCGCTGCCGTCGTGATCGTCGCGGCCGCCGGTCTGATCGACGTGAAGGGGTTCCTCGCCCTCGTGCGGATGAACAAAGTGGATGCCGCGCTGTCCATCGCGTCGTTCCTCGGTGTCGTGGTCGTGGGCGTGATCGAGGGCATCGGCGTGGCGATCGTGCTGTCCCTCGGGGCATTCGTGAGCCACGCCTGGCGACCCTACCGGGCTGAGCTCGGGCGCATCCGTGGGCTGCGCGGGTACCACGACCTGTCCCGTCATCCGGAGGGCGAGCGGTTGCCCGGCATCGTCATCGTGCGCTTCGACGCGCCGCTGTTCTTCGCCAACGGCGGCATTTTCGACGACTTCGTGCGTCGCGTCGTCACCGAGGCAGGGAGTGACGTGCACACGGTCATCCTGGCGGCCGAGCCGATCACAGAGATCGACACGACCGCCGTGGAAGAACTTCTGGAACTCGACGATTTCCTCGCCTCACGCGGGATCACGCTGATCTTCGCCGAGATGAAGGGTCCGGTGAAGGACCACCTGCGCGACTACGGTCTCAGTCGACGGTTCCCACCGGAGCGGTTCGCGGGCACCGTGGGCGAGGCGGTCGACGAGGTCACCGGCACATTGCGCGGCGACCTCGAGGGCACCGAATGGGGCGACGAGCACTGAGGCTGCGCTGAAATTCCGCGCGGATCAGACGCCGGCAAGCCAGAGGTCAGGGCCGAAGATCTCGTAGTGGATGCGGTCGGCCGGCACACCGGACTCCAGCGCCTGTGAGCGCAGGCTGCGCATGAACGGGAGCGGACCGCACAGGTACACCGAGGCATCCGTCGGGATCGACACGTTCTCAAGGGACATGAAGCCCTCGTGGTGGCCCTCGCTCGGGATCTCCAGCCAGAGTTCGAGCTCTGCTGCTTCCAGCAGTGCGATGTCTTCGCTCATCTGGTCGCGCAGCGCCCAGCGTTCGAGGTTGCTCTCGGCATGCAGCACGAGCACCTCGCGCTTCGAGCCGGTGTCCACCAGGGAGCGCAGGATCGATGCGCTGGGCGTGCAGCCGATTCCGGCCGAGGCCAGGATCAGCGGGCCGGTGCCCTGATCTAGGGTGATGTCGCCGCACGGCACGGAGAGGATGAGCGTGTCGCCGACCTGCACATCACGGTGCAGCACGGGGGAGACCTCGCCGTCTGCGTCGAGCTTGGTGGTGAAGACGCGGGTCGTGGCCGTGCCGGCCGACAGCGAGTACTGGCGCACCTGGCGGATGCCGTCGGGCATGGTGGCCGTGACGCTGACGTACTGGCCCGGCAGGGCAGGCGTCACGGGAGTGTCGTCGGCCGGCTCCAGGGTGAATGTGACGGCGTCGGTGCCGGCCGCTTCCTTCTTCACGACGACCCAGGGGGCGAGCGGCTTGTCGCTGGCGAGACCGGCGTAAAGGCCCTTCTCCATCTTGATCAGGGCGTGGGCCATCAGCCAGTAGACCTCGGTCCAGGCGCCGGCGATCTCGGCCGTGATGACGTCGCTGAGTTCTTCGGCGATGGCCTCGAAGAGGTACTTGTAGACGATGTCGTACTGCTCGGGCGCAATGGAGAGGGAGATGTGCTTGTGGGCGATGCGGGAGAGCATGGCCTCCGGCGTGGTGTCGGGGTTCTGCACCAGGTAGGTCGCGAAGACGGCGATACTTCCGGCCAGGGCCTGCTGCTGCGAGCCGTTTTTCTGGTTGGAGCGGCTGAAGAGGCCGTCGAAGAGGTCGGGGTGAGCGGTCAGCATCCGGCCGTAAAAGTTCTTCGCGATCTCGGGCATGCGCTCGCCCACCAGGGGCAGAGTCGCTTTGATGAGGGGCAGTGACTGGGTGGATAGCATGCAAACTCCAAGCAATTGAGGGACGTACCCAAAAGTATCATTTCAAATGCTTAATATCGGGTTGTATCCCATTACCCCCGATCGGCGCGGCGCGGCGGCGGGGGTGCCAGCGTGAGGACAACGGGAGCGGGGAAGCCGATATGGGGGAGAGCCGCGATCACAAGGTCGTCGAGTTCGGCGTAGAACGCCTCCCGTGCTCGTCGGAGCCCCCCGCGGAGTCCACAGCCGCCACTGAGCGGACAGTCACCGTGGGGCGTCTCACAGTCGGCGACATCGTCGCGGGTGTCGAGTTGGCGCAGCAGCCAGCCCACGGTGGCCGTTCGCCCGACCGGGCTGATCCTCACTCCGCCGGTACGGCCGCGCAGTGACTCCACGAGTCCCAGCTCGCGGAGTCGCATGACGGCCTTGCTGACATGGCTGTACGGGGTGGCCACCGCCTCGGCGATGACCCGCGAGGTCTGAAGCTCGCCGTCGGGGAGCGTCGCCAGGAACATGAGCGCTCGCAGGGAGACATCCGAGAAGGCATTGATCCTCATGGGTCAACAGTATGGCCGCGGGTCAGCGCGATGCGCCGGCCAGGGTGCCGGTCACGGCGCCGGCCGGGTCGGTGATCAGGCACGAGACGTCGCGGCTGCCCGGGCCGTTCGGGCTGGCCAGGACGTCGGCGTCGGCCCAGCTCTGCGCCGTGGGGGTGAGGTAGGCGAAATCCAGACTCGATGCCCGGTACTCGAGCAGCACGAAGTCCTCGAACAGGGAACCGCAGCCGGTTTCCGCCACTGCGGTCACGGCGTTGTCGCCGGGGAAGGCGTCGCCCGGCACCGGGAACCGGGCGAATACCTCGAACTCGTGGCTCTCGTCGCATGAAACCCGCGGAACGATCGATGCGTTCACGTCCAGTCCCTCCGAAACCTCACGTAGGCAGTCTCCGACGAGAAGGTCGGCCACAGCGGTGACCTCTCCGAGAGCGGATGCCGGCACGGCAGCCACGTTGCGGACCGGCGTCGGCAGCATGTCGCCGATCACGCTGCAGCCGGTGAGGCTGGCGGTCAGGACGCTGGCCGCAGCGATCAGCAGGGTCAGGGTTCCGGGATGCGTGCGCGGCGGGATCATCGGTTAGCGGGTCGGCGCGCTCGGGGACGCGGGTGCATCCGTGGTGGTGGTCGCTGAGCCGAGGGCCCGCAGAGCCGGCTCGTGCAGCAGGCTGTTGGTGGCCAGAGCGCTGCCGTGCCAGGGGCCGGGCCGGCCGTCGGCGGAGGAGAACCGGCCACCGGCCTCCTGCACGATCGGGGCCAGGGCCGCGAGATCGTAGGGCTGCAGGTCGTATTCCGCGACGATGTCGAGCAGACCCTCGGCGAGGAGCATGTACGACCACATGTCGCCGTAGGCGCGGGTGCGCCAGACCTGGCGGGACAGTGTGATCAGCTCGTCGAGGTGCCCGGTCTGGTCCCACTGCTGGATGCTGTTGTAGCTGAGCGAGGCGTCGGCGAGCTTGGCCACGCCGGACACGGCCAGGCGCACGGGGTCGGCGCCCGGCGTGCGCTCGTCGGTCATCCAGGCGCCGCCGCCGGTGCGCGCCCACCAACGCTTGCCGAGGGCTGGGGAGCTCGCCATCCCCACCACCGGATCGCCATCGACGGCGAGGGCGATCAGAGTGCCCCAGATCGGGATGCCGCGCAGGAAACCGGCTGTGCCGTCGATCGGATCGATGATCCATTGCCGCACGCTGGTGCCCTCGGTGCCGAATTCCTCACCGAGGATGCCGTCGGCCGGGCGCCGCTCGGCCAGGGCGGTCCGGATCGCGCGCTCCACGGCCTGGTCGGCATCCGTCACCGGGGTGCGGTCGGGTTTGGTCGTCACGACGAGGTCCATCGCGGTGAACCGGTCGCGCGAGATCGCGTCGGCCAGATCGGCGAGCTCGGTCGCGAGCTGGAGGTCGTCATCGAGGGAGTACTTCTGGGGCTGGGTCACAGACCAAGACTAGTAATTTTGGCGCGACTCTCCGGTTTGTACCGCGATTGGCGCCGAAGGTAATCGTGCTGTTAGTATCTAGAGTCGGTTCGGGTCACCCTGGGTCGGAGAGTAGAGAAACACGCACCTCTAGCTCAATTGGCAGAGCAACTGACTCTTAATCAGTGGGTTCCCGGTTCAAGTCCGGGGGGGTGCACCATCAGAAAAAGGCCAGGCTCGTTCCAAACGAGGCTTGGCCTTTTCTGTACCCGGTAGCCTGATATCCAGTCAACAGCACCTTCATCGTCAGGCGGAAAAAATCAGAGCTGCACGAGCCACCAAAGACAGACCCCACGCGGTGCGAATTTGGCACGACATCATCGTTAATTGGCTCCTGGCTACACCGCTGATCGTCAATGGAGCGCATCGGTCTCGGCTGCTCCACCTCGCCGGAATGAACGTCAGAAGTTCCAGAGTGCTGAAGGGGGTCACCTTCGGCTCCAGAATGGTCGTTCTAAAACCCGGCGCGTTCGTGAATGAGGGCTGCTACTTCGACGGCAATGAGCGTGTGGTCATCGGGCGCGCGGCTGTGGCCCAGGGCGTCCGCTTCGTCACAAGTACGCATGAGATCGGACCCAGCGAGTTCCGAGTCGGCCCACTGGTAACCAAACCGATCCATGTCGGCGACGGCGCGTGGATCGGTGCTTTCGCCACAATCCTGCCCGGTGTCACGATCGGCAACGGGGCAATCGTGGCTGCCGGCAGTGTAGTGACCAAGGACGTCGAGCCCAACACCGTCCATGGTGGCGTGCTGGCTCGTCTGATCAGGTCGCTGGAGGGCTAGCCGACCGGAAGAGGGTGGAGTGGCCGCGCAGGCCTCGAACATGACTTCTAGAAACTTCCATAGATAAGTGACAGACTCTCAACTCTGTATGTCATGTTTGCTAGTTTCGAAACATGACAACCACCGCGGATGACCTCAGGCAGGCAACGGATGCCGTCGCCCTCCTCGGTTCCGTTTTCGCCGAAAATAAGGCCCTCGCCGATGCTGAGGTGCTGGCCGGTCAGAGGCCGATCGCGGCTGCTCGCCGCCTCCTCGACACCCGTTCGGCGCGGATGGCGGCGACCATCGCCCGGCGTTCGCGGCTGGAACCGGGCCACTCCGGTCTGGCCGCGCAGCAGGGGTTCCTCTCGCCTCAGGCGTTGATCCAGAAGGTGACCGGCTCGACGAAGAACGACGCGTTCAAGCTCGTCGCGGTCGGCTCGATGATGGCCGACGCCGCGGCGGCGGAGAAGCTCGTCTAAGCCGTCCTGAAGTCGCGCGATTCGGATGCCGCCGCGGTCGCGGCGTTCGTCGAGAAGGTGTCGTGGCAGGCGCCGATCGCCCGGGCAGTCACCGCGGGAATGCTCTCGGTCGATGCGGCCGAGTCGATCCGTTCCGGTCTCGGCCAGATCGACGACGCGGTCACCGCCGAGAAGCTTCGTGCGGCCCCCGATTCTCTCCTCGCCGTGGCCTCAACTCTGAACGCGGACCACGTCTTCAAACTCGCGAGACGAATGCGCGACCGCCTCGACGAAGCCGGCATTGCCGCTCGGGAGAAGCAGGCCTACGACGACCGGTTCCTGAAGGTGTACCGGCTGGGAAACGGCAAGGTGCGCCTGAATGGGCTCTTCGCTCCCGAAGACGGCGAATTCGTGCTCTCCGTCTTCGATTCGGTCACCGACCCTCGCCGCGGAGGCGTGCGTTTCGTCGACAAGGAGAAGGCGGCGTGGGCGAAACGCCTGCAGGATGACTCGCGCAGCACGGATCAGATCGCCGCGGATGCCTTCGTGCAGCTGCTGAAGATCGCCGGTGAGGCCGACCAGGGGCGGGTGTTCGGTGGCCGCCGCCCGTCGGTTTGAGTGATCGTGGCCGGAACGGCCCTCGAAACGGGTCAGGCGGGTCAGGCAGGGCAGATCGAGGGAAACCCGGTCCCGATCTCGCAGGACACCATCGACCGGCTCCTCTGCGACACCGGAACCCGCGGCATCCAGTTCAGTGAATCCGGCGACATCATCAACGTCGGCCGCGACGAACGCCTCTTCACCGAAGCCCAGCGGGCCGCAATGGGCGTTCGCGACGGCGGATGCCGCTGGGTCGACTGCGACAAATCACCAGCCTGGAGCGAGGCCCACCACATTAACGAATGGGTGAAAGACAACGGCTACACCGACCCCGCCGACGGGGTACTGCTCTGCCACCCGCACCACCTGCTGTTGCATAATCAGCACTGGAGCATCATCCGCACCGGTAACGACTACTGGCTCCGGCCGCCGGTCGGAGTCGACCCCGAACAAACCCTGATCGCACTCCCGAGCAAACGGGCGCAACCGTAATCCAGCTGCTGGGCGGTGGGCCTCGACAGGCTCGACCACCGCCAGGTAGCAAGCCGGGGCTACTCTGGCTCCGACGCGGGACACATCGGGGCCACCAACCGAGGCACTGACGAGGCACTCGGCGTAAGGAGAACCGATGCTGTCGAGCTACCTGATCGCCGAGGCCTACGCACGTGTCCGGAGCATCGTGCATGTCGTGCTCGTGGATGCCGACGAAGAGCTGCTGACCTTCCGGCCCGACCCGGAGGCGAACAGCATCGCGTGGTTGATCTGGCACCTGACCCGGGTGCAGGATGACCACCTGGCCGAGCTGATGAACGAGGACCAGCTCTGGGACAGCGCCGGCTGGGCCGACAGGTTCGCGTTTCCCTTCGCGCGGGCGGCCACCGGCTACGGCCAAACCGCCGAGGAGGTTGGGCAGGTGCGCGCCGGCGCATCCGTTCTGGCCGGCTATCTCGACGCGGTGCACGCCCGCACCATCGCCTGGCTGCCCACTCTCACCACGGCAGATTTCTCCCGGGTCGTCGACACCCGCTGGACCCCGCCGGTCACACTCGCGGTGCGCCTGGTCAGCGTGCTCTCCGACGACCTGCAGCACGCCGGCCAGGCCGCCTGCGTGCGCGGCCTGGCGGAGCGCGCCGGCCGCTGAGAGAGCCACGCCAGGAGTGCTCACCGCGCGGCCGTGACTGCACGTGCGCGCTACAGCCGCTTCCAGACGTATTCGTTCTCTGGCCGCCCCGGCGTGCCGTAGCGCGGCGACCGCTCGAGCGAGCCGGTGTCGGCCAGATGCTCAAGGTAGCGCCGGGCGGTCACCCGAGAAATGCCGAGCTGCTCCATGACCTCGCTGGAGGAGACCGGAACGGTTTGCAGCTTCAGGAACTCGATCACCGCGCCCAGGGTGCCCTCGGACAGACCCTTCGGCCGCGGCAGCTCGGTGGGCGTGCGCAGGCTCGCGAACGCCAGGTCCACGTCGGTCTGGCTGGTCATCGCGGACAGGCCGCCCAGCTGAAGCCGAAAGTCCCGATACTGCACCAGCTTCTGCGCGAAGGTCGAATAGGTGAACGGCTTGATCAGGTATTGAACAATGCCGGCGGCCACGGCGCCGCGCACGATGTGCAGTTCGCGCACCGCCGTGATGGCGATGATGTCCGTGGTCAGGCCGGCCGCGCGCATCCGTCGGCTCACGTCGAGGCCGTGCAGGTCGGGCAGGGTCATATCCATCAGCACCAGATCGATGGGCTGCCCCGCGGTGACGGCCTTAGCCAGGGCGCGCAGGGCGGAATGGCCGTCGCCGACGGTGCCCGCGTGCACGAAACCGGTCAGACGCCCGAGGTAGGCGGCGTGCGCCTCGGCCGCAATGGCTTCGTCTTCGACGACGAGCACCCGGATGTCCCGGTCAGTCATACGATCCGCCCATCGTCGCCGCGAGGTCGGGTTCGATGCCCGCAGTGGGCTCCTCCGGCTGCCGGGGGAGGGTGACCGTGAACACGGCCCCCTCGCGGCGGGTGATGCTGAGGCTGCCGCCGAGCCGGTTGACCGTCTGCCGCACCAACGCCAGTCCGAGGCCGCGGCCGAAACTGCCGGGCTCCTTGGTGCTGTAACCGCGGCGGAGGATGTCGGTCACGGCGTCCGGGTCGACGCCGGGCCCGGTGTCGGCCACCTCGATCGCCACCGACGAGGGCGTGGAGCCGACCGAGAGGTGCACCCGGCGGGGTGCCTCGCCGCCGGCGGCCGCGTCGAGTGCGTTATCGACCAGGTTGCCCACGACCGTGACCAGGTCCTGCGCCGTCAGGCCGGAATCGGCGAGGGTTCCGGCCGCCTCAACCGTGAGCAGCACGCCCAGCTCGCTGGCTTGGGCGAACTTGCCCATCAGCAGGGCGCTGAGCACCGGTTCGTCCACCGAGTCGAGCATGTCATCGGTGAGTTGCTGGCTGAGCTCCAGGTCTTTGGTGGCGAAATCGAGGGCCTCGGCGCCGCGCCCGAGTTCCATCAGGGACACGATGGTGTGAAGCCGGTTGGCGTGCTCATGGGTCTGGGCGTGCAGGGCATCCGAGAGGGTGCGCATCGACCGGAGCTCGCTGCCCATCAATTGCAGGTCGGTGTGGTCGCGGATGGTCGCAACCCAGCCCATCGGCGCGGGTTTGGTGCGGCCGCTGCCCGGTTTCAGTGCCGGCAGCTGGCTGACGACCAGCACGCGCGTGTCGGTGACGTGGATCTCGTCGGTGGCGGGGCGGCCGCTCTTCAGTAGCTCGGCGAGCGCTGGGGGAAGGTCGAGACGGTCAAGGCTCTGCGTGGCGGCGGAGGATGCTCTGCCCTCAGTCGGTGAGCGCGGCGGCAGGCCCAGCAGCCGGGCAGCCTGATCGTTGTAGAGCACGACCTCGCCCGTGAGAGTGACGAGCACGAGACCCTCCCGCACCGAATGCAGCACCGAGTCGTAGTAGACGAAGAGCTGGGCGAGCTGCTCCGGTCCCCAGCCGAGCGTGACCCGGCTCAGATAGCGACCGAGCAGCCAGGCGGCGAGGGTGCCCGTGGCTAGCAGCATCAGGGCCACCCCCAGCACGGCCGGCAGCCGCGCGCTCAGCGCGATGGAGAGGTTGCTCGTCTTCACCCCCGCAGCCACCAGGCCCTGAACGGCTCCCTGCTCGTCGGTGATCGGAACGACGGCCCGCACCGAGGGTCCGAGCGTGCCCGTGGTCACCTCGGTGAACGGTTCCCCGGCCAGGGCGGGCGTGACGGTACCGATGTAGGGGCGGCCGATCTCCAACTCGGTCGGGTGGGTCCAGCGGGTGCGGTCGGGCGCCATGATCGTGATGAAGTCGAGGGTGGCGTCGGCGGTGACCCGCTCGGCGTACGGCTGGAGCACCGCGCTGGGATCGGCTGAGCGGCTGGCCTCCAGTACGAGCGGGTTGTCGGCGATGGCGCTGGCGACGGACAGCATCCGTTCCTCGGCGGCGACGAAACCACGGTCGCGGGCGTCCACGAAGGCCGCGGTGCCCGCGAACACGGTTATGGCCATGATGACCAGGGCGTTCGCCAGGAACAGGCGGCGCGCAATGCTCCAGCCTTGCCCCATCGCATCCTTCTTCCATTTGCGCGACCGTGACCAATATGACCGCAACAGTGACGCGGGCGCCTCGGTCGTCCAGTGTGAAACACACCACGGATGGTCCGGGCGCACCAGCGCCTCACCCCAGCCTAGTTACTAGACAAAGGAGTCTTTTATGGCATCACTGCCTCGCGCCCGCGCTGCACAGCCCGCGAAGAAGTTTGACAAGTCCCACTACCTGTACATGGCGGTCATCGTCGCGGTGATCCTCGGCGTCATCGTCGGCCTGCTCTTCGGCGGTACAGGCGGATTCGCCGTCTCGCTCAAACCGCTCGGGGACATCTTCATCGCCCTGATCAAGATGATGATCTCGCCGATCATCTTCTGCACGATCATCCTCGGCATCGGGTCCATCGCGAAGGCCGCCACGGTCGGCAAGATCGGCGGACTGGCCCTCGGCTACTTCCTGACCATGTCCACCTTCGCCCTGGCGATCGGCCTCGTCGTGGGCAACGTGATCAAGCCCGGCTCAGGGCTCGATCTCACCGCGACCACCTTCGTGCCGCCGGAAGCCGCCGAATCGGACTTCTTCCTCGGCATCATCCCGACCACACTGTTCTCCGCACTGACCGCCGGCAACATCCTGCAGACCCTGCTGGTGGCCCTCATCGCCGGCTTCGCGCTGCAGAAGATGGGAGCCGCCGGCAAGCCGATCCTCGAGGGCATCGCGCACGTGCAGGCCCTGGTCTTTCGCATCCTGATCATGGTCATGTGGCTCGCGCCGATCGGCGCCTTCGGTGCGATCGCCGCCGTCGTCGGTGCCACCGGTTTCCAGGCCGTTATCAGCCTCTTCACCCTGATGGGCGCCTTCTACCTGACCTGTGTGCTCTTCATCGTCGTCATCCTCGGCGGGTTGCTCAAGATCGTCACCGGCATCAGCATCTTCAAGCTGATGCGCTATCTCGGCCGAGAGTACCTGCTGATCTTCTCTACCTCCTCCTCCGAGGCGGCGCTGCCGCGCCTGATCGCCAAGATGGAGCACCTCGGCGTCTCCAAGCCGGTCGTGGGCGTCACGGTTCCCACCGGGTACTCCTTCAACCTCGACGGCACCGCGATCTACCTGACCATGGCGTCGCTCTTCATCGCCACGGCCATGGGTCAGCCGCTCGCCCTGGGCGAGCAGATCGGGCTCCTCGCCTTCATGATCATCGCCTCCAAGGGTGCCGCCGGAGTGTCCGGTGCCGGGATCGCGACCCTGGCCGCCGGCTTGCAGGCCCACGCCCCGCAGCTGCTTGAAGGAGTCGGCTTCATCGTGGGCATCGACCGCTTCATGTCCGAGGCCCGCGCGCTCACGAACTTTACCGGCAACGCCGTCGCCACCGTGCTGATCGGATCCTGGACCAAGGAGATCGATCGTGCCCAGGTCGACCGGGTGCTCGACCGTCACGAGCCGTTCGACGAGACCACGATGATCGCCCACCACGGTGCGCCCAGCGCCGCCGAAACAGCCGCCGCGACCGAGAAGTCCGCGCAGATCGCGGTGCTCAAGGCCTGAGTCCGTTCCGGGTCGTCGAACGCGACCCGGCACGGATGGTCCGCGGCGACTGTCTCGCGGCCCGCGGTAGGGCCGGTTCTCCCCGCTACCCGAAACCGTCGAAATCGCTGCTTCTGCGACGCAAATACCCCCGTGTTAGGATTGCTGCTGGTCTTACGACCCTTCACCAGGACGCGAATGTACAGCCACGGCCCCATCGGTACGGCGCTTCGTATGGTGAGGCCATGACGGATGCGATCCCCATGATCGCCCCAGCCCACGCTTTCCATCGCGTCGAGGCCGGTCACGGCCTACCCGTCCGACACAGCGTGCATCCGTTCCGTCGGCCGTGAATCGGCCCCGCCCGGCGTGCACCGGGAGAATCCGTGACCGAAACTATTGCCGTGAAGGCAGATCGACTGTACAAAGCGTTCGGGCGTCGTCCGCACGAGCTCGTCAAGAAGCTGACCGCGGGAGCCAGCCGCGATGAGGTGTCCTCGCTGGGCACCGCCGCCGTTATCGACGCCTCATTCGAGGTTCACCGCGGCGAAATCTTCGTGGTGATGGGGTTGTCCGGTTCGGGCAAATCCACGCTGATCCGCATGCTCAACGGGCTACTGGACGCCACCTCTGGCAGCGTGACGGTGGCCGGCCAGGCCATCACCGGCATCTCCGCCGCCGCACTGCGCGAGGTGCGCCGCACTAATATTTCCATGGTGTTCCAGCACTTTGCCCTGCTACCGCATCGCACCGTGATCGACAACGTCGCCTACGGACTCGAGGTGCAGGGCATGGGCCGCGAGGAGCGGCTCGCCAAGGCGCGCACCATCATCCGCCTCGTCGGGCTCGACGGCTGGGCCGACAGCCTGCCGTCCGAGCTTTCCGGCGGAATGCAGCAGCGAGTCGGCCTCGGCCGGGCTCTCGCCGCCGACACCGACGTCCTCCTGATGGACGAGGCGTTCTCGGCCCTTGACCCGCTGATCCGCCGCGAAATGCAGGAGCAGTTGATCGAGCTGCAGGCCGAGCTCGGCAAAACCATCATCTTCATCACCCACGATCTCAACGAGGCCATGTTCCTCGGCGACCGCATCGCGGTCATGCGCGATGGTCGCATCGTTCAGATCGGCACCCCCGAGGAGATCCTGACCGATCCGGCGAACGACTACGTCGCTCAGTTCGTGCAGGATGTCGACCGCGCCCGGGTGCTGACCGCGGCCAGCGTGATGGAGCCCGTGCGCTCCGTGGTCACGATCACCGGCGGTCCCCGAGCTGCGCTCCGCACCATGCGCGACCTGCAGACCTCCGCCACCTTCGTGCTCAACCGCGACCGCACCTTCGCCGGTGTGGTGCGCGATCGCGACGTGCTGGGGCAGGTCAAGGCCGGCGAGACCGATCTGCGCGCGATAGTGCGCACGGATGCGATCTCCGTCAACCCGGACACCCCGCTGGTCGACCTGGTCGAACCCTCGGTCGGCAGTGATCTGGCCATCGCCGTGGTCGATGAGAAGAACCGTCTGCTCGGCGTCATCCCGCGGGTGACCTTGCTGGCCGCGCTCGGCAACGTGAGCACGAATACGGGAGACGTGCCCGTGATCGAGCCCGCAGCCACGATTTCCATCAGCGTGATCACCGAAACCCTCCGCGACACCGCTCTGGAAGGAGCCGACCTGTGAACGACTTCCGACTTCCTCTCGGTACCCTCGTGGAGGGGTTCATCGACTGGATCACCGACACGTTCGGGTTCTTATTCGACTTCATCCGGGCCGTCTTCGACGGTGCCTACGAACTGGTCGACTTCCTCCTGGTGGCGCCGCCCTTCTGGGTGATCATCGTGCTCTCGGCGGGGCTGGCCCTGGCCACCCGCGGTTGGAAATTCATGGTCGGTACCGTCCTCGGTCTGATCGTCGTCGTCGGCGTCGACCAGTGGGAGAACGCCATGAACACCCTCGCACTGGTGCTGGTCGCCAGTGTGCTCGCGATCGCCCTCAGCCTGCCGCTCGGTATCCTGGCGGCGAAGTCCGCGGTGGCGTCCAACATCATCCGGCCGATTCTCGACTTCATGCAAACCATGCCGGCCTTCGTGTACCTGATTCCCGCGCTGATTCTGTTCCGCGTGGGCGTCGTGCCCGGAATCGTGGCCACCATCATCTTCGCGATGGCTCCGGGAGTCCGCCTCACCGAGCTGGGCATCCGCGGGGTCGACCGAGAAGTGGTTGAGGCCGGGCAGGCCTTCGGCGCCTCGCCCTGGCGCATCCTCCGGCAGATCCAGCTTCCGCTGGCGATGCCGACGATCATGGCGGGTATCAACCAAGTCATCATGCTCTCACTGTCGATGGTCGTCATCGCCGGTATGGTCGGTGCCGGGGGGCTGGGAGCGGATGTCGTCGCCAGCCTGAACCGCATCGACGTCGCACTCGGTTTCGAAGCCGGCCTCGCCGTGGTGATCCTCGCCATCTTCCTTGACCGCCTGACCGCCGCACTCGGCACCGGCGACACCCCGCTCGGTCGAATCATGTCGGCCCGCAAGCGCCGCGCCCAGCAAGCCCTGGCCGCCTGAGTCAGTGCGCCACGCACACGACCTCCTGATTTCTGATTCTGCCCCGGTCGCCCACCAGGCGACACGAAAGGAAACAATATGAAAAACCGATCACTGTCCCTCATCGCCCTCGGAGCCGTTGGGCTCCTCGCACTCAGCGGCTGCGCCTCGGCCGAGGCCGCCGTCGTCGGCGACGGGAACAAGGACCAGAAAGACATCACCATCGCCGTGTTCAACGGCTGGGATGAAGGCGTCGCGGTCTCCGAACTGTGGAAGGCCATCCTCGACGAGAAGGGCTACAACGCGGAGTTGGAATACGCCGACGTTGCCCCCGTCTACTCGGGTCTCTCCACCGGAGACTATGACATCAACATGGATGTCTGGATGCCGGAGACCCACGCGTCCTACGTGAAGGAGTACGGCGATGACATCGTCGACCTCGGCGCATGGAACGAGGAATCCCGCCTGACCATCGCCGTCAACAAGGATGCCCCCATCGATTCCCTCGACGAGCTGGCCAGGAACGCCGACAAGTTCGGCAACCGCATCGTCGGAATCGAACCCGGAGCCGGCCTGACCAAGGCCACCACTGAGAAGGTCATCCCGGCCTACGGCCTCGACGACATGGAATACCTGACCTCATCGACCGCAGCCATGCTCACCGAGCTGACCGCGGCCACCAAGGCCGGCGAGAACATCGTCGTCACCCTCTGGGAGCCGCACTGGGCCTACGGTTCGCTGCCGATCAAGACTCTCGAGGACCCCAAGGGAACCCTGAAGAACACCGAGTCGCTCCACAGCTACGCCAAGTCCGACTTCGCCGAGGACTTTCCGCAGGCCACCGAGTGGATCAAGGGCTTCGACATGGACCTCGACAAGCTGTACTCGCTTGAGAAGGCCATGTTCGTCGACTACGACGGCAAGGACTACGAGCCGATCGTGGCGAAGTGGATCTCCGAGAACCAGGAGTACGTAGACTCTCTGACCACCACGTAACACAGAACACAACACGAGAGCGGCAGGAGAGGCCCGGTCAAGGATACCCGGGCCTTTCTTGCACCTCAGCGGGGCAGCACGGATGTGCGCCCCCGGGTGTCGAAGGCGGCCGACCGCGCCCCGCAGGGTGCCGGGGCGACGCTGGCAATGGTTGCCCTGGTTTTGGAGGTCGAATCGAAGATGACCAGGGTGCTCACGCCGTGCTCCAACGATCGGGTTCGTCAGGTGCCGGCCGCTTCAGTGCATCGCAACCGCGGACCGGGGAAGGTTGCCGACTACGGGGTTGTCTGTGTCAGGAACTCAGTGAGCTCGCGGGTGATTTCGGCGGCAACGGCATCCGTTGACATGGTGGCAACACCGTCGCCGTTCTCGACGCCGTAGTCGCCGAACCGCGCATGGTTGGCTCCTTCGATTTCGACGAAACGGGTGTCGGGCACAAGTAGATCTGCGCTGTCGGCGATCTTCTCCGGGGTGCTGAGGCCGTCGGCGCTCCCGCTGAGGCTGAGGGCCCGCAGATCGGTGCGCTCCGGCGCGGCCGCGCAGTAGCTGCCGAACAGCACCAGCCCTGCCACCGCGGGATCGTCCGCCAGCATGCAGGCTCGCACGCCGCCGATCGAGTGGCCGCCCACGAACCAGGTGGAGACGTCGGGGACGGCGTCGGTGAAGGTGGACAACGTCCGGCGGTCGAAGATGGCGAGGTTGAGCACCGGCTTGATGATCACAACGGTCACCCCGGTGTCTTCGACCGTGCCCGCCAGCTTGTAGAGGTAGGCATAGGGGTCAACCCGGGCACCGGGAACGAAGACCAAGCCGATGTCGCCGGCGTCGTCGGCGGGCGCGAGGACGACCGACGTGGGGGTGTCGGTGACGGTCACGTTCGGGTTGGCGAAGACCTCGTCCGACGCGGCCCGATCGGCCACGCGCACAGTGTTCACCCAGGCAAGGAACACGATCACGACGAGTACGAACGCGGTCAGGGTCCACCAGCCACCGGCCCGGATGCCGCGCCGCAGCCGTCCTCGTCGACGTGCCTCGGTCATGCAGCCGGGCTGGATCATCGCGCTCCGCTCCTCGCCTGTCCGGTCGGGGTGAGACCGGAAACCGCTGGTGGTCTCAACCTAGCCGCAACCGACCTGCCGGGGCCGAACCGCTCCGGCCTCAGTCGTCGAGACCGCGGGCGGCCAGAGCCTCACCGATCGCATCCGCGGCATAGAGCGAGCGCACGACCACCGGCACGGCCAGGGCGAGCAGCGAACCCTGGGTGCCGCGCGCCCGACGGGCCTCGATCACCTCGGACACGATCTCGGTGACGAGCGGGATGCACCGCAGGGTGAGGGCGAGGAGGAGGCCGACCCGGTCGGCGTCGACCCAGCGACGGAACGGTCGTAGAAGCTTCTGAAAGCCCTCAAGCACGGCCGTGACCGTGGTCGTCACGGTGAACAGCGCCGCCAGCGCCACGGCGATCAGTAGCCGCCCGGCCATCAGGCCGGCCGTGGTCCAGCCGGCGAACAGCGCCTGGACTGGAACGGCGATCACCAAAATCCACAGGATCGGGCCGATCTGCTGCCACGCCGCGCCCAGCGGCACCCGCGCCACCAGGAACAGTGCGGCGACCCCGAGAAGGCAGGCGCCCAGCTGCCAGAGCTCGCCGAGCGAGCCGACGAGCAGCACGGCGAGCGAGAGAAGCACGAGCTTGAGCAGCATCGGCGCGCGGTGGATCAGCGAGTGGCCGGGGTGATAGAGCCCGATCATGCCGGCCCGATCATGCCAGCAGCTCCCGGTAAGCGCCGAGCGCGGCATCCGGTGCACCGTCGGCGACCACCCGGCCGTCCTCGATCACAATCACGCGGTCGAAGGCGGCGAGCAGGTCCAGCTGGTGGGTGACCACGATGACCTGCTGGCTCAGGCCGAGCAGAAGTTCGGTGATGCGCCGGGCATTGCGTGCGTCGAGCAGCGTGGTCGGCTCGTCGGCGACCACGATCTCAGGCTCCGCCACGAGCACGGCCGCCAGCGCGAGCAACTGCTTTTGGCCGCCGGACAGCCGGTGCGCCGGATGGTCGGCGTGCTGGTCGAGCCCGAAGCGCTCGAGCGCCGCCCGCGTGCGGGTCGAGATCTCGAGCGGGGTCAGCCCGCGGCGGCGCAGGGTGAAGGCGACGTCTTCGGCCACGGTGGGCATCACGATCTGATTGTCCGGGTTGGTGAAGATGAAGCCGACCTGCCGGCGCACCGCCTTGGCGTTCCGGGCCACGTCGAGGCCGCCGACGCTTACGATTCCGGTGTCGGGCTTGATCAATCCGTTGATCAGGCGCACGAGGGTGGACTTTCCCGACCCGTTCGCACCGACGATGCCGATGCGCTGTTCGGTGAGGGTCAGACGGATGTCCCGCAGCACCATCCGTTCACCGAACGCATGCGAGACGCTGTCGAAGTCGATCCTGCTCATGATGCGGGCGTGACTGCTCCGGTGGTGACGTCGGCGGCCTCGGGCGCGGGAGCGGCGCTGCGGCGCGGCGGGATCAGACCCGGGTAGGCCCTGTGAACCTGGCGGGCCACCAGTACGGTCACGACCACCTTGATCAGGTCGCCGGGCAGAAACTTCGCGGCGTCGACAAGAGCAACCCAGAGCGGCAGGCCCAGGTTGATCGCGGTGACGGGCACGCCGATCAGGTAGACCACGACGAGACCGCCGAGGGTGGTGGCGCCGAGCGCCGCCCAGAGCCGGTAGCGGGGGAGGAGCAGGCCGGTCAAGTAGCCGATGACCAGGGCGCCGAGCAGCCAGCCGTAGAGGTAGCCGGCGGAGGGTGAGGTGGTGAACCAGACGATGCCGCCGCGCCCGCCAGACAGCAGCGGGAGGCCGGCTGCGGCGAGGGCGAGGAGGAGGAGCACGGCGAAGAAGCCCTTGCGCGCCCCGAGGATCGCCCCGGCCAGCATCACCCCGAGGGTCTGGAAGGTGATCGGCACGGCCACCGCCCCAATACTCAGGGCGCCGGGCAGTCCGAGTGCGGCGATCAGGGCGGCGAAGATGGCGATCTGCGACAGGTCGCGCACGCTCATGATGCGGGGTGTCGGGGTGCGGGCGATGAGGGGGCTGGAAGTCATGATCTTCAATCTAGAATTCCGCGGCAGCGCGAGTCTGAAGAAGACCTACAAAGAATGCGGCGGAACTCTATACGGGCGCGTCCGGCAAGCTCCCGACGCAGGGGTGTCTCGGGGTTTCTGCCGGTAGAGCGGTTCCCCGCATTCGAGCATGCCGATGTAGGTCGCAATCTTCGCGGCGCGAGCCTCGGGCTGCTTCGTACCGTCGAGGCGGAACAGGATCGCGAAACGGTTCTGGGACGTGAGCGCCGGGAAGAACCCGGCGGGACGCATCCACCCCTCCACGATGAGGGTGAGGGCTGAGTCCCGGTTGAGCTGTGACCACACGCTGCGGGCTCGGCGGGGAGTGAAGGCCTGCGACAAGTAACCGTCGAGAGAGTTCACTTGCCCGTCGATCCAGCCGCAGCACAACGCGATCTCGAGCGCCTGGGATGGGTGGTCTCCGGTGCCGCGGGGCGTTTCTTCCGCAGCTGCAAACGGATGCGCTCGTCCGACGGAGTACTGCTGTGCCATGCTCACCCTTTGCTCCTGCACAACAAGCACTGGACGATCATCCGCACCGGAACTCAGTGCCGACTGCGGTCACCGATGCAGGTTGACCCGGAGTGGACGATAATCGCGTTGCCGAGCGAGCAAACAAGCGGGGCCGCGGGTCAGGCGACGAGGCGGGCGTTGTTCGTCGAAGCAGCGGCGGAGAAGCGCGGAAGGGTGGCCGTCGGCGCCCGCTCCGGTTCGGCCCAAACGGAGATCGGGGCGGGAATGAAGGGGAGCGCGGTGGGCTCGGCGGTGACCTCGCCGCGCAGAACGGCGGTCTCTGTGCGGAGCACGGAGGCCAGGGACGAGGCAATCTGGTTCGCCTTCAGATCGTGGAAGATCACGTCGGTGTCGTCACTGCTGCGGGGAACCAGAGTCCACTGGCCTTGGGCGCCGACGAGACGAGCGATTTGGGTGTGCAGGAGCTCGAATATCTGAGCGTCGCTGAGCTCGGGAACGGGCGGGGGGATGACCGGTGCGACCGGTGCGACGCGACGTCGTCGACCAAACATCGGGAGCCCCTTTCGGCTAACGTGCCCGTGAACTCTTCAGTTTGCCGTGCGGCGCGCTACGGCCCGCGTTGACACGCCGACAGCGGAGGACTTAGTCCTCGATTCGGCGATCGTCGGCATCCTGGATGACGGTTCCGATGGCGACGGCGGCGCTGAGCAGCCAGCCGATCCACATCAGCGCCAGGCGCCAGTCGCGCGGACCGGTGCGGGTGGCGCTCAGAATGTTCCAACCGCCGGCGAGCACGCCGATGATGGCACTGCTGAAAATGAACTTTCGCATGGTGACCTCCGCGTCTAACGCTACCCGGAAGTTGCCCGGCTGCACGTTTCCCGACAATCTGACCGATCGGACAAGCTCTGACCGATCGGTCAGGTACCGTGATCGGGTGACTCCAGAGCCCGTTGTGCCCCAGCCCCCACACAACCGCCAGAGCACCAGCGCAGAACTGCGCGCGACAGCGCTGGAGCAGTTCGCCTCGGTCGGGTTCGCCGGCACCTCGCTGCAGCAGATCGCCGACGCGGCCGGGTACTCCAAATCGAGCGTGCTCTACCACTTCGCCTCCAAGGAAGCGCTCCTCGACGAGGTGCTCACCCCGGCGGTGAACCGGCTGGAGGCCATTCTCGAACGGTTCCTCGCCACCGAGGAGAGCGCCCTGACCCGGAGCCGGTTCGTGAACGACTTCATCGACTTCATCCTTGAATTCCGCCTCGAGCTGCACACCTTCATCAACCAGTCTCAGTCGCTGCGCGGCATCCCCGTGATCGACCGGGCAGGAGTGGTGATCGTGCGCCTCTCCGACACGCTGTGCCACGGCGATGCGAGTACGGAGGACCGCATCCGCTTCGGTATCGCCCTCGGCGGCGCCGCCTACACCCTGGTGGCCGGCATGACGTTCCTCGGGGAGGAGATAGCCCCGGTGGAAGAGGTCCGACCGGCTCTCCTGACCGTCATCACCGAGTTGCTTGCCCCTGTCACCGTTCGCACCGCCCCGTCCCGGAAGTAGCACCCATGGCAACCCTGCTCTATCGAATCGGTCACTTCGCCTACCAGCGTGCGGGCCTGGTGCTCGGCATCTGGGCCATCCTGCTGGTCGGGATCCTCGGCTCCGGGGTGGCCCTCGGTGGCCAGACCCAGGAGTCGTACGCGATTCCCGGCACGGAATCACAGGACACCATCGACAAGCTCGGCGAGGTGTTCCCCCAGGCGGCCGGCGCCGCGGTACAGGTTGTCTACACGGCCCCGGACGGGGCATCCGTCACTGACGAGCCTTACCGCACGGCCATCGTCGACATGGCGGCCGAACTCGCGGACGTGCCCGGCGTCGACTCGGTGCTGACGCCCTATGACGAATATGCGTCGGGCGCGATCTCCGACGACTCGGAGAGTGCGTTCAGCCAAGTTCAGTTGTCCGGCTTATCAACCGACGTCACCGCGGAAACCCTCGACGACGTGACCGCGACGCGGGATATCGCCGAGCAGGCCGGCCTCGAGGTAGCCTTCGGCGGCCAGGTTTTCCAGGACAACACCTTCGGCATCACCATCTCCGAGGTTCTCGGCCTGATCTTCGCGGGCGTGGTGCTGGTGATCACCTTCGGTTCGCTCGTATCCGCCGGGATGCCGCTGCTGATGGCCCTGATCGGCGTCGGCGTCGCCATCGGCGGCATCACCGTGATTTCCGCATTCGTGCCAGTCTCGAGCACGGCCCCCATGCTCGCCCTGATGCTCGGGCTCGCCGTAGGCATCGACTACGTGCTCTTCATCCTGTCGCGGCATCGCACGCAGCTCGCCAACGGGGTCGAACCACACGATTCGGCCGCCTCGGCCGTGGCTACCGCCGGCAGCGCCGTCGTCTTCGCCGGGATCACCGTGATCATCGCCCTGCTCGGGCTGCTCGTGGTCGGCATCCCCTTCCTCAGCGTGATGGGGCTGGGCGCCGCCTTGGCCGTGCTGGTCTCCATCTTCGTGGCGGTCACGCTCCTCCCCGCCGTTCTCGGCCTCGCCAAGGGGCGCCTCACTCCCAAGACAGGCAGCCGCGCGCACCACCGGGCCACCCGTCCAGACACCGGCCGGCCCACCCTCGGCCACCGCTGGGTCAACCTCGTGCTCAGGGCGCCGGTCGTGGCCGTGCTCCTCGTGGTGGGCGTGCTCGGCACGCTGGCGATCCCGGCCCTCAGCCTCGACCTGAACCTGCCTGACGGGGCGTCCGAGCCGGCCGGTTCGACGCAGCGAGAGGCGTTCACCATGCTCGAGGAGGGCTTCGGTCCGGGCTACAACGGTCCGCTCATCGTCGTCGTCGACATCACCCAGACGACGGATATCTTCGGTGACCTCGACACCATCGGCGCGGCCCTGCGCACCCTGCCCGGCGTGGCCTTCGTCGGCAAGGGCACTCCGAACCCGACCGTCGACACCGCCATCATCCAGGTCATGCCGGACAGCGCGCCGAACGCGCCCGAGACCAAGGCGCTCGTGCAGGCCATCCGCGATCTGGCACCATCGATCGACGACGACTTGCGCACCCCCATCGCCGTGACCGGCGCGACCGCCGTGTCGATCGACATCTCCAACCGCCTCAGCAACGCGCTCGTGCCGTTCGCCCTGATCGTGGTGGGGCTCTCGATCATCCTGCTGACCATGGTGTTCCGGTCGATCTTCGTGCCGATCAAAGCGGCCCTCGGGTTCCTGCTCTCGGTGGCCGCATCGATCGGCGCGACCGTGGCGATCTTCCAGTGGGGCTGGTTCTCCGAGCTGCTCGGGGTGGAAACCCCCGGGCCGATCCTAAGCTTCCTGCCCATCCTGCTGATGGCCGTGCTCTTCGGTCTGGCCATGGACTACGAGGTGTTCCTCGTCTCCGGCATGCGGGAGGAGTTCGTGAAGACCGGCCTGGCCCGCGAATCCATCGTGCACGGGTTCTCCCACGCTGCCCGCGTGGTCACGGCCGCCGCCCTGATCATGTTCTTCGTCTTCTTTGCCTTCGTGCCCGAGGGCACCGGGGCGATCAAGGGCATCGCGTTCGCCCTCGCCGTCGGAGTCTTCCTCGACGCGTTCCTGGTGCGGATGACATTGGTCCCGGCCGCGATGGCCCTCGCCGGCGATGCCGCCTGGTGGCTGCCACGCTGGCTCTCCCGCATTCTGCCCAACGTCGACATCGAGGGTGAGGGTCTGCGCCGGCACCTGGCCGACAAGGAATGGGCCATCAGCAAGCCGCACGCCATCACGGCCGAGGGAGCCGTCTTCGGGCTGCCGGAGAGCCCCTTCGGGCCGCTGGACCTCACCATCGACGCCGGCGCGGTGGTGGTACTGACCGGCTCCGCCACCCACCGCCGCGTCGTCGCCGCCACCCTGGCCGGCCGGCTCGACCCGGTGTTCGGCCGCCTCCAGGTCATGGGCTTTCCGCTGCCGTCCGAGCGCAGCCGCGCCCTCCGCGCGGTGGCGCTCGCCGACGTGGGCGACAGCCGCGACAATGGGCTCACCGTGGGGGAGTTGCTGGCCGAACGGCTGGACCTGGCGCATCCGTGGTACCGCGCCGCGTCGCGCCGTTCGCTTCTCGCGGGGTGGATCGCGCGTCTGAACGGTGCGCTCGGCACCCCGTCGAGCGGCCGGGACGCCGGCCCGATCGTGGCCGGCACGACGGTATCGTCCCTCTCCGCCCTGGGCCGTGCCGCGGTGCACGTGACCGCGGCGCTCATCGAGACCCCGGGAGTTGTCATCGTCGACCTCGGCGAGGGACTGCCCGTCGACCCGGCGGGGCGGGACCTCGTGCAGGTGCTGGCGATCCTCGCCCCGGCCTCGACCGCCCTCATCGTCGGTGCCGCCTCCTTCCCCGAGGCGATCGCGGTCTACCGCGGGGCCCGCCCGCTGCAGACCCTCGAACTCGATTCCCGTGACCGAAAGGCCCTGCAGCGATGAGCACCAGGCTTGAGGAACTGTTCAGCCGCACGCCCGGGCAGCGCCGAGGGGCCCTCGGGGCCCTGCTGGCGGGCCTGATCGTGGTGCCGCTGGCGGTTGCCGGACTCTTCGCCGGGGCCCTCGCCACCGCCGATCAGCGCGTGGACACGCTGCCGGCGATCGTCGTCAACAACGACGAGATCGTCACCACCACCCTGCCCGACGGCACCGAGCAGCCGGTGCTCGCCGGCCGCCTGCTCGTGACCGAACTCACCAAGCCTTCCGATGAGGGGTCCGAGGCCACCGGGTTCGACTGGACCATCTCCAACTCCGCGGATGCCGCGTCGGCCCTGGCCTCCGGCGACGCCTACGCGGTGCTCACGATCCCGAAGGACTTCTCGGCGTCGGTGACCTCGCTGGGCGGGGCGGCTCCCACCCAGGCCGACCTGGGCATCCGCACGGATGACGCGCACTCGTTCCTGGCCGGATCGGTGGCCCAGTCGGTGGGCACCGCCATGTCGGGCGTCTTCGGCCGCGAGATCACCTCGCAGTACCTCAACGGGCTCTACACCAGCCTGGCCGTGCTGGGCGAGTCCCTCACGCAGGCGGCGGATGGCGCCGCGCAGGTTTCGACCGGGGTCACCGGCGTGGCCACCGGACTCGATTCGCTGGCCGGCGGCACGGCCGCCGCGGCATCCGGGGCCTCGTCCGCCGCGACCGGCGCCGCCAGCTTCTCCTCCGGCGTGACCGAGTACACCCAGGGCGTCACCGGACTGAGCGACGGCCTGAACCGGCTGAGCACGGGCGCGGTCGGGCTGGCTCCGCTCGCGACCGGCCTACCGGCCTACGCGGCCGGGGTGCAGGCCAACGCCGACGGTTTCAGGCAGCTGAACGCGGCCATGCAGAGCGACCCGCGGGTCGCCGACTACGCGCCGGCCCTGCTGCAGCTCCAGGGCGGATTCGACGCCCTCGCCGCGCAGAGCACCGGCATCGGCCAGGCCGGTCCGGGCCTCGAAGGCGTGCTCGATGGGGTGTCTCAGAGCGCCAACGGTGCGAGCCTGCTCTCCGCCGGCGGCAGCGACCTCCGCGGCGGTGCCAGCGACCTCGCCACCGGCGTTGCCGGCATCGCCACCGGCCTCTCGCAGCTGGCCACCGGAACAACGGATGCCGCGGCGGGCGCCCGCCTGCTCGAATCGGGCGCGGTCGAACTCGCCAGCGGGCTGCAGGACGGCGCGGACAGCGCGGCCCTTCTCACCGACACCGACCCGGTGACGACCGCGGCGGTCGTCTCCGAACCGGTCGGCATCACCGCGGAGCGCGACAACGCCTTCGCGTCGATCGGCCCGGTCATCGGCATGGTCTTCGTGCCGATCGGCCTGTGGATCGGTGCCCTGGCGATCTTCCTGGTGATGAAGCCGCTGTCCGCGCTCGCGCTCGCGTCGACCGCGTCGACCGGCAACCTCGTGGCCCGCAGCCTCGGCCGTGCGTTCGGAATCGCCGCAGCGCAGGCCGTGGTCGTGGTGTTGTTGCTGCACAGCACGCTCGGCGTCTCGTGGTCGATCCTGCCGTCGACCCTGGCCTTCGCGGTGTTCCTCGCCTTCGTGTTCGCGGCGGTGCACCATTTCCTCACGGCGGCGTTCGGCCGGGTCGGAATCGTGGTCTCCCTGGTACTGCTCGCGCTGCAGCTCACCGCGGTGGGTGGGCTCTACCCGATTGAGCTGGTGTCGGCGCCGTTCCAGATGATCAGCCCGTTCCTGCCGCTCACCTGGGCGGTGCGGGGCATGCAGGCCATTGTTTCCGGGGGAGGCGGCAGCGCCGGCGGGCCCGCGGCCATCCTGCTGATCCTCGCACTGGTGAGCGTTCTGGCCTCGTACTGGACCGTCGCCAGCCGGCGCGGCGCCCGCTCGTTCGGCCTGGCGCAGGCCCGCAGCTGATGCGGGGTATCTGTTCCCGGAGGGAACGTGTGCCCGCCCGCGTGAGGTTGCGCCCCGTGCGCCGCACGAATTCGCCGGAGATTTTGGCTCACCCGAGCAACCGTGGTTCAGGTTCAGGTTCAGGCTCAGGCGAGCTTGCGTGTGGGGCTGACTCAGGACATCCGTCGCCTAAATTCTCCAGTCGGCGCGGACCAGTGCGGAACAGGTGCGGATACCCGGCTCGGCCCGGCCGGATCTCCTAAGGTGGCCACACCTCCCGCCTGATGCGCCGAAGTGCCTGTGCGGTTCGGGCGTGCACCTCGCGCTTTGTTCTGCCCCGCAGCGCGGACGAATTCGACGGAGATTTTGCCAAGGTAGGTCCAGGATGCCCCGGAAAGTAGCGTTTTCGCCAAAATCTCCGTCGAATTGGTTCGACGACCTGGCTCAGAGTGGGTCGACGACCAGGATCAGGGGAGAGACGGGCCCTGGCCGATACTCAACCAGGCGTCGGTTCCTCCGCGAGCGTTCGGGCCGGGGCCTCGGTTCGTGGCGCGGGCCTCCTTCATCGCTTGAAGCTGGCGGTCGACAGCCGCTCTGGTCGCCCCAGCCGAGAGCTGCCGCTCGAGGTCCGCGTCGAGCGGGGCCGTGACATCGTTCAGAGCGCCGCTGGAGAGCAGCTCGTCGGTGGCGGCGGCGCGGGCCTGCATCTGGGTGACCCGGTCCTTGGCCCGGTCGAGGTCGGCACCGACCGTGCCCAGTTGCGAGCCGATGCCGGACGCGGCCTCGTTGGCCTTGACCCGAGCCTCGGAGGCAGCGTAGGTGGCCTTGATGGTCTCCTTCTCCAGGCGGAAGGCGGCGACCCGTTCGGCGAGGCGTCGTTCGTTGTCCTGCAGTTGCGCCTGCTGCTGCACCAAAACGAGGTACTGGTCACGGATGGCTGCCACCTGGCCCTCGAGGAGCGACCGGCGTTCCAGCGCCGTGCGGGCCAGATCTTCCCGGCCCTGGTTCAGCGCCTCCTGGGCCTGGTCGGCCAGCCGCTGGTAGCGGCCGCCCATGTCCTGCCCCTGCAACTCAATTCGCTTCTTTGCCGTTGCGACCTCGGCCAGCCCCAGGCGCACCTGCTGGAGCGACTTCACCTGCTGCTCGTAGCTGTCGTCGAGGGCCTCGCGGGGGTCTTCGATCCGGGTCAGGGCCTGGTTTGACTTGCTGCGGAGGATGACGCGCAGCCGCGAGGTGAGGCTCATGATTCAGTCCTTCTGTTGAAAGTATTCATGGGCAAGGGCCGGCGCGGATCAGAGAACCCGTCGTTGCCGTTATGGGAGTGGCCGTCGAGGGAGCAGCCGTTGAGCGAGCGGCCGTTGAGGGAGCGCAACTCATCGACCCCAGCCCGGAGCGCGGCCACCTCGCGGTCGACCTCGGACCGAAGGGCCGTGAGGGTGTCATCGGTGAGCTCTCCGAGACCGGCAGCGACGGCCGAGCGCAGCCGGCGCACCAACCCGGCCACTTGGTCGACACGGCGGCCGGCCACCGACAGCGCCTCGGCGAGCACGACAGGATCGGCCTCGCTCGTCAGCAGCCGCAGCTGCGATTGCAGCGTGACGCTTTCGCCCTGAATGCGACGGAAAAGTCGCGGAAGCTCGCCGAGCGGGCCCTGGCTGCTCCGGGCCAGGTCGACGGCTGCCTGACCACTGTCGAGAGATTCCCTCAGCCGCAACTGCAGCTTCAGAACCTCGTGTTGCGGGCCCCGACTCAGGATGGTGCGAGAACGCAACACCGCGCCGGTCAGCCTGCGGCTACGGCGAATGCGCCGGTACAGCCTCCGCACCAGAACGAAGAACGAGACGAAGATAACGAGGCTGATGGTCGCGAGTGAGATCGACACCCAGCTCAGCAGTGAATTCAGGTCCATGGGTCCGCCTCTTTCAAACAGTCAGCCGGGGTCGCGCCACACCCGGACACGATCCACGGGTTAAAGTACGCGCGTTACCTCAAAGTTGTCCCCATGTCGGGCGACCGTGGCCGAGTGGCCAGCCCGGCCACCGCTTTCGGCCCACTGGTAGCCTTGGGAGACCACCAAGGCGTCGCTCTGCGCCCGCCGGAACGGACGATCTCATTACCTCTTCAGCCGAACCCACGGCATCCGCCGCCCCGGACTCCACCTATTCGCTGGTCGTGGTCTCCAACCGCCTCCCGATCGAGATCGAGGTTTCCGAAGACGGAACCGAGGGCTGGCGCACCTCGCCCGGCGGCCTGGTCACCGCCCTCGAGCCCATGATGCGCAGCTCCGACGGCGCCTGGGTGGGCTGGCCCGGCATCGCCGACCGCTCGTTCGACCCGTTCGAGAACGACGGCATCTCCATCGTGCCGGTGCGGCTCAGCGAGTCGGAGTTGGAGGATTACTACGAGGGCTTCTCCAACGACACGATCTGGCCGCTTTACCACGACGTGATCGCGCCGCCGCGCTACCACCGCGAATGGTGGGAGGCCTACGTTCGGGTGAACCGCCGCTTCGCCGACGCCGCCGCATCCGCCGCTGCGCCCGGCGCCACGGTGTGGGTGCACGACTACCAGTTGCAGCTCGTGCCACGGATGCTGCGCGACGCGCGGCCCGACCTCGTGATCGGGTTCTTCAACCACATCCCTTTTCCGCCCTACGGGATCTACGCCCAGCTACCCTGGCGCAAGCAGATCCTCGACGGACTGCTCGGCGCCGACCTGATCGGTTTCCAGCGCCTCGCCGACGCCGGTAACTTCTCCCGAGCCGTGCGCCGCCTCTACGGCTATCCGACCCGCGGCGTCGCCATCGATGTGCCCGCACCCGAGGGCAAGCATCGCCGGGTGATCGCCAAGCACTTCCCGATCTCCATCGACGCCGCCGCCTACGAGGAACTGGCGCGGCGCCCCGAGATCCAGGAGCGGGCGCGCCAGATCCGCGAAGACCTCGGCAACCCCCAGACGATCATGCTGGGCGTGGACCGGCTCGACTACACCAAGGGCATCGCCCACCGCATCAAGGCGTTCGGCGAGCTGCTCGCCGACGGCAGCCTGAGCGTGGAGGATGTCACCCTGGTGCAGGTCGCCAGCCCCTCCCGGGAACGCGTCGGCCCGTACATCGCCCTGCGCGACGAGATCGAACTGGCCGTCGGCCGCCTCAACGGCGACTTTTCCACCATCAGCCACACCGCCATCAGTTACCACCATCACGGCTACCCGCGCGAGGAGATGGTGGCGCTCTACCTCGCGGCCGACGTGATGCTCGTGACCGCGCTCCGCGACGGCATGAACCTCGTCGCCAAGGAATACGTGGCCGTGCGCTTCGACCGCGACGGCGTGCTCGTTCTGAGCGAGTTCGCCGGCGCCGCCGACGAGCTCAAACAGGCCGTGCTGATCAACCCGCATGACATCGACGGCGTGAAGGCCGCCATCCTCAGGGCCGTCGCGATGCCCCGCCAGGAACGGCTGCGACGCATGCGCGCGCTCCGCCGCAAGGTCTTCGACAACGACGTCGACGCTTGGTCCTCTTCCTTCCTCCGAACCTTGACCGAAGGAGCCGCCGTGCGTCCCGGGATCCCCGACACCCTCGCCGGTGCGCTGAAGGATCTCAGCCGCGCCGACAACATCCTCGTGGCCCTCGATTTCGACGGGACGCTTGCCCCGCACGTCGACAAGCCCGAAGACGCGCGCGCAGTGGCAGGCACTCGCGAGGCCGTGCAGCGCCTGCTCGACCTCGACGGGGTGCGGGTCGCGTTCGTCTCCGGCCGGGCCCTGGTCAGCCTGCGGCACGTGTCGCAGCCGCAGACCGATGTGCTCCTCGCCGGCTCGCACGGGATCGAGGTGCAGCTGGACACCCCCGAGATCGAACTCGACCTCGTCACCGAGGAACTCGAGCAGCTCGACGCCCTCGCCCGGGTGCTTGAGCGCATCTCCGGCAGCATCGACGGAACCTGGATCGAACGCAAGCCGGCCGGTCTGGCCCTGCACACCCGGCTGGCGACGCCTCGGAAAGCGGCGGCCGCCCTGAAGGCCGCACGCGAGGAGCTGGGCACGCTGCTGCCCGGCCTGACCGTGCGGGACGGCAAGGACGTGATCGAATTCGCGGTGCGTGCCAGCACCAAGGGCGACGCCCTTGAGCGGTTGCGCCGGCACGCGGGGGCCGACCGGGTCTTCTACGCCGGCGACGACACCACCGACGAAGATGCCTTCGCCGTGCTGCGACCCGGCGACGTCGGCCTCAAGATCGGGGCAGGCGACTCGCTCGCCAGCTACCGGGTGCGCGGCCCCGAAGACGTGCCGCTGGTGCTGGGCCTGATCGCCGATGCCCGCGCGGCCGTCGCCACGGAGCGTGAGGCCGCCGCCGGAGCATGACCCCCGGGCGACGTTCCGCCCTCAGTGGACGTTTAGACTCAGTGCATGACTGAGATCGATATGAAGCCTCGCAGCCGGGACGTCACCGATGGAATCGAAGCCACCACCTCGCGGGGGATGCTCCGGGCCGTCGGTATGGGCGACGCCGACTGGGAGAAACCCCAGATCGGCATCGCAAGTTCGTGGAACGAGATCACGCCCTGCAACCTCTCCCTGGATCGCCTCGCGCAGGCCGCCAAAGAAGGTGTGCACGGCGGCGGCGGCTACCCGCTGCAGTTCGGCACCATCTCCGTCTCCGATGGCATCTCGATGGGCCATGAGGGCATGCACTTCTCCCTCGTCTCCCGCGAGGTCATCGCCGACTCGGTCGAGGTTGTCATGCAGGCCGAGCGCCTCGACGGCTCCGTGCTGCTGGCGGGCTGCGACAAGTCGCTGCCCGGGATGCTGATGGCCGCGGCCCGCCTCGACCTGGCCAGCGTTTTCCTCTACGCAGGATCGATCGCTCCCGGCTGGGTCAAGCTTTCCGACGGCACCGAAAAAGACATCACCATCATCGACTCCTTCGAGGCGGTGGGCGCCGTCAAGGCCGGGCGGATGTCCGTGGCCGACGCCAAGCGCATCGAGTGCGCCTTCGCTCCCGGCGAGGGTGCCTGCGGCGGCATGTACACCGCCAACACCATGGCCAGCGTGGCCGAGGCTCTCGGCATGAGCCTGCCGGGATCGGCCTCCCCGGCCTCCGCCGACCGCCGCCGCGACTACTACGCGCACCGCTCCGGCGAGGCCGTCGTCAACCTGCTGCGTCTGGGGATCACGGCCAGGGACATCCTGACCCGCAAAGCCTTCGAGAACGCGATCGCCGTGGCGATGGCGTTCGGCGGCTCCACCAACGTGGTTCTGCACCTGCTGGCCATCGCGAACGAGGCCGAGGTCGAGCTCACCCTCGACGACTTCAACCGCATCGGCGACAAGGTGCCGCACATCGGCGACCTGAAGCCGTTCGGCAAGTACGTCATGAACGACGTCGACCGTCACGGCGGCGTGCCGGCCGTGATGCGGGCCCTGCTCGAGGCCGGCCTCATCCACGGCGACGCGCTCACCGTGACCGGCAAGACCGTGGCCGAGAACCTTGCCGAGATCGACCCGCCCGAACTGGACGGCGAGGTGCTGCGCACCCTCGACAACCCGATTCACGCCAGCGGCGGAATCACCATCCTCAAGGGCTCTATCGCCCCCGAGGGTGCCGTCGTCAAAACCGCCGGCTTCGACTCCGACATCTTCGAGGGACCCGCGCGCGTGTTTGAGCGTGAGCGCGCCGCCATGGACGCTCTCACTGCGGGGGAGATCCAGAAGGGAGACGTCGTCGTCATCCGCTACGAGGGACCCAAGGGAGGGCCCGGAATGCGGGAGATGCTCTCGATCACCGCCGCCATCAAGGGCGCCGGGCTCGGCGCCGATGTACTACTCTTAACGGACGGTCGATTCTCAGGCGGCACAACCGGACTGTGCATCGGCCATATAGCACCCGAAGCGGTGGACGAAGGTCCAATCGCCTTCGTGCGCGATGGTGATCTGATACGGGTCGATATCGCAGCTCGCACGCTCGACCTACTGGTCGACCCTGATGAGCTGACCGCCCGGAGTGTTGGCTGGGCACCTCTGCCTCCGCGCTACACCCGGGGCGTTCTCGCAAAGTACTCGAAGCTTGTCCAGTCTGCGGCCGTCGGCGCCGTCACGGGCTAGAACTCACTATTCGTCATCGAACTAGGGAACTGATCACATGACCGCGGAAACACCCGTGCCATCACCGTCGCCCTCGTCTGCCGCGGCCGCCGGGGCGCCCGACTCGGGGGCACCGGAAATCCTCACCGGTTCCGGTGCGATCATCCGCTCGCTGGAGCTGCTGGGCGTCACCGACGTCTTCGGTCTGCCGGGCGGCGCCGTCATTCCGCTCTACGACGAGCTGATGAGCCAAACCGTGATCCGGCACATCCTGGTGCGGCACGAGCAGGGTGCCGGCCACGCCGCGGAGGGCTACGCCTCGGCGAGCAACCGCGTCGGGGTGGCCATCGCCACCTCCGGGCCCGGCGCCACCAACCTTGTCACCGCCATCGCCGACGCGTACATGGACTCGGTGCCGATCCTTTGCATCACCGGCCAGGTCTTCTCCACCCTGATGGGCACGGATGCCTTCCAGGAGGCCGACATCGTCGGCATCACCATGCCGATCACGAAGCACTCCTTCCTGGTCAAGCGTCCCGAGGACATCCCCGCGGCTATCGCGTCGGCTCACCTGATCGCCTCCACCGGCCGGCCCGGCCCGGTCCTGGTGGACATCACCAAGGATGCCCAGCAGAAGAGCGCCCCGTTCATCTGGCCGCCCAAGCTCGACCTGCCCGGCTACCGGCCGGTCACCAAGGCCCACGGCAAACAGGTGCAGGCTGCGGCCCAGCTGCTTGCCGAGGCCAAGAAGCCCGTCCTCTATGTGGGTGGCGGTGTCATCCGTGCCCGCGCGTCGGAAGAACTGCTCGCGTTCGCCGAACTCAGCAAGACGCCCGTCGTCACCACGTTGATGGCGCGCGGCGCGTTCCCGGACTCGCACGACCAGCACCTGGGCATGCCCGGGATGCACGGCACCGTGTCCGCGGTGCTCGCGCTGCAGGAGGCCGACCTGATCATCGCGCTCGGCTCCCGCTTCGACGACCGGGTCACCGGCAAGGTCTCCGAGTTTGCGCCGCACGCCACGATCGTGCACGTCGACATCGACCCCGCGGAGATCGGTAAGATCCGCGCCGCCGACGTTCCCATCGTCGGTGACGCCAAGGAGGTCATCGCCGAACTCACCATCGCCTACGCGGCCGCCATCACCACGACGACGCCCGACGTCAGCGTTTGGTGGACCTACCTCAAGGGGCTGCGGGAGGAGTTCCCGCTGGGCTATTCCGAGCCGACCGACGGCCTCATGAGCCCGCAGTTCGTGATCCAGCGCATCGGCGAGCTGACCGGGCCGGAAGCCGTCTATGCGGCCGGTGTCGGCCAGCACCAGATGTGGGCGGCCCAGTTCATCAAGTACGAGCGGCCCAATTCCTGGCTGAACTCCGGGGGCGCCGGCACGATGGGCTACTCCATCCCCGCAGCGATGGGTGCCAAGGTGGCCGAGCCCGACCGGGTGGTCTGGTCGATCGACGGCGACGGATGCTTCCAGATGACCAACCAGGAACTGGCCACCTGCACGATCAACAACATTCCGATCAAGGTCGCCATCATCAACAACTCCTCGCTGGGCATGGTGCGCCAGTGGCAGACCCTGTTCTACGACGGACGGCACTCCTTCACCGATCTGCACACCGGGCACGGGTCCGCCATGGTGCCGGACTTCGTGAAGCTGTCGGAGGCCTACGGTGCCCTCGCCATCCGGGTCACCAGCCCCGACCAGGTCGACGACGCCATCAAGCTGGCGTTGGCGACCAACGACCGGCCCGTGGTGATCGACTTCATCGTGAGCCGGGACGCCATGGTCTGGCCGATGGTGCCGCAGGGTGTCAGCAACAGCTATGTGCAGTATGCCAAAGAGCACGCACCGACCTGGGAAGAGGAATAACCCGTGAGCACCCACGTTCTGAGCCTCCTCGTCGAGGACAAGCCCGGCCTGCTCACCCGGGTCGCCGGCCTCTTCGCCCGCCGCGGTTTCAACATCGAGAGCCTCGCCGTCGGCCACACCGAAATCCCCGGGCTCTCCCGCATCACGATCCTCGTCGACGTCGAAGACGCACCGCTGGAGCAAGTGACCAAGCAGCTGAACAAGCTGATCAACGTCATCAAGATCGTCGAACTCGACCCGGCCCAGTCGGTGCAGCGCGAACACCTGCTGGTGAAGGTGCGCGCCGACAACACGACCCGGTCGATGGTGCTCGAAGCCGTGACCCTGTTCCGGGCTCGGGTCGTCGACGTGTCCGTCGACGCGGTCGTGATCGAGGTCACCGGGGACTCCGGCAAAACGCAGGCGCTGCTGCGCGTGCTCGAGCCCTACGGGATCAAGGAAATCGCCCAGTCCGGCCTGCTCGCCATCGGCCGCGGGTCGAAATCGATCAGCGAGCGCGTCTTCAAAAACTAGAGCTCGACCACCGACTACAACAACAAGGAGAACATTTACTCGTGTCTGAGATTTACTACGACAAAGACGCCGACCTGTCGATCATCCAGGGCAAGAAGGTAGCCGTCATCGGCTATGGCTCGCAGGGTCACGCCCACGCGCAGAACCTGCGCGACTCGGGTGTCGAGGTCGTCATCGGCCTCAAGGAGGGCTCGAAGTCCAAGGCCAAGGCCGAAGAGGCCGGCTTCACCGTTCTCAGCACCGCCGAGGCATCCGCCTGGGCCGACGTCATCGTCATCCTGGCGCCCGACCAAGTGCAGCGTCACCTGTTCGCCGACGACGTGCTGCCGAACCTCGCTGCGGGCAAGGCCCTTGTCTTCGGACACGGCTTCAACATCCGTTTCGGCTACATCAAGGCCCCCGAAGGCATCGACGTCACCATGGTCGCCCCCAAGGGACCGGGCCACACCGTTCGCCGCGAGTATGAGGCCGGCCGCGGCGTTCCCGTGATCGTCGCCGTCGAGAAGGATGCCTCGGGCGCGGCCTGGCCGCTCACCCTCAGCTACGCCAAGGCGATCGGTGGGCTGCGCGCCGCCGGCATCAAGACCACCTTCACCGAAGAGACCGAAACCGACCTGTTCGGCGAGCAGGCCGTGCTCTGTGGTGGCGCGTCGCAGCTGATCCAGTACGGCTTCGAGGTTCTCACCGAGGCCGGCTACCAGCCGCAGGTCGCCTACTTCGAGGTGCTGCACGAGCTCAAGCTCATCGTCGACCTGATGTGGGAGGGGGGCATCGCCAAGCAGCGTTGGAGCGTCTCCGACACCGCCGAGTACGGCGACTACGTCTCCGGCCCACGCGTCATCGACGCCCACGTCAAGGAGAATATGAAGGCCGTTCTCGCCGACATCCAGAACGGCGCCTTCGCGGCCCGCTTCATCGCGGACCAGGACGCCGGAGCACCGGAGTTCCTTGCTCTTCGCAAGAAGGGCGAAGAGCACCCCATCGAAGCCACCGGCCGTGAGCTGCGCAAGCTGTTCGCCTGGAACGCCTCCGCCGACGACGACTACACTGACGGCGAAGCCGCGCGCTAACACCCGAGCTCGCATCGGCAGCGGCGCCAATCCACTGGATTGGCCCCGCTGCGGCGTCAACGGCGCTGATTGCCCGAGGATGCCTTCGGGGGTGCTTGCCACGTCCGGTCCGGGTGGTCACCATTGATCCCCTGGATGAACCCGGCCTGCCGGTTCGCACAGGACACGACCCCATTCGCAGCCGGTTCATGGCAGCCCCGACGGCCCGGCGGGGGAGACGGTCACGGCCGCGAAGCTCGAGCGCGCCTCGGCCCCGGACACCGTCTTCCGGCTCGTCGCGCAGAAGAAGATCCCAGCCGACAAGTTGACCACGCATCGGTTCCGGATGGACCAGATCCTCGAGGCGTACGACACCTTCTCCCGCGCGGCGGAAACCAAGGCACTGAAAGTCTTGATCAGCCGGAAGTGTGCGCCGCCCGGGCGGCGCCTCGGTACGCTGGACTCATGACTTCTGGACACTCCGGTGACGACAACCGGGACGACGCCCTGGGCTGGGCCGGCGACGACGACCCCACGCTCGTCTCCGGCGACGAGTCTGGCGCGACCGCACGGCCCGCCGAGCCCGATTCGGGCGCTTTCGTCACGACCGGCGACGGTTCCGGCTCCGGCTCTGAAACCGAAACCGACACCGGCACCGCGGCCGGTACCGAGACCGGTTCCGTCGCGCCGCCGGAGGGATGGACCGTGGCCGGTCCGGCATCCGCTGTCGCGGCGAAGGCGGCGGCCGACGCCGCCCTGACCCGCACGGCCACGAGTTCCCTGGCGCTCGTCTCGCTCGGAATCTTCGGCGGAATATATCTGCTCTACACGGTGGGCTGGTTCATCGGCGTGGGCCGCATCCAGACCCCGCCCGCCGACGAGTTGTCCGAGTTCATGTTCTCCCTCGGTCTCTGGCTGGCCGTGGCCGCTCCAGCGGTCTGGTTCGCGGTGACGTTCTGGCTGACCAGAACGCATCCCCGAGCCCGGATCGGCTGGCTACTCCTCGGAGTCGTTCTGCTCGCCCCGCTGCCGTTCATCTCCGGACCGGGGGTCATCGCATGACCGATTCACCGGTGACCACGCCCGCGACCGTCCCCTCATCCCGGCGGCGCACCCCGCGCTGGCTGTCGACGGGCATCGCGATCCTGTTCGGCCTTTGCTATGCCTACGACATCTGGGAGGGCGTCGGCAACCTCGTCGGCCTCAACATCCTGGCTCAAAGCCTCGACACCCAGCTGAGCGGACTCGGTATTTTCGTGCTCCTCGTCGGCATCCTGGGCCCGCTCCTCGTCTTCGTGCTTGCCGCATGGATCGGGCGTTCGCGCGGACCCGCCGCGCAGGCTGCCCTGTTCCTGGCCGGCCTGGGTCTGAACGCCGCGATCGCCGCCAACATCTTCACCCTCGGCGCGGGCAGCCTGCTCGCCTAGCCCTGCCTGCTCGCCTGGCCCTGCCTGCTCGCCTGGCCCTGCCTGCTCGCCTGGCCCTGCCGCTCGGTGTCCCGAACGAATTCGACGGAGATGTTGCTCTCAACAGCGCGCTTGGGTTCAAAAACGGGTGTTTGACCCAAAATCTCCGTCGAATTGGTTCGACACCGGGCAGGGCGCTCCGCCTGTGGTGCACGGCGTCGCCTAGCGCTCAGGCGATCGCGACGACGATCAGCCCCATCAGCACGAGCTGCCCGGTCAGCCGCGGCACGAGGGGGATCGCGGCCACGCCGAAGCGGTCCGGGTAGCGCGCGGCGAAGGCGTTGGCGGGGAAGATCGCCGCCAAGAACACGATCAGGCAGACGCCGGCCGTCACGATCGTGGGTGGATACAGCAGTCCGAGCCCGCCCGCGATCTCGCAGACTCCGGTGAGGATGACGAGGTTGCCGGGGCGAAGCATCCCGGTCGTTCGCAGCCGTGGCGGGATCATCGCCCTCATCGTGCGCGCCACACCCGGCACGAAATGTGCGATGCCGGCGCCGATGAAGACCACCGCCAGCACGATGCGCACGGCGAACTGGAGGTCGGGGAATGTAACGCTGCTCATGGCCCTATTCTCCAGCCGATAGAGTGATTTCATATCTGGCGCCCCACGGTCGTGGCGCAAGCCATGCTTTTCTGCTGCAATCGGAGGATCCGTTTTCGTGTCAAAACCTGTTGTCCTAATCGCTGAAGAATTATCGCCTGCCACCGTCGACGCCCTCGGGCCCGACTTCGAGGTCCGCTCCGTAGACGGCACTGACCGGGTCGCGCTACTCGCCGGACTGGCCACGGCGCATGCCGTTCTGGTGCGCTCCGCCACGAAGGTGGACGCGGAGGCAATCGCCGCCGCACCGTTACTGAAGGTCATCGCCCGCGCGGGCGTCGGCCTCGACAACGTCGACATTAAAGCGGCCACGGCTGCGGGCGTCATGGTCGTCAATGCCCCGACCTCCAACATTATTTCCGCCGCAGAACTGACCGTCGGGCACATCATCAGCCTGGCCCGTCACATCCCGGCCGCCCACGGCGCGCTGGCGCAGGGGCAGTGGAAGCGCTCCAAGTACACCGGCGTCGAGCTCTACGAAAAGACCATCGGCATCATCGGCCTCGGCCGCATCGGCGCCCTCATCGCGGCGCGGATGCAGGCCTTCGGCACGAACATCATCGCCTATGACCCCTACATCACCTCCGCCCGCGCCCAGCAGCTCGGCGTGGTTCCGGTCAGCCTCGATGAGCTCCTTGCACAGTCGGACTTCATCACCATCCACATGCCCAAGACGCCCGAAACCAACGGCATGATCGGCGCCGAACAGTTCAAGCTGATGAAGCCCACCGCGTTCGTCGTGAACGTGGCCCGCGGCGGCCTCATCAACGAGAACGACCTCTACGACGCCCTCACGGCCGGCACGATCGCCGGCGCCGGCCTCGATGTGTTCGTCAACGAGCCGCCGACCGGGTCGAAGCTGCTCGGCCTCAACAACATCATCACCACGCCTCACCTCGGCGCCTCCACGGACGAAGCCCAGGAAAAGGCCGGCGTCTCCGTCGCCAAGTCGGTTCGCCTCGCCCTGTCGGGGGAGCTCGTCCCCGACGCGGTCAACGTCGCCGGAGGCGTTATCGACCCCTACGTGCGCCCCGGCATCCCGCTGGTGGAGAAGCTCGGCCAGGTCTTCTCCGGTCTCGGCGCCCACAGCCCGCTGACCAGCGTCGACGTCGAGGTGCGCGGCGAGCTCGCCGACTATGACGTGAGCGTGCTCCGGCTCGCCGCGCTCAAGGGCATTTTCACCAATGTCGTCAGCGAGACCGTGTCCTATGTCAACGCGCCGTTGCTCGCCGAGCAGCGCGGCGTCGCGGTGCGCATGATCACCGACAAGGAGTCGCCGGAGTACCGCAACGTCATCACGCTGCGTGGCGCCCTCGCGGACGGCTCGCAGGTATCGGTGTCCGGCACCCTGACCGGCACCAAGCAAATCGAGAAGATCGTCGAGATCAACGGCTACGACGTCGAGGTTCCGTTCGACGACCACCTGATCGTGATGCTCTACACGGACCGTCCGGGAATCGTGGCCGTCTACGGCCGCGAGTTCGGCGACGCCCAGATCAACATCGCGGGCATGCAGATCGCCCGCCACGTGGCTGGCGGCAAGGCCCTGAGCGTACTGACGGTCGACTCGCCCGTTCCGGCGAGCCTGCTGGCCACGGTGCGCGACGCGATCTCGGCCGAGGCCATGATCGAAATCTCCATCACCGAATAGCAGTTCCGTCGGTCATCCGCCCGATCACCGTGAGCAACCGGTCCAACCTCGTCGTCGATGTGTCATCGACGGCAGGCTGGCCGGGGCTCGCGAGGGTGGATTCGTAGTACAGCCCGTCACTGACGAGCATGATCACCTCGGCCACGTCCGGGTCTCCCACCGCCTCCTCGATGACGCTCAGCCACTGGCGTCGAGTTGCGGCCAGGGCCGCATTGGCCAACGGATGTGCCCCCTGCGCGAGCCTGACGGCCGCACCGATCGACTGGTCGAGCACCGTCCCCTCGCTCATCGACGTGCGGATCAGGTAGTCGACCGCTCCGGCCGAGGCCGCTCGAATTTGTTCGACATCGTCGGCGACGAGCGCGTCGAGCCGGGCCAGGAGTCCCTCCACGAGCGCGTCTTTCGACCCGAAGTGGTAGAGCAGGCCGCCCTTGGAAAGGCCAGCCGCCACCGCCACCGCCTCGAGGGTGGCCGCCCGCTCGCCCTGGTCGATCAGGAGGTGCGCGAACGCGTCCAGGATGCGATCGCGCGTAGGGGAGAGGCGGGGCACGTTCCGGGCCGGGGCTGCGGTTTTAGAGCTCATGGTGCTACTATACCGTCTGGACGGTTTACTGTACCGTCTGGACGGTGCAGCATTCGTCCCTGGAGCCGAAAGAAGTCGTTCCCGTGTCGAATACCGTCCGAGAGACCACCCCCGTCATCGCCGTCAGCCGTGTGCTCAGCCCCCGCCGCCGGTGGTACGCGCTCGTCGTGCTCATGCTGCCCGTGCTCCTGGTCTCGATCGACAACACGGTGCTCAACCTCGCCCTGCCGGCCATTTCCGAGGACCTGCGGCCGACCGGCACGCAGCTGCTCTGGGTAATCGACATCTACCCGCTCATGCTCGCCGGCCTCCTAGTGGCCATGGGCAGCCTCGGTGACCGGATCGGGCGCCGCCGGCTGCTGCTGATCGGCTCCGCCGGGTTCGGCGCCGTTTCCGTGGTGGCCGCCTTCGCCCCAAGCGTCGAGTGGTTGATCATCGACCGCGCCGTGCTGGGCTTCTTCGGCGCCATGCTGATGCCGCCGACGCTGTCGCTGCTCCGCTCCGTCTTCACCGACCGCAACCAGCGGCGGCTGGCGATCGCGATCTGGGCGAGCGGTTTCGCCGCAGGCAGCGCGCTCGGCCCCGTGGTGGGCGGCGTGCTGCTGGAGCACTTCGCCTGGGGCTCGGTCTTCCTGCTCGCGGTGCCGCTGCTCCTGCCGCTGCTGGTTCTCGGGCCCCTGCTCGTGCCGGAGTCCCGCGACCCGAACCCCGGACGCATCGACGCGCCGAGCATCGCGCTCTCGCTGGCGACCATGCTGCCGGTCGTCTACGGGATCAAGGCCCTGGCGGAGCACGGACCCACGCCCTTCTCGCTCGGCCCGATCGTGCTCGGACTCGCCGCAGGCGTGGTCTTCGTGCGCCGCCAGCCCCGGCTGACGCACCCGATGATCGACCTCGGGCTGTTCCGCCAGGGGGCCTTCAGCGGGGCGATCGGCGTCAACCTGCTGAGCGTCGTGGCTCTCGTCGGCGGCCTGTTCTTCGTCTCCCAGTACCTGCAGCTCGTACTGGCCCTCTCGCCTCTGGAGGCGGGTCTGGTGCTCGTGCCGGGACTGGCGGCGATGATCGTGTCCGGCCTCGTCATCGTGCCCATCGCCCGGCGCGTGCGGCCGTCGATCGTCGTTCCGGTGGCACTGCTGATCTCGGCCGTCGGCTACGCGGCCGCCGCCCTGGGCGGGGGAGACCTCGACGCGGTCGGCATCGCGCTCGTCTTCGTGGCCCTCGGGATCGGGATCGGCGCGGCCGAGACGGTCTCGAACGAACTGATCGTGGCGAACGCCCCGGCGGCCAAGATGGGGGCGGCATCCGCTGTCGGCGAGACGGCCTATGAACTGGGCGCCGTGCTCGGCACGACCACCCTCGGTACCATCCTGACGGCGTCGTACCGCAGTGCGGTCGTGTTGCCGGAGGCCCTCACCGCGGCGCAGAGCGCGGCGGCGGCGGAGACCCTCGGCGGTGCGGTGGCCGTGGCCGACGGGCTGCCCTCCGGCCTGGCAAACGTGCTGCTCTCGTCGGCCCGCGATGCCTTCACCAGCGGAATTGGGCCCACGGCCTGGATCGGTACCATTCTGGTGCTGGCGGCGGCGTTGGTGGCGCTGGTCACCCTGCGTAAGGCGACCTGATCACCTGGGCCGCCGCCGGCGCAGGCCGGTGCCGGGGCGCGTGTCGACGTCGACCTCGACACGGGCCCCGGCACGACGGACGTCGACCTAGACGTCGTCGACGGAACGCTTCTGCGACGTGACCTGTTCCCCGCTCGCTTGGTCGACGGCGCTGCGGGTCGTGGTGATGCTGCTGCGCTTGCGGGTCAGCAAGACGATGCCGATGACCATGATGACAGCACCGGCGCCCATCAGGATGTAGCCGACCAGCTCGATGTCCATCCACTCGACGGTCACGTTCAGGGCGAACACCATGATGGCGCCGACGACAAGAAGGAAGATTCCCAATCCGAGACTCATGCGAAACTGCTTTCTATTGGTTGTCAGGAGTTGACCAGCTTAGACACTCGTTGCGTCGCAGTAGGGTTTATCTACAGCCAACTTTCAGACATACGGAGTCGAATGTCCCCTCTCATCAAGCTTGCTGTCATTCCCGGCGACGGGATCGGCCCCGAGGTCGTCGCCGAAGCGGTCAAGGTTCTCGAGGCGGCCACGTCTGCCGACGACGTCACCTTCGACGCAACCTGGTTCTCCCTCGGCGCCGCACGGTTCCTGGAAACCGGCGATGTGCTGACCGATGACGACCTCGCGGCGATCGCCGGCCACGACGCTATCCTGCTCGGCGCCGTCGGCGGCGTGCCGGGGGACCCCCGCCTCGCCAACGCGAATATCGAGCGCGGCCTGCTGCTCAAGTTACGCTTCTCGCTCGACCACTACGTGAACCTGCGCCCGAGCGTTCTCTACCACGGCGTGCCCAGCCCGCTGGCGTCTCCGGGCACCGTCGACTTCGTCGTCGTGCGCGAGGGCACAGAGGGTCCCTACGTGGGCAACGGCGGAGCGATCCGCCAGGGTACCGCGCACGAGGTGGCCAACGAGGTCTCCGTCAACACGGCCTTCGGCGTCGAACGCGTGGTGCGCTACGCCTTCGCCCAGGCCCAGGGTCGGCCCCGCCGCCACCTCACACTCGTGCACAAGACCAATGTGCTCGTCTTCGCGGGCAGCCTGTGGCAGCGGATCGTCACCGCCGTCGCAGCCGAATACCCCGAGGTGACCGTCGACTACCTGCACGTCGACGCGGCCACGATTTTCCTGGTCTCAAATCCGAGTAGATTTGACGTCATCGTCACGGACAACCTCTTCGGCGACATCCTCACCGATCTCGCGGCGGCAATCAGCGGCGGCATCGGCCTTGCGGCCTCCGGGAACATTAACCCTGAGGGCAGGTTCCCCAGCATGTTCGAGCCGGTTCACGGTTCGGCACCGGACATCGCGGGCAAACAACTGGCTGACCCCACGGCGGCCATCCTGTCGGTGGCGCTACTCCTGGAGCACTTCGGACTCACGGATGCCGCGGCCCGGGTGACTGCCGCCGTGACCGCCGACATCGTGGCCCGGGCGGCTCTCGACATACCCCGGAGCACCAGCGCCGTGGGCGACGCCATCGTGACTCGACTGACAGACAAGGGAATCCAATGAGCCAGCCAGCGCCCCCGACGACATCCGGAACCGCCACCTTCCCGCTGAAATTCAGCCTGACGCCGTCGACCGCGGCCCGCACGAAGATCGAGCGCGAAGAGATCCTCGTCGATCCCGGCTTCGGCAAGAAGTTCACCGACCACATGGTCGCCATCGACTGGACCCTCGACGCGGGCTGGCACAACGCCCGGGTCATGCCCTACGGTCCGCTGCACCTCGACCCGGCCTCCTCGGTGCTGCACTACGGCCAGGAGATTTTCGAGGGGCTGAAGGCCTACCGTCACGCCGACGGGTCGATCTGGACCTTCCGCCCGGAGAAGAATGCAGAGCGCCTGCAGCGCTCCGCACGCCGCCTGGCACTGCCGGAACTCTCCGAGGCCGACTTCATCGAATCGATCCGGCAGCTCGTGGCCGTAGACGGCGACTGGGTGCCCTCCGCTGCGGAGACCAGCCTCTACCTGCGCCCGTTCATGATCGCCAACGAGAGCTTCCTCGGCGTGCGTGCCGCGCACCAGGTCGGTTACTACGTGATCGCCAGCCCGGCCGGCGCCTACTTCGCAGACGGTGTGGCCCCGATCAAGATCTGGCTCTCGACCGAGTACTCCCGCGCCGGCCGCGGCGGCACCGGCGCGGCCAAATGCGGCGGCAACTACGCCGCCAGCCTGCTGCCTCAGATGCAGGCTTATGACAACGGCTGCGCCCAGGTGCTCTTCCTCGACGGGGAGACCAGCAGCCGCATCGACGAACTCGGCGGCATGAACGTGTTCTTCGTTCACGGCACCGACACGCTCGTCACCCCGCGCTTGACCGGCGCGATCCTCGAGGGCGTTACCCGCGACAGCATCATCCAGCTCGCCCGGGACCGAGGCCTGACCGTGGAGGAGCGCGACGTGACCCTCGGCGAATGGCAGGACGGTGTCGCATCCGGTGCCATCACCGAGGTGTTCGCCTGCGGCACGGCCGCCGTCGTCACCCCGATCTCGCAGCTCAAGGGCCCGAACCTCTCCATCGGCGACCCGGATGGCCCGGCTGGCCAGATCACGATGGCGCTCCGCCAGGAGCTGACCGACATTCAGTACGGCCGCCTGCCCGACCGCCACGGCTGGCTCACCCGGCTCGACGCCCCGGTGGGACCCGCGTGAAAATCGCACGGTTCAGTCACGAGGGACGTATCTCGTTCGGCATCGTCGACGACGACGAGATCGTCGTTTTAAAGGGCGACCCGATGTTCGCGGGCTATGACCCGTCCGGGGAGCGCGTGGCCCTGCGCGACGTGAAGCTGCTCGCCCCGGTGATCCCGCGGTCGAAGATCGTGGGCATGGCGTGGTCCTACTTCGCCGACGCGGCCGAGCAGTCCACCGCGGCCCGCTCGCCCGGTGAGCCCAGGTTTTTCCTCAAGCCGAACACCTGCGTCGTCGGCCCCGGCGACCCGATCACCGTGCCGGTGTCCACGGACAACGTGCACGTCGAGGGCGAGCTCGCGATCGTGATCGGCAAGATCACCCGCAACGTGTCCGTCGACGCCGCCGAGGACTCCATCTGGGGCTACACGGTAGCAAACGATGTCACCGCCCGCGATCTGCAGGAGCGCGACGGCGACCTCACACGGGCCAAAAGCTTCGACTCGTTCTGCCCGCTCGGACCGGTCATCGACACCGAATACGATTGGACCGCGTTGACCATCGAGTCCCGCATCAACGGCGAGGTCTTCCAGAAGGGCAATGCGACGCTGCTCAAGTACACCGTTGCTGAGATGATCTCCTTCGTCTCCAGCGTGTTCACCCTGCTGCCGGGCGACGTCATTCTGACGGGTGCCCCAGACCGGTCCGCCTCCGTCGTGCATGGTGACGCCGTGCAGGTGGAGATCGCCGGCATCGGCGTGCTGACGAATCCGGTGCGGCGCGCCTGATCGTCAGGCGTCGGTTGCGGCGTGCACGGGAAACCAGGACCGGATCTGCTCCGTCGCCGTATCCAGCAACGCCACCGATTCGGTCGCGTTGACCCGGGCGAGCAGCATGGCGCTCATGCCGAGCGAAGCCAGGGTGCGGGCGCGTTCCGGCGCGCGGTCCGGCGCGCTTCCTCCGGCCGCGGTCCCGGCCGCCCGGAGGGCGTCCTGAAGGGTGTCCGTCAGCTCGGACCGGTAGCCCTCCACGACCTGGCGGGCCAAGTCGTCGTGCCCGGCGAGGCCTGCGGCGCAGTTCACCAGCAGGCAGCCGCGGCGCGGGGAGTCCTCCGGCAGGGCGGAGACCGCCGACCTGAGTTCGCTGAAGTAGGCCAGCAGCGAGGCCCGGCCGATCCCCGGCCCGGTCAGGGTCCGCAATCTCGGGCGGATGACGGAGGCCTGGTAGTCCTCGACGGCGGCGTCGAACAGGCCACGCTTGCTGCCGAAGGCATGGTAGAGGCTGGATCGCCGGAGACCGGTCGCATCTTCGAGGTCGGCGAGCGAGGTAGCCTCGAAGCCCTTGTCCCAGAACAGGTCCCTGGCCGCCTGGACGACGGTCGTGCGCTCGAAACTCTGCAGCCGCCCCATGGTGTTTCCTCCGTTTTCGCTGTGAGTGGTTTTGTGTATCGCTCAGTACACAATATATTAAAACATTCGTTACAAAGAAGCAGAGGAGCCGCCATGGCCTCGTCCATCACCGTCACCAGCACCCAGATCCAGCTTGTCGCCCGCCCCACCGGCTGGCCGACGGATGCCGACTTCGGCACCATCCGCATCGACCTGCCCGAGCTGACCCCCGGTCAGGTTCGCGTGGCCAACGAGTTCGTCTCGGTCGACCCTTACATGCGCGGCCGGATGAACGACGCCAAGTCCTACTCCGCCCCCTACGCTCTCAACGAGACGATGACGGGCGGGGCCGTCGGCCGCGTCGTCGCATCCGCCTCTGACGCGGTTGCCGTCGGCGACGTGGTCGTGCACCAGTTCGGCTGGCGCGACCTGGTACAGGAGGAGGCCTCCGGCTTCCGCGTCGTCCCGGAAATCCCCGGCGTGCCTCTCTCCGCCTACCTCGGCGTGCTGGGCATGACCGCACTCACCGCCTACGTGGGCCTGCTCGAGGTGGCCGAGCTCACGGAAGGCGACACCGTTTTCGTTTCCGGCGCGGCCGGGGCCGTAGGCAGCATGGTCGGCCAGATCGCCCGTCTCAAGGGCGCGAAGCGCGTGATCGGTTCCGCCGGGTCGGCCGAGAAGGTTGCCCTGCTGACCGAGAAGTACGGCTTCGACGCCGCCTTCAACTACAAGGACGGCGACATCGCCAAGCAGCTCGCCGCCGCGGCTCCGGACGGCATCGACGTCTACTTCGACAACGTCGGCGGCGAGCACCTCGAGGCGGCACTGGCCAACTTCAACGACGGCGGACGCGCCGCCCTCTGTGGTGCGATCTCCGTCTACAACAACACCGAGGCGACCGGCGGCCCGCGCAACCTGGCGAACATGATCGGTCGCGGGCTGACCCTCAAGGGCTTCATCGTGGGCAACTACGTGCAGCATTTCCCCGCGTTCTCGGCCGACATGGCCGGTTGGCTTGCCGCGGGCGACGTCGTCTTCGACGAGACCGTGATCGACGGGATCGACCACGCGGTCGACGCCTTCCTCGGCCTCATGCGTGGCGAGAACACCGGCAAGATGGTCGTCCGCACGAACGTCTGACTTTCCCGACAGCATCCATTTCACACGATCACACACTCTGGAGAACCCATGAATTCCGTACTTTTTGTCGTCAGCGCCGCCGATCACTGGACCCTCAACGACGGCAGCCTGCACCCCACCGGCTACTGGGCCGAAGAGCTCGCCGAACCGCACCGCCTGTTCACCGAGGCCGGCTGGCGGATCACCATCGCGACGCCCGGCGGCATCGCCCCCACCATCGACGCGGGAAGCCTGGCACCCCATGCGGCCGGCGGGGAAGACCGGGCCGCGGCCATCGTCGCCTACCTCGACACCATCGGCAGTGAACTCGATGAGCCCCGCTCGATCAGTGACATCACGGTCGCCGACTACGACGTCGTCTTCTACCCCGGCGGCCACGCCCCGATGGAGGACCTGGCCGTCGACGCCGACTCCGGACGTATCATGACCGAAGCCCTCGACTCCGGAACGATTCTCGGCGTGCTCTGCCACGCCCCGGCCGCCATGCTCGCCGCCCAGCGAGCCGACGGCAGCTGGCCCTTCACCGGCTACCGCATGACCGGCTTCACCGATGAGGAGGAGACTCTCGGCGGCCTCGCCCCCAAGGCGCCGTGGCTCGTGCAGAGCCGCCTGGTCGCGCTGGGCGCCGACTTCGTCGCCGGCGCAGCCTGGGCCGAGCACATGGAGATCGACCGCAACCTGTACACCGGCCAGAACCCGGCTTCCTCCGCTGCTCTCGCCGGCGCGATCATCACCGCCGTCACCGCACAGAAGTAGTCGAGTCGCCGCGAGGCCCTCTGGCCGAGCAGGCCCTGCGGTCGCGCCCGTCGTGACCCGGCTACGGACGCAGGGCGCGCAGGGCGTCGGCGACGTCGTCCTCGTCATTCCACAGGTGGAAGGCGACGCGGGCCCGCCCGGCCCTGCGCGACGCGGTGAGACCGGCCCGGGTGAGGCGTTCAAGGTCGGTGCCGTCGGCATCCGGCCAGGTCACGATCGACTGCCCGGCCGGGGCGAGCCCGAGCCCGGCGCAGAGCGCGTCGCCCAGCGCCACCGCGTGGTCGCGCACCGTCGACAGGTCGAGCCGCCCGAACAGCTCCAGTGCGGGTTCGGCGCCCACCCAGGAGTTCCAGGCCGGGGAGACGTCGAATCGGCGCGCATCAGCCGCAAGGTTCATGTCCGGTCCGTAACAGGAGGCCCACGGGTCCCGGCCGGCATACCAGCCCGCCTGCACCGGGTGCAGCAGTACGGCCAGCCGCTCGGCCACGGTCAGGAAGGCCACGCCGCGCGGGGCGCAGAGCCACTTGTAACTGTGGCAGATAGAGGCGTCGAAGACGGATGCGTCCACCGGCATCCACCCGGCGGCCTGCGTCGTGTCGCAGAGGGTGAAGCACCCGTGAGCACGGGCGGCGGCCACGATCCCCGCGGTGTCGGCGACGGCACCGGTGGCGGACTGCACGAGCGAGAACGCCACAAGCCAGGTGTCGGCGGTGATCCCGACGGCCAGCTCGGCCAGAGGCAGGTGCCGCACGGTGACCCCGCGGTGCGCCTGGCTGAGGAACGGGAACACCATCGAGCTGAAATCGCCATCGACGCAGAGCACCTCGGCGCCGTCGGGAACGCTCGCGGCGAGCAGGCCGGCCAGCACGGACGCCTGAGACCCGATCGCGACCCGGCTCACCGGAACAGCGACGAGTCTGGCATACGCGTGCCGGACCCGTTCGACCACGGCGGCGTACCCCGCCGCCGACGCGGTGCCCAGCGCCCAGGCGTCGGCGTCCAGGCGCAGGGCCGCTTCCGTTTCCCGGGTCGGCAGCCCGAGCGTGCAGGCCGCCAGATAGCCGCGGCCGCCCCGGAACCGCTCGCGCGCCTCGCGCACGCCGATGCGGGCCGGCAGCGTCGAACGGGACGCGGAAGAGTCGCTCTGGATCATTTCTCCAGCATGCGACCGGCCTATTCATTTGACAATAACCAGTAGCTGAGGCAATCCATAAGCATCAGTTATGATCACTTCGTGCCCGCCATCGTCCAGCCCGAACTCGACTCCACCATGCTGCGCGTCGTGGGTGCGCTCGCCGACTGCGGCTCGATCACGGCGGCCGCGGCGGCGCTCGGCTACAGCCAGCCCGCCGTGAGCCAGCAGCTTAGACGGCTCGAGCAGCGCATCGGGATGGCCGTGATCGAACGCATCGGCCGCGGCGTGCGGCTCACCGAGACCGGCCGGCTGCTCGCCCGGCACGCCGCCATCGTGAGCGGGGCCCTGGACGCCGCCGCGGGGGAATTGTCCGAGCTGCGCGGCCTGCGCGCGGGCCGGGTGCGTCTGGCGGCGTTCCCCTCCGCCTCGGCGACCATTGTGCCGCGCCTGCTCGCTGACCTGCAGCGCCGCCATCCGGGAGTCAGCGTCACCTACCTTGAGGCCGAGCCGCCCGAAGCCGTGGCTCTGGTGCGCCAGAATCAGGCCGATCTGGCGATCACGTTCAGCTACCCCGGCGACCGGGTCGACCCTCACCGGGACAGCGCCGAGGGCCTCGTCGTGACCCGGCTCCGCCGGGACGAGATGATGCTCGTGCTGCCGGCCGGACACGCCCTGGCCAAAAACAGCGCAGTCGACCTCGGCGACCTGGCCGAGGAGAATTGGATCGGCGGATGTCCTCGGTGCCGCGGCCACCTGCTGGAGCTTTGCGGTCACAACGGTTTCACGCCCCGCATCTCTTACGAGACCGACAACGCGGCCGCCGTGCTCGGCCTCGTGGCGGCCGGCATCGGGGTGGCGATGCTGCCCGCGCTTGCCCTCGACTCCGTCGGCGCGCAGCCTCTCGTCGCCATCCGGCCCACCCGCGGCCGCGACCACCGCACCCTGCACACGGTCACGGTCACTGGGTCCGCGGGCGTGGCGGCCATTGCCGTCACCCTGCGCCGGCTCGCCGCGCTGGCCGGACCGGACGCGCCACCCGCGGCGCCACCCGTATCCCCACCCGCGCCCTCACCCGGAGGCAACTAGAATCGGGGGTGATGTCTGAGACAATTGCGCACCCGTTTTCCACTGCCACCGGCACCGACGTTCGCGTTCGGTTCTGCCCCTCGCCGACCGGAACGCCGCACGTCGGTCTGATCCGCACGGCGCTCTTCAACTGGGCTTACGCCCGGCACACCGGCGGCACGTTCATCTTCCGGATCGAAGACACCGATCCGGCCCGCGATACCGAGGAGAGCTTCGTGCAGCTCCTCGACGCGCTGCACTGGCTGCGCCTGGACTGGGACGAGGGCGTCGAGGTCGGCGGACCGCACGCTCCCTACCGCCAGTCCGAGCGCTACGACATCTACCGTGACGTGATCGAGCAGCTCAAGGCGTCCGGTCACATTTACGAGAGCTTCGCCACCGGCGAGGAGATCGAGGTGCGAAACGTCGCCCTCGGCCGCGACCCGAAGGCCGGATACGACAACTTCGAGCGCGACCTCAGCGATGAGAAGAAGGCGGCCTTCCGTGCAGAGGGCCGCTCGCCGGCGCTCCGCCTCAAGGTGCCCGACACGGACATCTCCTTCGACGACCTGGTTCGCGGCGAGATCACCTTCCCGGCCGGCTCGTTCAGCGACTTCGTCGTCGTGCGGCCCAACGGGCATCCGTTGTACCCGTTCGTGAACCCGGTCGACGACGCCATGATGGGCGTCACCCACGTGCTGCGCGGCGAAGACCTGCTCTCCTCCACGCCGCGCCAGATCGCCCTGTACCACGCGCTGATCGACATCGGACTGGCCACGTTCGTGCCGCGTTTCGGGCACATGCCCTACGTCATGGGCGAGGGCAACAAAAAGCTCTCCAAGCGCGACCCTGAGTCCAACCTGTTCCACCACCGCGCCCGCGGCTTCGTTCCCGAGGGACTGGTCAACTACCTGTCGCTGCTCGGCTGGTCCCTCTCCAGCGACCGCGACGTGTTCACGATCGATGAGATGATCGCCGCGTTCGACGTCGTCGACGTGCTGCCGAACCCGGCCCGCTTCGACCTCAAGAAGGCCGAGTCGCTCAACGGCGACCACATCCGGCTGCTCGACCCGGCCGATTTTGCCGCCCGGGTCATCCCGTACCTGGTGGCCGCCGGCGACGTGACCGAACCACTCAGCGAGGTGCAGCAGGCTATTCTCGAGGCCGCCGCACCGCTAGTGCAGGAACGCATCGCCCTGCTCGGCGAGGCACCCGGCATGCTCGGTTTCCTGTTCATCGGCGGCGACTCGCTGGCCTACCAGCCGGATGCCCTCGCCTCGCTCCCGCAGAACACGCGCGAGATCCTCGCCACGTCCACGGCAGCGCTGCTCGACATTCCCGAAGCGGAATGGACGCACGACCGCGTGCACACCACCCTGACCGAGACGCTGATCGACGGGCTCGCGCTCAAGCCGCGCGTGGCCTTCGGCCCCCTGCGGGTCGCGGTCTCCGGCCGGCGCATCTCGCCGCCGCTGTTCGAGTCGATGGAGATCCTGGGCAAGGCGGAGTCCGTGCTGCGTCTTGCACGTCTGGCTGCCACCACTCTCGAGTGACTGGCCGCGCGGTGTCGGGCCCCTCGGCGTCTGCCCCGGCAATCGGCTCGAGCCGGCGATGATTTCGGCTCTGGGTTTGTCCCGGCACTCTGAGTGGGTTAGAGTTACGAGTCGGTCCGTTCTGAGGAACAGGCAGTGGGGTATGGTGTAATTGGCAACACGACTGATTCTGGTTCAGTTGTTCTTGGTTCGAGTCCAGGTACCCCAGCAGTAAAAGGTGCAGGATTTCGCGGCGATATCACCCATCGCCCATCCTTCCCTTGAGGCCCGAAACGGGCCGAATTACCAGATACGACACCAGATACCCCAGTCAGGGGAACTGGGTCATCATGCGGCCCGGACAAGTACGGGTCTGTCACGATCCACGCGGACGGCTCACGGTCGTGCCCGCACTCCTTCTGGGTATGGACGCGACAACGCAGGTTACTCCGACGTTCCTCACCCAGCACGAACTGTCCGAGTTGCTTCGACTCCCCGAGCGCACGCTGGAAGATTGGCGTCTGACCCATGCGGGTCCGCCATACCTGAAGCTCGGTCGGCACGTACGCTACGACGTCCAGGACGTGCTCGTCTGGGTCCAGGAGCATCGGCATGGGTAAGCCGCAGATCCCCGCCGGTGAGTTGGGCAAGATCGACGTCAGGCGCCTCCCCAGTGGCCGGTACCGGGCCCGTGCCTCTACCCGTGACGACAGCGGCGCTCTGCATCGTCTCGGCGCGACCGCGGAGACCGAGGAACGGGCTTGCACCGAGGTCCGCCGCCAGGCAATGGCCTTGTCGACCGGCGGGTTTGGGGGCCTTGCGCCGTCGAACACGGTTGCCGATGCAGTCGAGCTGTGGTTGCCTCAGATCCTCACCCGTGCGAAGACCGGCAGCCTCACCTAATCGACTTACGAATCGTATGAGACGACCGCACGCCTGGTCATCTTGCCGCGGTGTGGCGGAGTACGGCTTGACCGGCTCACCGTCGGTCGCTGCGATCGCATCCTCCAAAAAATCTTGGACGAGGAATCCATCTCGAAGGCACGTCACGCCCGCGCCGTGTTGAGCCTGGTCTGTGGCTACGCCGTGCGCGACGACGCGATGGTTAGCAACCCAGTGCGCGACGTTCAGCGGTTGCCTACAACACCGAAAAAGGAGTCCACGCTCACCACGGAGCAACTCAACAACATCCGCGAACTCATGCAGCAATGGCGACTCACGCAGGGGGACGGCCCCAGACCCAACTATCGCCTTTTGATCGACGGCATGGAAATCATGTTGGGCACCTCAATACGGATCGGAGAATGCCTCGGCCTGCGTCGCTGTGACGTGGACATGACGACCCTGCCTCCGACCCTCGTCGTCAACGGAACCATTGTCAGCACGAAGGCAGAAGGGATCCATCGCAAAGACTCTCCGAAGCGCTCGCGACAACGGCGCAGCATCGCTCTCCCATCGATGGCCGCAGCGGCCGTTCGCCGCCGACTGGCCCTCGCCGAACCCGACCCCGAGGCGTCACTGTTCGCCACCAAGTCCGGCCGTTCTCTGAGCGTCAGCAACTACGAGCGATTGCTCCGTTCGTTCATTGCCGACGAGCGCGCAAACCTGGTCAAACTGGGAGTCGATGTCGACGAGTACACCACGCACATCTACCGACGCACCGCGGCAACGCTCATCGAGCGGGCCGCCGGTATCACGCTGGCATCTCGACTGCTCGGCCATGCGAACGAGCAGACCACTCGAAACAGCTACGTTGTCACGGCCGACCTGGTCGACCCCGTGACGGCGGAGATCCTCGACGCTGTGCTCGGTGGTTGAACAAGGTCAGACGATTCAAGAATGAGTTCGTAGGAGGAACCGTCATCAGGAACGCCGTCGCAGACTCAGTCCGCGCGGTCATCGGAATCTGTCCCTAAGGGTTGCGGACCGACTTGACTCTCCAGCCGCCGAAGTCGATCAAATTTACTGGTCAGATCCCAACTTAGTCAGAGCCGCCGACAGCGCCCGAACCCGGACTCCCAGATTTGTCGGTTGCGCCACACAGATGACCGCGCGCGTCGAAGAGCCGATCCGCTCACGACGTCGCCGCAAGCCGGTTGCTCTGGTGTTCAGAGTGCAGGACCCTCCGCGGACGTGAGATCGTCTTACGCTGAATCCGCTGAGGCGGTGCTGGTCGGGAATATTTACGCGAAACAGGGCTACGACGAAGAAGCACGAGTTCGGGACTGCTGGTCGGATGCCGATGACCTCGTGGTCTTCCGCAAACGTCTGACGGCCCCCGCACCTCACTAGTCGAGTGTGCCCGCGAGCGCCTTCACCCTCCATTCCCTACCGATGCAAGCCGGATGCAAGAGGTCCTTCGCTCGCCCAAACGGCTGGATCAGCTCTCGGAGTGATCACCATGAAAGATGCACGTGGACGGGACGGTCACCGCTACGGCAACGTACAGTCAGTACCATGCTCGGCACATTGGGGATTCGTATTCCAAAGGACCTCGCTCAGGGAGTCACTGACGCTGCGATGACGGACGTCGCGTATAACGTCAACATCTTTGACGCAGATGGGGTGATCATTGCGTCCGGGGACCCGGCCCGACTGGGCCAGGTCCATCAGGGTGCACTTCTCGCTCTCAAGACCCGAGAGTCAGTCGAGATCGCCGTGGACGATGGCGACACCAAAACCGGAATTAACCTCCCTTTCGCCGTGGATGGAGAGCTCATCGGAGTGGTCGGCATCACCGGGCCTCTCACCGAAGTTCGCCCGTTGGCGCGGCTGGTGCGCACGACGGTCTCGCTGCTGGTGCAGCAGAACCTTGCGTTCACTCGACAGCGCAACCAGGTACTGGCTGCGGCCCTGGCTACTGAGGCCCATGCGTATCCGGCCGACCTTGTTGAATTGGCTCTAATGCAGGGACTGGACCTCAGACATCCACAGACGGCGATCCTTGTCGACGGAGAGACCGAAGGCCTGCAGAAGATATGTCCGACGGCGTTTCCGCTACCGGGAGGGATATTCCTACTCAACCCTCATGACATCGAGAAGGCTCTGGCGAGGTGGATCCGTCATGCTCCATTGGCGCTGTTCTTCGTGAGCGAGGCGCATGATCTAGCCAAGGACTGCATCGCCGAGGTCACCTGTGCCAGAGTCACCCAGCGCGGCCTCATGATCCCCGGTTTGATCCACTACGCCGCAGACCTGACGGAACTTATGGCGTTGATGAACGTACCGCGGAGGGAAGCCCTCGCAGTGTTAGACAGCCACCCAGAGCTGGTAGACACGCTTCGCGACTTCATAGCGGCGAACATGAGTATGAGCGCAACTGCGGCGGGCTTACACATCCATCGGAACACGCTGCTCTACCGGCTGAACCGGATTCGAAAGCTTACTGGGTTCGATCCTCGCCAGCTCCTCGAGCTCATCACTCTCGTCGGGTACATCCTCCACCCGCCCAGCGCCCCCACCCCGCTATAGGCGCGAGCGAGCAGGTAGCTCGGATGTCCATTGCCCGGCGACGCGGTCTGAGCGCGTCCGGGCCGCAAGCAGTCGGGTGACCGTCGCTGCTGCGCGTTCCAGGTTGGCGCTGCCCTCCAGAAGCGCGGTCGGAAGGTCGGTCATCTGACGCAGGATCGGAACCACGGCGACCACGGCGTCACCGATGAGTTCGTAGGCATCGTCACTGATCCGACCGCCGAAGATGATCGCAGGGACACCTTCCGCACGAGCCGCCTGGGCAACACCCCATGGCGTCTTACCCGACGCGGTTTGCCGGTCGACGCCACCTTCGCCAGTGAAGACCCAATCGGCTCCGGCGATTCGGTCTCGAAGCCCCACCGCATCCGTGACCACCTCGACACCACTCTCCATGGTCGCTTCGGTAGCAGCGGCGAAGGCCGCCCCGAGGCCCCCCGCGGCGCCAGCTCCGGGGATCTTCCGGACACTACGGTCGAACGCCAACTCCACGACATCCGCCCAGCGGGCCAAAGCCGCGTCAAGCTCGGGGACGTCACTGGGCTCGGCGCCCTTCTGCGGGCCGTAGACCGCCGATGCGCCACGGTCACCGAGCAGGGGGTTGGAGACGTCAGAGGCGATGCGGAATTTGACGGTGCGCAATCTTGGGTCCAAGGACGTCAGATCCACGGACACGAGCGAGGTCAACCCTCTGGCTCCGACCGGAACCGGCCTGCGATCACGGTCAAGGAACCGGGCACCCAGTGCGGCCAGCATGCCGGTGCCGGCATCGTTCGTCGCCGAACCTCCCAGACCCATGATGAACTCGGTCGCACCGCGATCAAGTGCGGAGAGGATCAGTTCGCCGACGCCGCGTGACGTTGCCGCCCAGATGTCGCGTTCTGTCGGGTCGATTTGGGCGAGCCCGACGGCTTCGGCGACCTCGATGATCGCCAGGCGACGACCGGTCACGAACCCGAATCGCCCTATCGTCGGCCGGTCTAGGGCATCATGACACGGCGCTTCGACCCACTCGCCGTGCAGCGCTGAGATGAGGGCTTCCGTGGTTCCCTCGCCGCCGTCGGCCATCGGCACCAGCTCGCAGGAGATGGTGGGGTCGACCCGGTGGATGCCCCGGGCCATCGCCTCGGCGGCCTCGACGGAAGTCATGGATTCCTTGAACGAGTCCGGCGCACACACGATCCTCATGTGCGTGAACCGTTCGCCGCGGTGGACAGCCTGCCGACGATGGAATACATGGAACCTCTTCTTCTCGTAGGAATGGGCGTCTTCACCTGGTCCGGTGACGATGGTGCTGACGGGCGGTGCCGCAGCGGTATGGCCCCGAGCGTGGGGCTCGGGGCCAGGGGATTCACTCCGGCAGGTAGACCAGGGTGACGGTGCCGCAGGGGGGAACAGACAGCTCTCCTCCCGGAGCCCGGTCGCCGACCTGCTCGTCCATCCGGCTGAAGTGGGCGACGTACCCCGCAAGCTCCGGAGTCTTGACTGAGACTTCGTCAAAGGAAGGATTGAAGAAGCGGGCGGCGTAGCCGGCACCGGATTCCGTCATCTTGACCGTGCTGAGCACGACCGTCTCGTCCAGGGAAAACCAAGTAAGGGTGCTCGGGATGCGCTTCTCGGTCGGGTTCAGCTGGAAGTCGTTGTACTTCTTCACCTGGAACGTGCAGTCGACGGTGTTCATCCGATGTGCAGCTCGGCTTGCTGCGAGGACGTCTTTCTCACCGTCGAGGAAACCGACGGCGAGATCGAACTCGAGGTGCTGGCGGAGCTGCGAGTCCGGTGCCGGCACCTTGATGCCGGAGGCACGGCCTGGGCGACGCGTAAGGTCGTCCTTCCCGATGTCACCGACGGAACGGTACAGCGTTACGCTCAGCTCGCCGTGACCGGCGCCCGTGACCTCGTACTCCCGCAGGCCCTTGGTGGCCACGAAGGCTCCGGCATCTCCCTGCGTCACGGCACAGAAGCTCATCATCGGGTATACCGGGATGGGTTTCTCTGCCCACCCCAGCTCGACGAACCGCTCCGCCTCAGGGTGTACAAGCTCTCGCTTGATCACACCAAATTGGTTGTTGGCGATGGAGTACTCCGGCGTCACACCGGTGACTGCTTTGAGCCGGATCCGGTGATTGTCGACGGCATTGTCATGGCTGAGGTGGATGCGGGCGAAGTCCTCGCCGTCTCGCAGCTCGACCGTACCGTCGAAGCTCGCGAGGGTGCTGGTGGATCCGTCCGTCCTCTCCTCGAGAGAGGCGGGCACCTGGCGCTGAGCGGTGAAAGCGATCCGCTGCGCGCCCTGCACGACGGTCACTCCCTGAGCCTCGAAGGCGAAATCCTCAAGGACCAGGTCGACGGGCGGCGGTGAGTAGTCGTAGCCGTCTCCCTCGTCGCCCGATTCTTCTAGCTTCACCTCGATTTCCGTTCCGTCCCGCCGGACCAGCCGGATACCGTCCGCGGTCACTTCGGCAGACAGAGCGTTGCCCTCGATCATGGTGGCAGCGGATGCCCGGGTGGCCACCACGGTCCCTGCGCGGCCGGGAACGATGCGGTAGGAGGTGTACCCCAGACCCGTGAATTCGGCGTTGAAGGTGATCACAGCACGGAACATCGGGATGTGCTGGTTGAGGTGTGCGATCTGCCGATCGATCTTCTGGGCGTCGTAGTCCTCCATCTCCACCACGGAGTACGGGACCTCATTGCCTTCGGTGTCTAGAACGGCGAAGTCACGGGTGCCGACGAAGAGCTCCTGCTCCACCAACCGGGTGCCGCCGGAAGGGATCGCGTTGAAGACCAGGAGCAGGTCTTCGCCCTCGTTCTTCTCGATGCTCATACCCATCAGGCGGAGCGTCATGTTTGCGTGGGCCCGGATGATCTCGCCGGCTTTCACGAACCGATGCTTGATGTCCGCGTTCACGCGGTCACTGTTGCAGCAGCCGATGCTGTCGTGCGCGTGGCACTGCAGGATGGTCTTCCAGGCCTCGGCCACCAGCGACTGTGAGTAGTCGAACCCGAGGTGACGCGCCAGCGAGAGCAGAGGCTCCAGCATCTGCGTCAGCTCCGCCTCGCACGAGGCGTTGAGCATCTTGATGTCCATCCGGGTCGAGTAGATCGACCGGTGAACCCGCATGTACTTGCCCTCGGTGAACTCGCCCTCATAGAGCTCGAGGCCGGACGTGTCGGCGAAGGTGTCCGCGAAGTAGTCCTCGATCGTGCTGATGCGGTAGGTGTCGTCGGGGTTGATCTCCTCGAGATTCTTCAGCAGTCCGGGGAGGTCCTTTTGGATCGGCATCTGGTCGTGCCCCGCCGGGAGCAAGACATTGTCCGACGCGGAGTTACCGCCCAGTCGGCCCAGAATCTTTTGCATGCGCGCCTGCAGCACGTCAGGATCGGACTCCAGGTACTTGGCGACCTGATAGCCCTGCGCGATGTTGGTCGCGTTCACTTGGCTGCCATCCACGCCCCGCCACAGAAAGTTGACGTCCTTGGTGTGGCGCTCGGTCCTGCCGCGCCAGAAGATCACCGAGTCCATGCCGAAGCCGTTCAGCAGCGTCGGCAGGCTCGCCGTCTGGCCGAACGAGTCCGGGATGTAACCCATCCGCATCGCCGGCCCGACCCTCTCCGCGATCTGGATGCCGTACACCAGGTTGCGCACCATGGACTCGGCTGACACCACCTGGGAGTCGGTTTGCGTGAGCCACGGGCCCAGCTTGAGACGTCCGGCCTGGGACAGCTCCCTGATCCGGTCCTCGTCCTGGGGCCGTGCCTTGAGGTAGTCCTCCACCACGATCGACTGGCCGTCGAGAACGAAGTAACCGAAATCGGGGTTCTTCTCAAGGTGGGTGAGGATCTCCTCCAGGTCGTGCATCAGGAGGGAACGTGATTCTTCGATTGTGAAGTACCACTCCCGATCCCAGTGGGTGTGCGGGAAAACGTAGACGTTCTTGCTCATGGTCGTTCCTCTGTCTCAGTTGGCTCAGGCGTAGACGGCGGCGGGCTCTTCGAGAGCTACCTCGTCGGGGCCGTGGACGGAGACTTTTCGCCACTTCAACGCGGACAGGACGAGTGCGCCGAGCACCGCACCGCCAACGAGACCTGCGACCCAGTACAGTGGGTTTTCGGTCACGGGGATGGTCAGTACGCTTCCGCCGGCGCTCTGAAGCGACGATTTGCCCCAGAGTGAGACGACGGCTGCGAAGGCGCCGCCGATCATGGTGGCGGGGATGACTCGCAGCGGATCGCGCAGCGCGAAGGGAATCGCGCCCTCTGAGATTCCGAAGATGCCGAGTAGCCAGCTGGTCTTGGCCGTGTCCTTCTCGTCGTGGGTGAAGCCCTTGGGGACGAGAAACGCGCTGATCGCACAAATGATGCCGGGCAGGCTCTTCGCAGCGGCGAACGCTGCGTAGGGAAGTCCGTTGCCCGCGTCGATCGCGGCCAGCGCGAAGGCATAGCCGGCCTTGTTGACCGGTCCGCCCATATCGAAGCCTGCCATGGCGCCCAGGACGATGCCCAGGATCACGAAGTTCGAGCTCTGCAGGTCGCCCAGCCAGAGGATCATGGACTGGTTCAGCCAGGCGATTGGCCCGCCGATCACGAACAGCATCAAGAACCCGGTGATGACCGTGCCAAGCAATGGATAGAAGAAGATCGTAACGATGCCCGCGAACGATTGCGGGTACTTGATCTTTTTCAGGTACCGGACCGTGTACCCCGCGATGAGACCGGCGATGAGTCCACCGAAGAACCCGGCGCCAAGGGTCGACGCGGCGATACCGCCGGCGAGTCCGGGAATCAGACCGGGCTTGTCGGCCAGGCTGTAGGCAACGTACGCGGCCAGAATAGGAACAAGCATCCCCAGAATGGATCCGCCGAACTCCCGCCAAATAGAACCGACGGAACCATCGATCCGGGCGCCCTCGTTACCGAAAAACAGCAGCGCAAGGGATAACACCATGCCGCCGGAGACAACCAACGGGATGATGTAAGAGACGCCGGTCATAATTGCTTTGTAGATGTCCTGGCCGTTAGTGACCCACGGGCTCTGCTTGCGTTGAATCTTTACCATGTCAGCGCACCGCCTCAACAACCTCGTTGAGGAGCTTTGGCCCCTTCTTAATGGCCTCGGAAACCGAACACTCCAGAGTGGGAATGTCCGTGAATCGCTCGGCGCCGGAGATACTCACGTCCGCAGCGATGATGGCGGCATCCGCGCGCTCGCAATCCTCCTTAGTGATCTCGTTATCACGACCCGTCGCTCCCTGGGTCTCAACTTTGAGCTCGATGCCCTTGGCGAGAGCGGCCTTGCGGAGGCTCTCGGCGGCCATGAAAGTGTGGGCGATGCCCGCTGGGCATGACGTCACGCAGACGATGAACATTGTTACTTCCCTTCCTTGGAAAGAATGGCGTTGCTGATTTCTTTTTCGGACTTGGCATTGACGAGCGTGGCGCGGAACTCTTCGTCCATGAGCGCCACGGAAAGCCGTGAAAGTAGCTTCAGGTGAGTTGTCCCGGCCTGCTCCGACGGGACGGCAAGCATGACGATGAGGGTGGTCGGCTCGTCGTCGTCCGCGTCCCACAGGAACGGGGTAGCGAGATTCGCGATCGCATAGGACGCATCCTTCACAACCGGCGACTTCGCGTGCGGAATCGCCAGTCCACCACCGACGCCCGTGGAATACGAGGCTTCGCGTGCCTCGACATCGCTAATAAACCCACCGAGGTCAGAGACCTTGCCGGCATCGACGAGTAGTTGGCCGATTGAGGTGAACACATCGGTCTTATTCGCCGCCTCAAGGCCAATAGAAACAAGCAAGGGATCGTACAGGTCTGAGAGTTCCATGGGTATCCTTCTGGCGGAGTGCGTTGAGCGCATCCGTGCGTTCAACTGCGGTGTGACAACTGCGTCAATTGAGCCGTGCGTCTGACCTTACGGGGCGGCCGTCAGCAGATCTATCCGCATCCCAACAGACTGCGTTGTGCGACTGCACAACGAAGTCGTCACAAGCCCGTACGATCGGTACGTCGCCTCCGGTCCAGTGGGGACAGCAATTTCTCCAAGTCCGCCGGGACTCACCCGGACCTCCAGCACAAGGTCCAGGCGCTCCTGGAGAAAGACGCAGCGATGCTGACAACAGAGTCGGCCTGAACGTAGTTCAGTTCCCAGCGCCACCACTCGGTCACCGCTAGCGCTGGACCAATGCTCTGTACGTTCCCTGAGGAAACGCGTGTTCGTTGGCCGGAGTCATTCGCGTTCCGTCAGGTCGGAAAGCGAACGTCGATGACGTCGACGGCAGTGATGACGCCCATGTGGGATTCTTTGATTGGTGAGCGTTATGGACGGCAACCCAAGTGCCTTGTCGTCTTGGTGGATCAACCACTGGGACCGGCCCGCCGCCGTTACCTTTGACAATGGTTACCTTCACCGGACGGTCCTGGCCTGATTCTTTAGAGCGATGCGTGCCCGAGCCCCCGTTAGGCGGACGGCCAAGGGCAGGTCCCATTGTCCGAGAACAGAGTGCGTTCCACATGAAGTGTAGGGGGTTGATTTCCGTTATTCCCGCACAAGAAAAGGAGCGATCAGCGCGGGTTATTCGGGCACTTCACGCGAGCGACCATGCTGCTCAGCGGCGAGACCCACAGCAACTTGTCTATTCGTGTACGCACTGGTCAAGAGTCGATTTCCTTGATCGCGAAGAAACGAGGCCTTGAATCAAGGCGACTCGGTGCGTGCATAGAAAGCCGCCTCGGCCGCTCGCCGCCTGGCGACGTCATCGACGACGAACTGCACGAAGTCTGCGTCGCGATCGCTGATGTCGATGTCATCGACAGCATCCGCTGGCGGCTCTCCTGGCCACGGAGTTTGGCGCGTCGGACGGTCGCGCTCGAGGCGGGTCCCCGATGTCGCAACCCAGTCGTGGAGGCGCTGGCGTGCATCCGCAAAGTCTCGGTGCCATCCGAACGGGGCCGAGCCGTGCTGGTCGGGGTCGTAGGCGCAGAGCCAGTGCAGGTGCAGTGCGGAGAGTTCCCAGACGAGTTCGGGGTGGCGATGCCAGAAGGGCGGCACGACGGATGCCGGGAGACCGTAGGTCCGTCGCAGCCAGTTCACCCATCGGTTGAGTTCGATCCACTCTGTTTCGGCGTCGTCTGCGCTGAGGAGATTCCAGTTGATGGGATGCGGCGGCTCTGCCGAGAGTGGCCCGTCGAGTTCGTCTTCGCCGAATGAGGCACCCTGGTCGCCGGATGCCCAGTCGACCAGGGACTCTGCCATCGTTGTCCTCACATTCCGAGCACGGCTGAGCCAGCGCGAGCGTGCTCCGCCTCGAGCAGAACTGCCTTCTGAGCGGCTAGAGCATCCCGTTCGGTGCCTGCAACTGAGCGGCGGGTTCGGTCGACGTCGTAGTTGGTGCGTGCGAGGTCGTGGCCGATCTTCTTTGCGACGAACTCTTCGCGATCGACGACCTCACCGTCGCGCTCAAACTGAAAGTTGCGCACGTAGCCCTCGGCGACGAAGCTGTCACCTTTGGCAAACCGTGTGAGTGCTCGGTCTGCGGTGGCGCGGTAGGCCACGAGGTCGTGGAAACTTGGCTCGAGGACGGTGAAGCTGCCGCTGTCTTCGCGACGGAAGTGCGGTTGGCCGACGCGCACGTAGAAGCGGGTTTCACCGTTCTCGGTCACCGATTGCTGCGGGTCCGAGGCAATGAAGCCGGACAGTGATTGCTGGGTGTGAAATGTCATGGGACTCAACCTCCTGTGATCTGGGCGGACCGTCGTGATCCGCGTTCACTAGGAGGTGCGCCGCGAACCCCATGCGGCCGCGACAGTGTGGGACCCAGGCCTCATTCCGTGGAGCTGACCGGGTGCTCCTCAGGCTCGTCGTGAGTCGGTGCGCGCATCAACGCTTCGATGTCTGCCCGGTCTTTCAGCAGCTCCTTGGCATCTTGGCGTGCAGTCCACATACGCAGACTCGCGATGACGGGTGGTGCAGCGCGGAGCATGATCAGGCCCGTTCCGAACGGGAGGGTGCGGATCGTATCGGGAGGCATGATCGCAACGCGGCGGATCGAGCGCTGCGCTGAGCGTGAACCGCGATCGCCAATCGTCGTCGAGTCGGTGGACTCGTCACGCTCGCCGATGAGCGTCGAGAGGTCCTGCAGGTCTCGAGAATTAGACGCCCCACCGAGCACGATCTTCACGATCGACGAGTCCCAAATTGTGCCAGCTGCGTTGTCGCTCCATTTCGTGCGTGCCTGCGCGAGTGACTGCAAAACCGGCATGGTTGTGATGCCGGTGCCGCCACCCTCCGCCATGAGAGTGGGGAGGGAAGGGAGAGGCGCGAGGTTGCCGATCTCGTCGAGCGCGAGCAGCAGGGGAGGGTCGAGTCGCGCCCCCGCGCTTCGTGCGGCGATGCGGCGGGCGGTCTCGACGAGGTCCTCGACGAGCGCCGACACGAGTGCGGCGGAGTTGTTCGAGCCGGCCCCCGTTGCCAGAAGGTACAGGGTGCCGTTGTGGCGCAAAAACCCTTCCGGGTCGAACTCCTCACCCTCGCTCGGTGAGACGGCATCCAGTACGCGGGGGTCAGCCAGTGCACCCAGCGAGAGGGAGACCCCTTGCCAGATGGAGTCGCGTGTACGCGGGTCGGCCTCAAGCATGGCTTGCAGAGAATCGCCCCAGCCTGTGGCCGCGGCTGGGGTGCTCAGCAGGATCGAGACCGCATCGTGGGCTGCCGCTGGATCAAGGGTCCAACGAAACAGCTCGGCGGGTGTGCAGCGGTCGAGCGCTGCAGCGTGCAGCAGCGACTGCAAGGCCGTGCGGGTCTTGGCCTCCCAAAACCCGCCGCCATCGACGCCGCCAGCTGCCAGTCCAGTTCCAGCCGCCAGCCCCGCCGCGCGGATCATCGCAGTGAGTGGGTCCTCGCAGCCTCGGATCGGCGACCAGCAGAGTCCCACCGGAATTCCCGGGGCAAGCTGCTGGAGATCGAATACCGCCACGGGCCCCAGACGTTGCCGTGCGCGCAGCGTGGTGGTGAGGTTATCGGGGCGTGTGGAGGTGGTCACGACGGGGCCAGGGGCGTCGAGGATGGCGTTGATGACGATATGCGCCCCTTTTCCCGAGCGCGGCGGGCCGATGACCAGGATCGAGTCCTCGACGCTCGCCCAAACCGTGGTGTTGTGGGATCGGCCGATTCGATAACCGACCTCGTTGGGGGTGGCCCTCGTAAGTGAGGGCCGCAGGTGCGCCGCTCGCTTCATTAGCGCTTGGTGCGATGCGGCTTGGGTTACTTCGGCCCGTGTTGCGATGCCGGGGATTCGGTGCGGGTCGACTTTGGCTGCGCGGCCCGTGCCCCTGAACATCCGCCACAGCCAGATGGCCGCAGCCGCTGCGAGACCGAGCAGCACGATCGTCGTGAGCCAGTACGCGATCGGGTTCAGGCCCGGTGCTTGCAGGGCAGCCGAGGGGTCGCCTGGGTTGATGAGCACGGCGAGTCCGGCTTCGGGCCCGCCGGCTGGTTGGGCACTTCTCGTCGCCCACGCTGCGACAGCACCTGAGGCGCGGAGCAGTAGGGCAAACGCGGACACACCGATCAGGATGCCGATGCCGAGGTTGGTCAGCTCGTCGCCGAGCGTGGCCTGCGATCTTGGCGTGCTCATCGATTCTTTCCGTTCCGAGGAGATCGGTTAGAACCGAAGATCCGGACCAGTCCGGCTGAATCGTCGCGTGGGGGAGTACGCGAACGTCCGGTCACCTGAGAAGCCGGCCGTGGAGTCCAGCAGGTCCGTGACATCCTGCGCGTCGATGACGAGGCTCGCGATTCCCTCCTGGACCAGCCGATGGCAGCCGGCGCTCGCCGGGCTCGTCACCGGTCCAGGAACGGCGCCGACCGGTCGACCCAGGGAGTGAGCCTGCCCGGCGACGTTCAGCGAGCCGGATCGATGCCCCGCCTCAACGATGACCGTTGCGGCAGAGAGGGTTGCCAGAATCCGGTTCCGTTGGAGGAAGCGCCATCGAGTAGGAGTGGAGCCGGGTGGAAGTTCGATCACGAGCAGTCCGCCGCTCTGTTCAATGCGCTCGAAGAGTTGCTCGTGGCCGACCGGGTAGACCCGGTCGAGCCCTCCGGCGAGCACGGCGACCGTAGAACCGGGATGGGTTGCGGTGGCCGCTCGATGTGCTGATCCGTCGATGCCGTAGGCACCTCCGGACAGGATCACACGGCCCTGCGAAGCGAGGTCGGAGGCGAGTTCGGTCGCCACTTGGCTGCCATAGGCCGTCGCGGCTCGGGCGCCGACGATAGCGACTCGACCGGGGAGAGGAACCGAGAGGCGACTTGGGTCGCCCTTGAGCCAGAGCGCGATCGGGGCACTCGTACTGAGCTGCTGCAGTTCGCCGGGCCAGTCGATGTCCTCTGGCGTCAGCAGCCTTAGGTTGTGGCGTTCCATATCGACCTGGATCCGTTCGATCTGACCGGGGTTGATTCGCGGGGCCAAACTTCGTCGCCACAGCTCACCCTCAGCGGGGTCGACGCCGTTCGGAAGCCGAACGCCTGACGTGATGAGTCGCACGGTCTCCGCGGCTCCGAGCCTCGCGACCAATGTTCCCGTGATGATGTCGCCTGGCTCAGACAGGGCTGCGAGGGCCATCCTGGCTTCGCGCTCTTCGCTCATACTCTCGGCCATCACAATGCCTCCTCGCTCTGAATGGAAGGTGTGCTCGGGGTCACTCATCTCGGCTGCTGTCCTGAGGTCATCCGGGCGGTCGTGTCGAACGTCTCGAACTCGTCGGGGTGCAGCTGGTGCTGCACGACGAAGCTGCGATCCTTGATTCGCCACAGGCCCTGTCCGGTGCCCAGTGTGGGGAGCAACTTTTGCTCGGTTCGGCTGAGTCCGAGTGCGCTTGCCGTTGATCCGAGCTGGTCCGGTTCCTGGCGGTAGACGATGCGAGTCTCCGCGTTCGCCAGCAGTGACGACGCGAGCGCGCGCATCGCGGATCCCGAGTCGCCAACATTGTCGAGGTCGCTGAGCTTATGGAAGACGAGCATGTTCGCAATACCGAAGTGCCGTGCCAGACGCCACTGGGCATCCATGCGGCGCAAGAGCGCCGGATACGCCATGAGCCGCCAGGCCTCGTCGTAGATGACCCACCGCTGGCCGCCGGCCGGGTCGGCGAGCGCGGACTCCATCCATGCAGATGAGCAGGTCATCAGCACGGAGATAAGTGTGGAGTTCTCGGCAACGCGCGACAGGTCAAGCGAGACCATCGGCAGGGAGGGGTCGAAGCGCACAGTGGACGGACCATCGAAGAGGCCGGCGAGGTCCCCGGCAACCAGGCGTCGCAGCGCATGGCCGACCAGGCGTCCGTCCTCCGCGAGCCGGCCCTCGTCGTCCTCGGGGTTCGGGGCGAGGATGCGATCCACCACCATTGGCAAGATCGGTACTTCAGCGCTCCGAACCGTATCCGCCAGTGCGAGGTCGATTGCCGTGTGCTCAAGCGGACTGAGGGTTCTATCAAGCACGGTCTCGGCGAGTGCTCCGATCAGGTCACGACGCCGTGAGGCAAGCTGTGCCGACCACTCGGCGTCCGACGCGGATGCTGCCCGGTGCCCTTCATCCAGCGGGTTCAGTCGGTTCCGTAGTCCGTGGCCAAGGATGATCGCCTTGCCGCCGACGGCCTCGGCGACGGCGGTGTGCTCGCCCTTCGGGTCTCCAGGAATGTAGACGCGTCGGCCGAAGGGGAGTGAGCGCGTGTAGAGCGACTTCGCCAGCGAGGACTTGCCAGAGCCGACGATGCCGGCGAGGACGATGTTCGGAGCGGTGATCATCCCACGCTGGTAGAGCACCCAGGGGTCGTAGACGAAGGAGCCACCCGAATAGAGGTCCTGCCCGACGAAGACGCCGGCCGATCCGAGTCCGGCCTCAGCGAGAAATGGGTAGTGGCCGGACAGCGTCGCGGAGGTGTCCTGGTGTTTGGGAAGCCGGAGGCGTCCGGGCATCCGCAGTTGTGCGGAACCCGAATCACCAGCGGCGGAAAGGTAGGCCCCCCTTCGCGCCTCGTCCCGCTCGGCGAGCCATCGCGTGCGCGCCTCGAGATGCTTCGCCTTCTGAGTATCCGCTTCGATCTTCGCTGCAGCTCGCCGGCGAGCTCGACGGTCGCGGTGCACCTCGCCGTGCGGCTCGACCAGCGTCGTCGTGTGTAGCCGCTCATTCACCCCCGCGTTATTCACAATGCCACCCTGTGCCTTGCGGGACTTGCTGACCGGTCGCGCGTGGCCACCCATGGGTCGGCAACATCCGGATGCGCCCGACCAGTCTGCATGGCTGACGCCTTGGACGCCGGGACGAGTTCTGATTCAGAATCGGCCGGATGCCGCCGCAACAGCGATACGTAACCGAACGTCGTGCTGTACGTCAGCGCGTAGGCCGAGCCGTCGTCCTTGATGGTCCGGTCGGTCGATCCAGCCGGGATGCGGTCGTAGACGTACCCGTTTTCGAGCGCGGTGTCCGTTGTCTCCTCGCCGTAGTCCCATTGCTGCAGATACTCGATTGCCGCGGTGGCCCCGTCGCGGTCGATCATGCCGACCACCTCATCGGCTTCGTCTCCCTGCAGGAACGTGACGCTAATCCATCGGGAGGCTGGTGGGTTGGGGTTTCTGTAGAACATGTCGGCTCCAATCGGGATGCTTTGAAGGACAGGTGCGCACCGCTCACACGCTGCGACACAGAGGGAGTGCTGCGGCGGTGAATGCTTGTGCCTGCTGGCCAACGAGCCGTCGCGTTTCGCACGAGCTCTGGATGGCAGCTTGCTCGATCGATGCCACAGCGGCATCGAGCTCGTCGACGGTTGGCGCGGTCACGCAAACGAGACCAGTCGCGCGCAAAACGCCGTGACCGGCCGTGAGGTCCGCCTCCTGATGCATCAGGTCCTCGTACTCCGCGGTCGCGCCGGCATCCTCTATCTGACCGATACGCCTGCGCTGGTGGGCGTCGCTGATCAGCTCGGTCTTCTTCTTGCGGAGGTCGCGCGCCGCCTGATCCGCGCGGACGGGCAGGTAGTGCAGCGACACGGTTCGAAGGATGCCGTTCGTGAAGACCAGGGGCAACAGGAAGCCGGGGTATACCTGTGATCTGGGCCATTCGCTGATCCAGAGCACTGCGTGGAAGGCGCTGTCGGTGCGAAGACGATCCCAGCTCTCGGCGACGGAGACCGGACCGGCGGTGTCGAGTGCACGGCCGATATCGGGATGGCGTTCCAGGTCGACGCCGATGGCGGGGTCGTAAGCAGTTCGCAGGGTCATCGCGAGCTCGTCAGCAGTCAACCAGCCTCCGACAGTGAGGTCCGCTGCCCGAAGAGCCTGGGTCAGGGCCGTCATTTCCTGGCGGAGCACCGTCGCGGCGCCGCGCATCCCACCGCCCTGCGTGCGGATCTGACGAGAGGCCGCAGTGAGATCAAGGGAAAGCGCGATCGTCGTGGCATGGCGCTCACCGGCAGGACCGGCACGTTCGATGAGATCCCGGTAAGTGGATGCGGCCCAGCTGTCATCGTTGATGCCGTGCCGCTCCCACCACTCGGCCAGGCCGGTGCCGGAATCAGGCAGGGTGCGCTCCGACACCTGTAGCCGAGAGATCCGCCCCGACCTGCACGCACCGGCCAGCACCCGCCCCCACCCCGCCACGCGCCGATGCTGCTCGCCAGGGTCAAGCAACGCGAATGCCGGGTGCGACACCGCCACGACCGCGGTAAGGGTCTTCGCATGCGGGTCGTGAATCATGACCGCCCCAGACTCGGGATCATTCCATTCGCGTAGCGCGGCCGCGTCGCCCGGAAGCGACAGGGTCCCAATCGGACGCGGGCGCACGATTTGGCGCCGATAGGTCAACTGCTCATGGGCAGCACGCCATACCCATCGACTGACGATCGGCACCCATTCGACGATCTTTCGGCCGCCTATCGGGATACTGGCAATCATGATAGCGGTGCCCCAAATAGGGCTCGTCCAGGCAACGCCGGCGGCGCCCGCCGTGTAGAGCGCGGTGACGATGGTGAGCGTCCCGATTGAAAGGGCAACCAGTTGGGGGACTGAAAGACCGAGAAGGATGCCCCGCTTGGTCAGACGTGAGAACTGCACCGGCGCGAGTTGGTACTCGGCGCGGTCCTTGTCGGTGTCCATGACTACACGTCCTTCTTTGCTGATCAGAGTGTTGGGGAGGCAGAGTCCGGTGCAGACGCTGGCGGCCTTGGTCGCGGTGGCCTGGGCGCCGGGGGAGAGGCGCTCGGTACGGCCGACTCACCGCTGGACTGCATGTGAGCGTCTGCCGTTTGCCCGACCGCACTACCGACCTTCGGGCCAGCCTCGGCGGCGGCCGTGGCTACGGTCGCGCTCGCCGCGACACCCGCGGTGGCGACCCCAACTCCCGCTCCTGCGCCCTCGCTGGCGGTGCCAGCCTTGGCGGATGCGCCCGTGCTCGAGGCTGACGTGGGGCCAGGTCCTCCGCTGTTTGGTTCGGTGTTCGGTGCCGGACCGCCTTGCGCCGTCGGCCCACTCCCGCCGTCGCCACTTGGCCCGAGGATCTTTTTGGCGCCTTCCGCCATCGGTGCGTTCGGCACTGGGACGGGCCGGTTCATGGCCGACTTCGCCTCCTGCTCGGTCGACATGGCGTGATGAATATCGAGCCCAACAAAGCTCAGGAACTTGTAAGTGATGTACGGAGCGAATGCGGCGATGAACATCAATACGATCCCGGCGATCGGATCGCTGACGGATGCTAGATCCGCGTCGATCGGTGCCGCGACCTGCGCGACCGCTACCAGAAAGATCACGACGAGCACGAGTTTCGACAGGATGAGGGCGATCACGAACGCAACCCATTTCGTGAACCAACCTTTGGCGGCATCCCAGGTCGCGCCCGCCAGCGCTATCGGACCGAAGACGATCGCCACCAGCAACAGTGCCTTGCGGATGAGGAGCGAGAACCAGACGATCGCCGCGGCGCTGATCGCGAGTGCGGATAGGAAGATCGTCACGATCGCTCCAACTCCGGGGGCGCCGACGTTGAGCGCGGCGAGGCCCGCAGGTAGAAGAGCGATGCGGTTGCCCATTCCCTCCATCGTGTTGCCGCTCGCGTGAACGATCCCGATCGTCAACTGATCGGTGATCTCGAGGAGCAGTCCCGTGATGGTGATGATCACGAACGATCCGAGCACTGACTTGGCGGCGCCGATCGCCGCTCGAGAAAGCGCCGTTGGGTCGCGGTGAACAAGCCCGGTGAGGAGTTGCAGACAGAAGAACACCAGGGTGACGAAGACAGCAACGCCAAAGAGCACGTTGTAGACGTCGATGTATGCCGGGTCGGTGAGGTCTACGAGCGTGGTCGTATCGAAGGCGGCCCAGACGGATTCGAAGAGCCAGGCCGCGGCGGAGCCCATCGCGTTCGCGAGCCAATCAAACGGCGCCGCGACCAGCGATGCGGCGCCTTCCCCGGCGGTGTCGCAGACCTCCGCGATCACTGGCACATCGCACACGCTCATCGGAGGACCCCGCTCACGTAGGAATCGGGGTCAGACGGCTTGGCCGACGTTCCAGAAGAAGTTGACCAGCGTGACCGACGCGCCAGCGATGATCGCGGCGCCGCACGACACGAGCACGCCGAGCTTGCCGCGGGATGCTAGGTGCGGGTTGGAGGAGTTGGCTCCGAAGCCCCAAACGATCGCCGAGATGATCAAGGCGAGCACGCTCAGGATGAGGCCAACGGTCATCACCGCACCGACGATAATGCGCAACTGCTCGATGCCGGGTAGCCCCGTGCCGTTCGGATTGATATCGATCACAGTGGGCTCCCTCGGTCGTTTGATGCCTACAAGAGGGAGGAGTGCACGTCAACCCCAGCCTGGTTCGTTGGTCGTCAGAGCGTTGAACCAACGTCGAGCAGGAAGTTGACCCAGGCGACGCCGCCGCCCGCGAGGGCTGCTGCACCGCAGGCGACCCACAGTCCCATCCGCGCGCGGATGGCGGTCTGGAAGTTGCCGTTCGCCGAGGCGAGAGCCCAGGTGACCCCGCTGATGATCATCATGAGCACCGCCATGATGAGCACGAATGTCAGCAGCGCGCCGACGATATTCTGCAGTTCCGCAGCGCCGCCGACGGCGCCGAAGTCGGGGAAGATATCCATCTCATTGCGCCTTTCCTGGTCTGCATCCGGCAGTCGCGACCGCCGCACCGGCAAGGCCGGTAGCGCGGTGCTCGTTGAGCCACTCCACGGCGTTTACGGGAGTTTGGCCGGCCCCGCCCGGACGGATTTCGAGGTGAAGGTGCGGGCCGGTCGACTTGCCTGCGGACCCGACGTCGCCGATGTGTTGGCCTGCGGCCACGCTGTCGCCGGTCGCGACGTGGATGCCGGAGTCATACATGTGGGCGTAGTACGAGGTGATGCGCTCGCCGTCGATCGTGTGGTCGATGGTGATCAGGCCGCCGTATGTGCCCCGCTGCCCGGCAAAGCTGACGACACCGTCGGCCGCAGCGAGGATCGGTGTGCCCGCAGGCGCCGCGAGGTCGCTGCCCGAGTGGAACGCCCGGGCGCCGCTGTAAGGGTCGGTACGCCATCCGAAGCTGTCCGTGCTCGTATATGAGCCGGCGGGTAGCGGGAACACGACGCTCGCAGTTTCGGCCCGATCGGTCCGGAACCGGCGGGGCTCGCAGATTGCGCCCGAGTCAGCGCGGCGATAATCGACTCGGCGACGGGCCGAAAGTTTTGGTAGCGGTCCGGATAGGCGCTGACTTCGACGGCTTGAGCGGCCGCGCCCGGGTCGAGCAGTTGCCAGCCAGCGATGTCCAACAGCCCGCGTGGTGATCCTGCGTTGGGACCCGAGGGGCCGCCGAAGAACGCCCGTGCCTGGTGTGCTGGGGCCATGAGCTCGGCGACCGTACCCCAACCCGATACCGGGCGCATCTGGAAAAGGCCCAGGGAATCGTGATCGGAGCCGACCCCGTCGTTCGGGTAGTCCGCGGACTCCGGATACGCGCCGGTGTTGGCGAGCATGCGAAGCGTCGACTCCGTGAGCGCGGCCATTATTGCGATGAGCACTCCATCGCGACCGACGCCGGCCGTCTGCGATCCGATAGCGATGATCGTTGCAGCGTGGGTCAGCTGCCGCGAGTTCAGGGTGATCGAGCGGCCATCCCGAGTCTGGGCGGTGAGTGAGTCGGGGACGCTGCCCACGGCGAGCGATCCCGATCCCGAGCCCGATCCGCACGAGATCGCAGCAGGATTCATAAGCGCTGCCACGCCGACCAAGCCGGCCAGCGGGCTGGCGAGCACAACGACAAGGAGGAGCCCGATGAGCTTCTTCATCGCTCGGTCTCACTCCAGGGGTCGGTCGAGTTGGGAGAGCCGAAGAAGCCTGCACGGCTCCTGACCCGGGCACACGACGAAGACCGTGAACGCCACCTTCCGCTCCGTGCGAATGACCTCGGTGTCCCACGTGCCCGCTCGATGGCGGGATCCCACTACCGTGAACGCCGCGGCACCCCGTGGAATCTGCCCCGATGCCGCCTGCTCCAGCGCGGTCGACCACGCGTCTGGAACGACTGCCGACTCGTGCTCGAACCACTGCCGAGTTCCATACGCGCTGAGCTGCCCCCACATCTCGGTGCTGGGAAGGTAGCCGCGAACATCCGATGCCACAGCGGCCGCTTCATCCGAATCGGCGACGTCTACCAGCACCTGCACCCACTCGGAGAGGTCACCTTCATGGCGTGTGTCCCACGTGAACAGGGCGGCCGCGACGCTGCGAGCAAACAGCTCCGCGTTGGTGGTCACAACCACCGGCTGCGGCTGATCGGGGAGTGAGGTTGGCGCCGATGATACGGATGCTTCAGGTGCCCGCCGCTCCGGCTGACTCACTTTCGCCGGTCCGCGGAGCAGCCCGTACACGCCGATGGCGACGAGCACGGCCAGGGCGATGCCGCTGCCTACGATCGCGAGGACCAACCGGTGCCGGTGAATGAACTGCATTGGGAAGACTCCTCAGGGTCAGCGTGATGAGGTCCGTCACCTGGAGCTGGTTGCCGAGACCTGCGCCACACTGACGGAGTCGTCACGCAGCGAGCGCAGCCGCTCAGCGAAAGCAATGGTGCCGGCGAGGGTCTCTTCGACCTGTTCCCACTGCTTGTCGGTTAGTTCGGAAGCGATCTCGACGTAGTCGTAGCGCAGCCACCACTTGCTCAGGTCGTTCCAGAGGTAGACGAACGAACGGGCGGGCAGCTTCGTATTCGGGGAGCTCGCCGATCGGGCGTTCTTGGCCCGCGTAGCTGTCTTGGCTCGGGCTAGCGCTTCTTGAGCCAACCGCTCGAGCTCGGTCTCCGTCGTTGTTTGCTGGGCGGCGTGTACCCGTGCAGCACCCACCGACGAAGCGTGGCGGATGCCCTCGGGTTGCGTTGTATCTGTAGCCATCTGTTCGAGTTCGGAGACGGCGAGCTGAGTCCTCATGCGGCGGTGGGAAGCTGTGACCGAGCCTCCACCATGGATCAAGTCAAGCTCGACGGCGGCACGACTGCGGAGCGTCTCGTCGAGACTCTCGTCGGCCGCGATCTGCTGCAGGAAACCGATCCTCTCGAGCGTCGTATACGAGCGTCGTCCGGTGACGAGAAGCGCCGCCTGGGCGCGGGCATAGCCATCGAGCGACGTCAACGGTGCTGCCACCGTGGCAGCACCGTCTGACCTCGACTTTTCTTGCGCCGCACCGAATCGTGATGCTTCTTGTCGGCGCTGCGCCTCCTCGGCCAGAAGCATCTTCACCTCCCGATACAACGTGGCCGCGTCGGTCGGGCTCAGGGCCTCGTGGAGCGCGTTGTCGTCCTGCTCCGCGAGCAGCTGGGTCAGCCTGTCCGAGATGCCGGAACGCACCCAGACGTTGAGCTTGCGAACCCCGAGCTGCCGAAGGGCGGCCAGGCGACGTGCGCCGCAGACCAGGGTGCCGTCGGGCGTCACCGTGATCGGCTGCAGGAGACCCTGCTTCTCGATCGAAGCTGCGAGCGCGTCGATGTCGCCAAGGTCGGTGCGATGCCGCGAACCGATTCGGATGGAGTCGATCGACCGCTCCAGCTCGATGTGACCCGGTGTGCTGGTCATACCCGCACTCCCGGGGCGTTGACGACGATGTCTGAGACCAGGTCATCATCGCGGAGGAGGGCGCGAAGCGGCTCTCCAATGAGCAAACGAAGCAGGATGCCTCGGCCGGCCGCGGTGTGCGCCTGCAGCGGGTTGCCGCATCCCAAGAGCGCTCGGATCATCGCCATCCAAGCCTGCTGTGGAACGTCGAGGAGCGCTCGGGCTGCGTAGTCTCGCCGCAGAGTCTCGTAGGCAGAGGCGCGCGATGGTGCATCCGCAAGCCGGCCGCAGATGTACTCAACGCCATCTCGAGCGCGGTCTGACGGCCAGTCGAGCAAGGTGAACAACAAGATCGCGTCCTCAACCGCTGTCTGCACCTCGTCCAGCGGCGGCGTGTCGATGTGTTCCTCGACTGGATTGGTGCTGAAGGCGGGGTGATAGTCCGGCAGGGCGTGCTCGCGATCACTGAACCGTTCGGCGTCGTGGTAGCTCGAGACTTTGGGTCGCCGCGCTTGGTGCACCGAGCATAGGAGCCCCTGGGCGCGTTCCTCCGCGATGCAGGTCACTTGCACTGCTCGGGTGACGATCGCCCACGGGTCGTCGGCGCGCACGGTCGACGGCGCCCGCATCGCGTCATACGCGGCGGCGGCGGCTTCCCACGGATCCAGATGGTGCTTGCGTGCCAGGCCCGCGTACCGCTTGGCAGCGAACTGCATGAGTTCGGAAGCCTCCGGGTCCGTGCGCCAGCTGGCGCCACCATCTGCTTGGAGTCTGGCGAGAAGCCGTCGCAGGCCCTCAGAGTCGCGGAATGTCTTCGAACCTGTATCCCAGTGTGCGGTCCATTTCACCACGGCACCTCCTCTCGGATTGGTGTGTGTTGCCGTGCCCAACAGGATGTTCATGGGTCACCGCCGTCCCAGCCCGTACCGGGAGAACGGGGGATGCTTGGGCAATGTCCCGAATTCGGAGAGGGGAGGTAGTCGGTCGGCGCGTTCACTTATCGCCCGACGGGTGGTGGTGGGCGTCCGCCGCACCCGCCTCGCGAGCTCGGCCTCGAAATCAATGCCACGGCCGGCGATACGCCCGGTTCCGGTGCTCAGCAGATCCGAGGCGCGGACCCAGACGATGCTGGGGCGGGAGGCCGGATTGTCCGGCATCTGGACGCCCGTTCGGACACCCGAAGTGCGGCCGCCAGACGGCACTGCGCTCGGCAACTTCTCGGTCGGCACCGGATGCGGCGGGTACATCTCCCCGCTGGCATCAACGCTTCCTGCACGTCGTGACTCCTCGAAGTTGTCTTCATCCATCGCTTTCTCACTCCCTCACGTCGTTTGTCTGAATAGCAGGAGTGACGAGGCGTTCCTGAAACCAGCTCCAGCTGTTAACGGATGTTTCTTCACTGCAGGCAAGGCGCGTCACCTCGTCTGCTTCCAGGGGATGTTCGGTCGTAGCCGTGCGCTCCCGGAATGCCGTTTGGGCCTCCGGATGGCCCCGCAGCGGCCCGTCGGCTCGCGGAGCTTATCGTCGCGGTGATCTCGTGCTCTGGGAGACCGGCGGTTTGAGCGGCCGGCGCCAACACCGCTTCGACGGCCGCGGGCGCGAACCCTGCTTCAGTCAGTCGGCAGGCCGCCCAGAACAGCCCGCTGTTGCGCTCGCCTTCCTGCAGTTTGCTCACCCATTGTGCGAGTCGGCTCGGCTCGGGCGACGCGCTTGCGGGCGGTCGCGACGCCGCTTGAGCCGCCCGTGGGTCGATGAGGCTACGGAGAGCGACGGCGTCGACCGGCCTCGTGCCCACACCGGACAGCGAGTAGAGGCGGTAGCTGACTCGCCCATTTCGCGTCGCCAGGGTCGAGGGAGGCACGACGACATAACCGCCGCTTCCACGGAAGTCGATGTGCGCGGTTGCGGCTTGCCAGCAGCGCTGGGGTCGGGCCGCCAGCGCGGGGAAGTAGACGTGCATCCCCCGGGACGGAGTGCGCACCCGGGCTATCTCGCCTTCGAGGAGTCCGGCGGCGCTGGCACGCGCGAAAGCGGCGAAGCCTGAGGCCGCATCCGTTACGTCGATGTCGACTACGTCGATGCCCGAACTGGCGCCGGTCGGCATCCCGATGTTCGCACCAGGCCATCGAACCCACCAAGCGCGCACCTGGTCGGTGTCACAGCTCGCGTTGTGGAAGCCCGCTGGGGTGAGAGGGTGCTTGCCGTCCACTCCGCACGGGAAGACCGGAATCCCGGCCCCGGCAAATACGAGCGCGGCGGCCGGCAAAGGTAGTCGGTTCGTGGCTAGGAGCACTTCCGTGATGACCATCAGAGGCTCCGGGTGGAAAGTCGCCCCGCAGGCAGGTCGGGTGGGGCCGTCACGGGGGCGGTGAGGTTTGGGGTCGGTTTCGACCGATCGAACCTCAGAGAATCACCTGGTTCAATCTGGTCTGTTTGAAGTTGGTTGAGGATCACCACGGTCGCCCGACGCACGCGTTCGCCGGTCTCCTGGACGACCTCTGTTGCCGTTTTGTCAGCCACCGAGCTTGCCCAGGAGGACACGTACGGGATCGTGTAGTCGCTCGTATCCATCCCGTGTGCCGCGCCGATCATCAGTGCGACTGACTCGGCTTCGACCTCGCGGATCCCTCGGTGCAACAGCGTTTCGTCGTCGGGTGCGTGCATGTGGATGTGTGCAAGTTCATGCGCGAGTGTCTTCACGCGGGCCGCGGCATCCATATCGGCGCGCACCGAGACTGTCCGGACCCCGAAATCTGTCCGTCCGTTCGCCCCGCCAAGCGAGGCGGCATTTGGAACAGTCAGAAGGGTGAAGCCCTCGTCCTGGACGACCAAGGCGAGCCCATCCCAGAACCCTCTGGGCGCCTCGCCGCGGAGCAGAATCGGGGCGGGACGTTCAGGGATCGGCGACCCGTCGGTCTGCGAGACATCCCACACGTAGGCTGGCCGCACGCCGACCATCCGCTGGCGCACGACCTCACCGGCGCGAGGTCGCTCGTTGCGGTCGAGCCTCCGCCACGCTCCGGCGTCCGCTGGGGAAGCGGTTGCGAACCGCGCGGTAAGAGGCGCGAGGATCATGTAGCCCTTTTGACCGGCCACCACGTGGCGCCCGAGCTCCTGCCACTGCTTGAATCCGGCGACGTAGCTTGGGAACGCATTCTGGACAGACCCGCGTTCGTAGGCGGCGGCATGCTGCGCCCAGATCAGGAGTGCGTTATTGAAAGACCGTGTTCGGAAGCGGTCGGCGAACGCGAGCGCGAGTTTCCAATCGTTTCCCGTGACCAGAGCCTCGACAGAGGCGACCAGCCGTTCGTGAAGCTCGGTGAGCTTCGCATCTCCGTCTTTTGGCGAGTGCGGTTTCGTTGACACATCGATCACCTTCCCGAGTGGCTGTCACACGCGTGCGGGCGTGACTGACACAAAGGTGCGCCTCGCCTTGCCAATTCGCTCGGCGAGATGGAATGGCATTGAGCATGCTCAATTCCTCGTTGATGATTTTTTACCATCCGATTTGAGCATGCGCAACCCTTGAATTGACCATGCTCAACGAGTAAATTGAGCACTCTCAATGACCCGAGCATTCGTGAGTCAAAACGTCCTGATTCGCCCGGGGGTGAAGGGTTATGCCGATGTCCGAAATCGAGAGCAAGACCGCTGCGGAGGATCTCGCGAAGCGCCTCCGGCTACTGCTCGATGTCGCGGTCGCCGAGACGGGCGCCGAGCCGACGTTCACCCAGATCGCCGCGTTCCTCCAAGAGCGCGATCTGAACCTGTCGCGGTCGCGTTGGACATACATGGTGAACGGCCACCGTTACGTGCAAGACAGTCCACTCTTCGAGGGCCTCGCCGCGTTCTTCGACGTTGACCCCGAGTTCCTCGTCGGCGAAGCCGGCGTCGAAACCCCTGACAAGGTGAGCGCTCAACTCGATTTGGTACGTGCCATGCGCGCCGCGCGCGTGAAGACGTATGCGGCGCGCACCCTCGGAGACATCTCCCCAAACGCACTCCAAGCAATCAGTAGATTCCTGGATGCGGAAATCGCGCAGACATCGCCAGCAGAACGCGACCACGCCGACGACGCTGGGGCCACACACTCGTAGGAAGGGAAGTGACGAGGCAGTGAACAACGAAGTGAGCGCGTCGGCGGCATTCGACGGACTCTCACTCGGAGAGGCCTTCACTTTTGACCAGCTCATCGGCGCAGTAACACCGTCGGCGGCGTCGACTGCGCATAGTTGAACTCGCAGACCTCGGCGATCACGACGGCTTGTGCGCCGTTTGGCTCATGACGCCTGGCGAAGATTTGGTGCTTCACGCGCACAGCGAGTCAGCACTGCATCGGCAGCAGTTCGTGCTGCACGAACTGGCGCACATGATCCTCGGTCACGATTTTGGTGACGATCCCGACGCCCCAGACTTCCTGCTGCCCGACATCCCGCCCAATACCCGGCGACGGCTACTCAGACGTCAAGATTTGGACACCGTCGAGGAAGTCATGGCGGAGACGCTTGCCGATCGTTTTGCCGCGGCGATCCGAGGATCGGCAATGCACCACTCTCGGTACTTGGAGATCTTCGGATGATTTCTCTTTTAGTCTCCGTCCTCATGTGGCTGCTCGTGGGGAGCTTGCTGATGCTGCGGCGGCGGCGTGCCGAGCGCAACATCACCTACGCTGCTCTGACGATCGCGATCGCGATGACGCTGAATATCGACCCGGTCTATCGGATGCTCGACGGGCTAGCTGGCGGCGTCAACGCCGTGACTCTCGTGGCGGATGTTGCGTTAATGTTCGGCCTCTTTTTCCTCGGTCACGCAGTTATGAAGGCCTCCGCGTATCAACCGTGGGCTGTCCGACTCGTGCTGAGCCGGTTCGTGCTCGTAGCCGCACTCATTGCCGCGGTAGTTGCGTTTCTTTTCATCGATCGTGGCGGTACCACTACCAACTTCATGCTTGACCTCGGTGCGCAACCAGCGGCCGCCGCCTACTCGATGATCCAATTTTCCTACTGTGGCATCGTCCTGACCGCTATGGCAGCACTCGCAGCTCGGCAGCTCCGGAGCAGCACAGGCGTCCAGCTGCCACCCCCTGCGTCCCTGCTCGTCGGGAGCATCTTTGGGGTCGTTCTCAGTGTCGTCGTCATCACTATGGATCTCGCCCATGTGGCCAGCAATCTGGAGTTGATGGCGGCCATCTCAGTCGCGTATGGACCAATATTTCTGCTGACTATCTTCTTCCTCTGCCTCGGGTTCGCCGGCCAGCCTGCCGCCCGTGCCCTGCAGGCGCGCGCTCGTGAACGGCGGACCCGGGTGTTCATCAACGAGCTTGGGCCGATCTGGGCCGAAGCAACGAGGGTGCGGCCGGGAATCAGTCATAACAAGCACGTTCCGTTCCACACCGACGAGCCCGAGACGCTTCTCCATCGCCAGGTCGTCGAGATCCGGGACGCGATGATCGACGCGCGGGTTGCGTTTGAGGTCGAGGACCAGGACAGTGAACTCGTGGAGCGCGCCGAACGTCACCTGCTCCGAGCCGGTTCGTCCGACTCAGCACCTATTGATGCGCCGGCGACGGCCAGAAAAGGGCAGCAACGATGAGAGCTGCTTGGGCGGTGGCCGGAGCGGCAGCCGCCGCCGGTGTGGCGCTCGGAGGGCTCGGACTGGTGATCGCGAGACGCCTGACCGCCCCCGCCAGCGGGCGAAGCTACGACCTCACCATTCGAAGCGTGGACAACTCGGGGGAGCGTCCAATCGTTATCCTCGACCGCACGCCGGCCACCGCAGCGCCCGGACTCTACTGCCTCATCCTTGAGAACGGCGGCTGGGTTCGGCTGTCGCACGAAGTCGAGGACCGCGGGCCGGGACTCGTCGGTCGCGAGGCGCTGGGAGAGACGGGGAAAGGCTTGGCTTCCGGCGAGCGAGCATCCTGGAGCGGCATCTTTTTCTCCGGGCCAGCGGATGCTGGCCTAGAGGCCACAGACGTCGAAATACCGACCGAGGTAGGCCAGGCGCCCGCCTGGCTCATTACTCCTGGAGGCACACTGTCTTCCACGTGGGCAATCCATATCCATGGTCTCGGAAGCCCGCGTGCTGGAACGCTTCGCGGCGTTCAAGTCGCCTCGGACGCCGGGTTGACGTCGCTCGTTGTGACCTATCGGAACGACGGTGAAGGTCCTGTCGCGGGGACTGGGAGATCCGAACTCGGCACCGCCGAAGCTGATGATGTGAGGGCGGCCGTGTCCTTCGCTCGCGACAACGGTGCCCGCAGCGTCATCCTCTTCGGATGGTCGATGGGCGCAGCCATCGCACTGCAGCTCGCCGCCGAGCACGAGCTTCACGGAATCGTCGTAGGGCTAGTGCTCGAGTCGCCTGTCCTCGACTGGGTCTCGACAATAAAGGCGAACTGCGCCCGGTCGGGCCTTCCTGAATGGAGTGGCGCGCTCGCTGTGCCGTGGCTCGATTTGCCGCCGTTTGCTCGAGTGACCGGTCTCGCCAGACCCGTTGGTCTGCGCAGTTTCGACTGGATTGCCCGCGCAGGAGAGTTGACGGTGCCGACACTGATTCTTCACGGAACCCTCGACACGTCATCGCCGCTCAAAGCCTCGACCCGCATCAGGGCGCTGCGTCCCGACATGGTCGACCTTGAGACATTCGACGCAGACCACACGATGAGCTGGAACTCGGATCGTGAGCGTTGGAGGGCAGTCGTCTCTGCGTGGCTCGCTTCGCTGGCCGCGACAGCGAAGCCAGCAAGGATCTCAGGGTAGGTCGTATCGGTGCACGTCTCTGTTCTCTCACCAGGCAGCACGCACCGACGTCCGGGCGTCTGGGCAAGTAGACCGATACTAGACGACTCGTTCGCACCGATATCAACAAGAACACCCGGCTACGCCCAGTCATCCCCTACTAAACCCGGTCCACTCCAGTATCATCGGGAACGCTGGCCTACTCGGGTCCGCCACGCAGATGGAGGGCCTTTGTGACCGAGCCTTGGCTGTCCGCAGACGACATCGCCGCCCACCTGGGTGTCACCAAAGACACCGTATACACCTGGATCGCCGAGAAAAACATGCCCGCCCACAAGATCAGCCGTCTGTGGAAATTTCAGGCCAGCGAGGTGGACAAGTGGGTCCGCACTGGCGGTGCAGCAGCGTCAGGAAGCACTGAACCTGACTGAACCTCCGCGCCCCAGACTGCCACCGGCATGGATGTCGGTGGTTCGCTATAGCCTGATCGACTGCCCTAAACCCGGAAGGAGGCACCAGTTGGCGATAGGTACCGACGCGCATGGTCGCTACTCGCTGTCCTTCACTAGTGGGGGACTCCTGGTTCGTGAGGCTGACGAGGTCGCGTCAGTGTACTTGCGTGAGCGCGACTGGGGGAGGGTACGGCAGGTCGCCATCGAGGGAAACCTCCTTCAGGCGCGCACGACCTCATCGAGCGTGCGCGTGACTCGGGAGACGATTCAGCGGCTTAGCGTCTTGGACGACGCCGAGCTGGAGCTCCTCGCTGATTCGAGCCTCACCGAGCGTTGCCACCTAATGTGGGTGGCCGCGTGCCGACGGTACGAGCTGATCGGCGACTTCGCTGAGGAAGTCCTTCGTGAGCGTTATCTGTTACTCACCCCAACGCTCAGTGCTGACCACTTCGATCGGTTCATCACCGGTAAAAGTCTCTGGCATCCCGAACTCGATGAGCTGAAGCCTTCCACGCGAACCAGGCTGCGCCAGAACCTATTCCGGATGATCCAAGAGGCCGGACTGTGCAGCGAAGACGGCGACATCCTTCCAGCCGTACTGTCTGAGCGTGTTCACGACGCGCTGGCTGCTCGCACCCCGAGCGACGTTCGATTCCTCCCGACAAATCTGCCGACCGAGGTGTGCCCGCGATGAAGATCACAGTTGAGCGAAATCTCCACGGAGAGGAGAGCCATGTTTACGACGTGCTGCGCAGCCAGCGGTTCCTCAACATGGAGGGCCTCTCTAAGGAAGTTCCATTCTTTATATACCACTATCCGCCCGCGTTGGCGGTAGACGTGGAGGCCGCCCGCGACCGCGTGATGACCAAGCTCCGCAGCGATGACGGTCTCACTGTCATCGACATCAACCTTTACGACCTCGCGATCAAACTCTTGACCGACCGTGGAGTCTGGCAACGAATCCTGGACCTTGAGCCAACGCAGGACAAGTACGAGTTCCGCGAAACGCTCCAGGGGATGCTCGACCCGCACGACCACCTCGCGCCAGCGATCCGCGAGCAGTTGGCCGAGAACCCGAGTGACATGGTGTTCCTCACCGGCATAGGCGAGGTCTTTCCCTTCATCCGCACCCATACAGTGCTGGAGAACCTGCAAAGCGTCGTGGTCGGCAAACCGATGCTCGCCTGGTTCCCGGGAACGTACGAATTCACCCAGGCAAGCGGTCACCAGCTCCGCGCCCTCAATCTCAGCGCCCGCGACAGCTATTACCGCGCCAAGGACATTCTGGAACAGGAAGCATGACGATGACCCAAATCAACGAGATCTTCGCCAAGAACATCCAGCGCCCAATCGAGGGCGTCATCAAGGCGGACGACACTTCCCAGCTCGGCGTCGAGGTTGAGGAGTACGTCCTCACCAACGAGTCCGCTAAGGGTGTCGAGCATGTGCTTGAGGCATACACGAACTACACCAATGCCAACGGCGTATGGATCTCAGGCTTCTTCGGCTCCGGTAAGTCTCACCTCCTCAAGATGCTCGCCCACCTGCTGGGTGACGTCGATGGGCACGACTACCCGCGCGGCAAGGTGTCCGAGCATTTCCGCTCAAAGGCCGACGACGCGTTCCTCCCGGCCCTGATCGCCAAGTCCGACAGCATTGCGGCCAAGAGCCTGCTGTTCAACATCGATCAGAAGGCCACCCTGATCAGTAAGGATCAGAACGACGCGCTGTTAAAGGTCTTCGTCAAGATCTTTGACGAGTCCCGCGGATACTACGGGAACCAGGGCCACATCGCTCGTTTCGAGAGAGACCTCGATGGTCGCGGGCAGTACGACGTTTTCAAGGACGCATTCGAACGTCTCGCAGGTATCCCATGGTCGCAGGGCCGCGAGCAGAGCGCTCTGGAAGCAGGAAACATCGACAAGGCGTTTGCTGAAGTCAACGGGAGTGCGGGCCCCGAGATCATCCGTCAGTACAGCATGTCGTACTCGGTGTCGATCGAGGACTTTGCGGATGAAGTCGCGGGGTGGCTCGCGCAGCAGCCCGACGGGTTCCGCCTGAATTTCTTCGTCGACGAAGTCGGCCAGTTCATCGGTAGCAACACACAGCTAATGCTGAACCTCCAGACCATCGCCGAGTCGCTGGCCACCAAGTGCAAGGGCCGTGCCTGGATCTTCGTGACCTCGCAGGAAGACATGGAAAAGATCGGCGGCGACCGCACCAAGAGTCAGGCGAATGACTTCTCCAAGATTCAGGCCCGCTTCGCGAACCGTCTCAAGCTCACGAGCCAGGATGTTGAGGAAGTCATCCGCAAGCGTCTCCTCGCCAAGAACGATGCAGGTGGGGCGCAAGTCGCCGGGATCTACGCGGCGGAGCACGCGAACTTCAAGACTCTCTTCGACTTCGTCGATGGCGGGCGCTACCCGAACTACCGCGACGAAGAGCATTTTGTCGGCGCCTACCCATTCGTGAGCTACCAATTCCCTCTGTTCCAAGCCGCCATCGAGGGAATTTCGGATCACAACATTTTCGAAGGCCGTAACAGCTCAGTTGGCGAGCGGTCGATGCTCGGCGTTGTGCAGGAGGTAGCGAGTGCGCTTGCCGACAAGCCATTGGGGCAGCTTGCCTCATTTGACCAGATGTTCGCGGGCATCCGGGCCTCGCTGAAGTCAGCAAACCAACGCGCGATCTTGAACGCCGAAAGCAGCGGCAAACTTAGCGAGCTAGCGATCCGGCTACTCAAGGCGCTCTTCCTCGTCAAGTACGTTGACGGTTTTAAGGCGTCGCCCCGCAACCTCACCGTGCTGGTCTACCACCGCTTCGGCGCCGATTTGACGGCGCTGTCGAAGGACGTGATCGAGGCGCTCGCGGCGCTGGAGGTTCAGACCTACATTCAGCGCAACGGTGATGTGTATGACTACCTCACCAATGAAGAGCAGAAGATCGAGCAGGAGATCAAGAACGTCGACATCGACTCTTCTGAGGTGTCAAAGAAGCTCTCGGATCTACTCACCCAGTCCGTCGTGAAAATGACGAAGGTTGTCTATTCGAAGAACGGCCAGAACTTCCCGATCGGTTACAAGCTCGACGGTCAGTCGATGAGCAAGCAGTACGAGCTGGCATTGCACTTCACCAGTCCCGATACCGAGTTCAGCTTGGAGCAGATTAAGGCGCACAGCGTCGGGCTCGACGAGCTCAGGGTCGTGCTTCCGGGCGACAGCGAGCGGATCCTCGCCGACCTGCGTCTCCAGCTGAAGACCGAAAAGTACATCAAGCGCGCGCACGGCAGCAGTCGCACCTCTATCGAGCAAACCATTCTGCAGGCGAAGGGCACCCAGAACGCCGAGCGCGAGAAGGAGATCGTCGAACGCCTCCGAGCCGCCGTCGGACGCGCAACTCTTGTCCACAACGCCGGAGTTCTCGACGTGTCAGCATCCGAGCCGGTGGGCCGGATCAGCGACGGGTTCCAGCGGGTGATCGCCGCCACGTACACGAACCTTGCCCTGCTGGGCGGCAAGACCTTTAGCGAGCAACAACTCTCAACACTGGTCAATCCGCCCGACGGCGGGCTCATCGACGATGTGGTGAGCCTGCTCACAGTGCCCGGCGAAGATGTGCTCGGCCACTTGGAGATGCGCGGTAAGCGCCATGAGCAGGTCACGATGAAGCACCTGCTCGAGAAGTACACGATCAAGCCCTACGGCTGGGATCAGTGGTCGGTCGCAGCGGCGGTCGCCTACCTCGCGGGCGGGTCCAAAATTGAGATCACGCTCAACGGAAAGCTACTCAAGCGCACCGAGATCACGGGCGCGCTGCGCAATACGCAGAGCTACCCGAACATGGTCATCGCGCCACAGCGGGTGTTTGACCAGAAGACTGTCACCGCGTTCCGCAAGTTCGTCATCGACTTCACCGACAAGGGGGCGATCCCGAAGGACCCGCTGGAACTTGCTCGCACTGGCAAAGAACTCCTCGACAAGAAGCTCGCCGAACTCCAGGGGCTCACCACCGGTTCGCGCTATCCCTTTATCGACCAACTCGACGAACCAGTCAGGTTGCTCGCCGAACTGTGCGACCACACGGCCGAATGGTTCATCACCGAATTTCCCGGGGTGGACGAGCTACTCGATGCCAAGGACAGCGTGATTGATCCGATCAAGCAGTTCCTCAACGGCGCCCAACGAGGAATCTACGACAACGCCACGGCGTTCATGCAGGCAAACCAGTCGAACATCGGCTACCTGCCCGAAGGAGCGACGGATCCTGTCGAGCTGCTGCTCGAAGATCCCAAGGTCTTCCGTGGCGCCAGGATCAGTCAACTCGACACCGCGGTCTCCGCGCTCGATGGTCAGATCGCCGCCATCATTGACGGCCAGCGAGCAGAAGCGACAGAGGAGATCAACGCACGCTGGGACCAGGTTCCCGACAGCAAGGCGTTCTTGAACGCATCCGACTATGCGCAGCGATCGGTCACAAGTAAGGCGCACGCTGTACTTGCCCGGGTGCAGCGTGAAACACAAATTCCGGTCATTCGGAACGTTGCAGCCACGTTCGCCGACACGATCTACCCAGAGATCCTGGACGAACTCATCGCCGCGGCACCGGCGCAGACATTGCCAGAAACACCCAGCGCGGGCGTGGGCACGCACCCCGCACCGGCGCCAGCTCCATCGAAGCAGACCATCGCAATCAAGCGCCTTGCACTGCCGGGAGCCGGCCAGGTGTTGGAGAACGTGGACGACGTCGATCGGTATCTCGACCAGCTCCGCGAGACGCTGCTCTCCACGATCAACGACAACAAGCGCATCGCACTCTAGGAGAGATACATGGACACCAAGCCCTTAGAGCGCTTCGCCACCTGGGCCCGTCGCGAACTCATCAACGCCGTCGACGCCCAAGCAACCGCCGTACTCGCCGTCGGATCCGTCGCGCGCAGCGAACGAAGTGAAGTCGTCAAGAAGCTCGAAGCCGAGATTGGACGCCACGGTCGCCAGCACGTTGTCGACAAGGTCTCCTACGCCTGGTTCAACCGCATCATTGCGTTGCGCTTTATGGACGCCCGCGGCTATACGGATGCCGCGGTCGTCTCACCCGCTCAGGGGCAGGCCCACGGGCAGCCTGAGATCCTCGCCGACGCTAAACGGGGCAACCTCGACACCGACGTCGTGACGAACAGCCGCACGTTCAACGCGATTATCGGCCTTCTCGACGGCACACGTCGCAGCACCGACGCCGAGGGCGAGGCCTACGCGCTGCTCCTCACCGAGTATTGCCGCTACTGGCACAAGCCGATGCCGTTCATGTTCGAGCGCGAGGGCGACTACACCGAGCTGCTTGTGCCGGCGAACTTGCTCGCCGACGACGCGATCCTGGCTCGTGCCCGGGCGGTGCTTACCGAGGGAGTGTGCAAGGACATCGAGGTCATTGGTTGGCTCTACCAGTTCTATATTTCGGAGCGGAAAGCTAAAGTCTTTGAAGGTTTTCGTGCCAAGGGCAGGTCCCGCAAGCTCGCTGGACCAGACGAGATCCCCGCAGCGACTCAGCTCTTCACCCCGCACTGGATCGTCCGCTATCTTGTCGAGAACTCGCTCGGACGACTCTGGATGCTTAATCGCCCTTCCTCACGCCTCGTCGACCAGATGAACTACTACGTCGAATTAGAAGACGGGGAGACCGACTTCCTCAGGGTCACCAAGCCTGAAGACCTGACCGTGATCGACCCGGCCTGTGGATCGGGTCACATGCTTACCTTCGCCTTCGACCTGCTCTACGCGATCTACGAAGAGGAAGGCTATTCGCCGTCCGATATCCCTGGACTGATCCTCGCTCACAACCTCTACGGCACCGAAATCGACCCACGTGCCGGTGCGCTCGCGGCATTCGCCCTAACGATGAAGGCGCGCGCTAAGCAGAGAACCTTCTTCAACAAGCAGGTCCAGCCAAATATCTGTGTGATTGAGCCGTTCTCGTTCGAAAGCGACGAGGTCCAGCTTGTCCTCACCTCAGGTGGGGACAAGCACGAAGAGGTCGCCTTTTGGAACCAGTTCGCCGACGCCGACACATTCGGTTCTTTGATCGAACCAGACCCGGGCGTTACCACCCGGCTAGGTCGTCACCTGGAGGCTCTTGGCGACAGAGACGACATGATCAAAGGCGACGTCATCCATCGGGCCAGTCGGGTATTGCGCCAGGCTGAGTTTCTCGCGCCGAAGTACGCCGTCGTGGTGGCAAACCCGCCTTACATGGGCGGCAAGAACATGTCTCCCGCGCTGGCTGCGTTCGCGAAAGAGCGCTTTCCTCGCTCAAAGACCGACCTCTTCGCGATGTTCATTGAACGGAATCGCAGATTGGCGGAACCCCACGGTTACGTCGCGATGATCACCATGCAGTCGTGGATGTTTCTCTCAAGTTTTGAGGCTCTCAGGGAGAGGATCGTGGACCATTCAGCTGTTCGGGTCGTGGCTCATCTTGGCGCGGGAGCATTCGAGTCCATTGCGGGTGCCGTTGTCTCGACGTGTGCGTTCGTCCTTGCCGCTACGAATGATCAGGCGACGCCGGGAGTTTTTGTCAAGTTGGACGACCTCGTCGGTGAGGCAGCCAAGAACGAAGGCCTACTTCAAGGGGCCGCAGTCGCGGATAGTTCGCTCCGATTTACGTTGAGTGGCAGTCAAGTGGCTCAGATTCCCGGGTGGACCTATAGCTACTGGACGAGTCCCACCCTGCTTGCTGCCTTCGGCGGAGGTAACCGATTGGCAGATATTGCGGACCCGAGGCAAGGGATGGCTACAGCCGACAACGGACGATTCCTGCGCTTCTGGAGCGAAGTCTCAAAGGCACGGCTTGGGCTCGACATCGAAAACAGGAATGATGCAGCCGCGACGGGCCGAAAGTGGTTCCCCTATAACAAGGGCGGTTCGTTTCGGCGCTGGTACGGCAATCAAGAGTATGTCGTGAACTGGGAGCACGACGGACGGGAGCTCATGGCAGAGCGCCCGAAGTCGGTCATTCGCAGCCCCCAGTACTATTTCCACGAATCTGCATCATGGTCCAAGGTGGGCACCGCGGAGCCTGCGTTCCGGTATTTCCCGCCAGGCTTCTTATTCGATGTCGCAGGCACGTCGATATTCACGGAGAGCCGCTCAACGCTCCTGTGCGCGCTCGCATTCGGGAACTCGATCGTGGCGCGCGAGATGCTGCGCGCGTCCGCGGCCTCGATGAACCTGGAGGTAGGCACTATCGCTGAGTTGCCTGTCCGCGTAAGGTCATCCGACGAGATTGAAGCCCTGGTGGGTCAACTCATTGATATCTACCAATCCGATTGGGATCTTGACGAGCGCTCATGGAACTTCACGCGGCCAGCCCTCATAGCAAAATCGGAGTCAAGCCTTCGACTCGCTATTGACAGCGCAATCCGTGCCGGAGAGAAGTGCACTGCGATGGCGCGCGAACTTGAAGAAGACGTTAACAGGCGGTTCATTGACATCTACTGCCTGGACGAAATGCTGGTTCCGGACGTCCCAGTGGAGAGCGTGGCCTTGAACGCGAATTACCTGAGCCGCTTTGGGATCGCTGACCCCGGCTCCTCTCGACAGGCTGCGGCGGCGGCGGCGGTACACGACTTCGTTTCGTACGCCGTCGGCTGCATGTTCGGACGCTACAGCCTCGACGAGTCGGGAATTATCCTCGGCGACCAGGGTGCGACGGTTCAGGGATATCTGGCGAAAGTGCCCACGCCGACATTCATGCCGGATGCAGACAACGTGATTCCGTTCGTCGACGATGGGTGGTTCGAGGACGACATCGTCGAGCGGTTCCGTCAGTTCCTCCGAGCAACGTTCGGAGCGGACAACTTCGAGGAGAACTTGGGGTTCGTGGAGGAGTCGCTGGGGGTGAAGACTCTGCGCGATTACTTCATCACGAAGGCGGGCAAGTCGAAGTTCTACGACGACCACGTGCAGCGCTATAAGAAGCGCCCAATCTACTGGATGTTCTCCAGCCCGAAGGGGTCCTTCAACGCGCTGATCTACATGCACCGCTACACCCTGTCGACGGTGTCGACAGTTCTGAACGAGTACCTGCGCGAGTACCGGGCAAAACTGGAAGTGGCGTTGGTGAATGCCGAGCAGGCTGCTGCGGGTGGCAGTGCGGCGAATGATCTGAAGGAAGCCGACCGGCTCCGCAAGGTGCTCGTGGAGCTGGCGGAGTACGAGCACGACGTGCTCTATCCGCTGGCAACGCAGCAGATCGCGATCGACCTCGACGACGGCGTGAAGGCGAACTATCCGAAGTTCTACCCGGCGTTGAAGAAGATTCCTGGGCTGGAGGCTGCAGAGTGAGCAAAGTGCTTTCAATCAAAGAGCACCTTGCCGCACGGTTCGACCGGCACAGGCTGGTGATCTGGCGTGACCCCGATGGTAGTTACGCCGATGACCTCGACGCGCAGACTCCGTCCGAGGTGACAGCGCTGCGCATCGCGAGCGACGAGTTTGCGATTAAGTACCGGGTGCTTCGGGAGGAGCCTTCAGCGAAGTTCTTGCTATATCGACCTGGTGTCGTGCCCGAGGGGACAGACAACTGGTTGCTCGACTTGGAGTTGGCGTATGGCACCTTTAGCGCCGACCGAGGTGCGCTGATGCGGGCAAATCTCGGTATCACCGCTCCCGGTGCCGACGAGCTGATCTCTGTGCACCAAACGTTCTTCGGCAATGCCAAGTCGGTAGCGAAGCTCAAAGCCCTGCTCCGCGACGGAAATGACCTTGTCACGGTGCAGGCCAAGATGTGCGCCGTCGTGCTTGGGCAGAAGGAACACAGTTTTTCGGAACTCACACGCACGCTCTTGATCCAGCACTCAAGCAACGAGGCTTCCGGCTACGGCGCGCTCGTCGAGCAGGATCTGGCCAACTTCTACTGGGGTGGAGCGGAGAAGATCTACGGCTACGAACCTGATTCGCCGAGCATGGCCGGGTTTGTTCTCTGGATGTTCAAGCAAGCCAAGGATGGTTTCGCCGCGTCGTCGTCGAATGCGGCACGCAACATCGAGATCGACTTCCGCAGTTTCCGCGACAACCGACAGAGCACCAGTGCGTTGAAGACCCTTGCCAAGCAGACCGAGAAGAACCTTGACTACGCCGACGAAGCATCCTCGGCGTCGCTTAGTGATCTTGTCGCCACGGACACCTTCGACGCAGGTGAGATGGAGATCATCCGTCGGCTAATCGACGTTGTCTCTGCCCAGACGATGTCAGCCCGTGACATCGCTGAGACGATTCGAACTCGACGCCGCGACAGCGTGTGGTTCGAAGACTACGCAACGTTGTATGCCGCGCTTGGCGCTGCGGCGGAGCTGCTCCCTGCGGTCAAGGCCGCGCGGCTCGACGTGTCTAGCTTCGATGAGGGCATCACCCACTACCGCGATGATCTTTATCGGATCGATCAGCTGTACCGCCAGTACACGTACGCGGCGCAGACGGCGGAGTTTAAGCAGCCACTCGAGGCGCTAACAGAGCAGGTCGAGAACGCCTACGTTACCGACTTCCTATTCAAGCTCGGCACGAACTGGCAGAGCCACGTCGATGTGGTCGAGCGGTGGAAGTCACCCGCGGTTACCTCGCAGAGCTCGTTCTATAGCCAGTACGTCGCACCGATCGTGCGCGGTGGCCGTAAGAAGGCCGTTGTCGTGATCTCGGATGCGATGCGATACGAGGTGGCCCATGAACTGCACTCACGCATTCGTGGTGAAAACAAGTTCGAAGCCGAAATCGAGGCAATGGTCGGGGTGCTGCCGAGCTACACCCAGCTCGGTATGGCAGCGCTGCTACCGCACGAGACGCTTGCGCATTCCGAAAGCGGCGACCCAGTACTGGTCGACGGCCAGCGCTCGGACGGCACGAACAACCGGAGCAAAATTCTCGCCAGCGTTGGTGGAACTGCCATCCTGGCAAAGGACTTCTTGAAGATGAAACCCGCTGAAAGGCGTGACCTCTACGGGGCGAACCAGGTGCTCTACGTCTATCACGACACAATCGACGCCACCGGTGACAAGGCGGTCTCCGAGCACCGCACATTCAAGGCCGCAGCAGATGCGATTGAGGAACTCGTCGGTATCGTCAAAGCGCTCGCCAGCGCGAACGCGACGAACATCTTCGTCACTGCCGACCATGGGTTCCTCTACCAAGAGAGCAAACTGCCACCGCAGTTCAACCTCACCATCAAGCCGCATGGCGACGCAATCATGGTCGAGAACCGCCGCTACGTGCTCGGGCGTGGGCTCAAGGATGACCCGGCGTTGCGAAAGTTCCTGCCAGAGCAGATCGGACTCGCGAGTGATCTTGAGGTCCAGATCCCGAACTCGATCTGCCGGATCATCAAGCCTGGTGCTGGGTTCCAGTTCGTGCACGGCGGTGCCTCGTTGCAGGAAATCGTGATCCCGGTGATCACGATTAACAAGGGGCGCTCCGACACGGTCGAGCCGGTCAACGTGGACATCCACCCAGAGACCGACAAGATCACGACCGGGCAGGTCGTGGTCAAGCTGTACCAGTCGATGCCGGTTACCGATCAACGCATCGCCCGAAAGCTGCGGGCGGGCCTCTACCTCGGTGACATGCTGATCTCAAACCAGACGGAGCTGCTCTTCGATACCGAGAGCGCCGAAGGGCGTGACCGGTTCCAGAGCGTACGACTGCTGCTGAGCAAGGATGCCGAAGCGGCAAACAACCAGGCTGTGGAGTTCCGTTTGGAGCAGCCGATCTCCGACACCGGGTCCTGGAAGAAGTACAAGAGTGCGCCGTACACAATCAAGCGTTCTTTCACCTCGGACTTCGACTTTTAGGGAATGCTGATGAGCGATGATATTGACCTGACCCAGGCAGCACTCGCTGAGGAGCCTCTCGCCGCTGAGGCCTCTGAGGGTGGCGCGCAGCCGAGTGAGCTGGATCGCAAGATCAACGAGCACTTCGCAGGGGCGGTGGTCCGCAAGGACCTCGTGAAGGCGGTCAAGGGAAACGCGATTGTGCCGTCGTATGTGCTGGAGTATTTACTCGGTCAGTACGCGGCATCCGACGACGAGGCGACGATTCAAGCGGGTATCGACCGAGTGCGGGAGATCCTGGCCCAGCACTATGTGCATCGCAACGAGTCGGAGCTGGTCAAGTCAAAGATCAAGGAGCGCGGGCGCTACCGGGTCATCGACAAAGTCGGCGTCACCCTGAACGAGAAGGACGACGTCTACCAGGCATCGTTCGCGAATCTCGGGATCACGAATGTCGTCGTCGATTCCGCCACCGTCACCGCACACCAGAAGCTGCTCGTCGGTGGGGTCTGGTGTTTATGCGACGTGGAATACTTCCACTCCGACGATGCCCGTGTCTCGCCCTGGATTCTCGGATCACTCAAGCCAATCCAGATGTCGAACTTCGACTACGACGGCTACCTCGCCTCACGAGCCGAGTTCACCACTGACGAGTGGATCAACCTGCTAATTCAGTCGATCGGGTTCAACCCCGAAATGTTTGGTCGGCGAGCGAAGTTGCTGCAACTGGTTCGCTTGATCCCATTCGTTGAACGCAACTACAACCTCGTCGAGCTAGGTCCCAAAGGCACGGGCAAGTCGCACATTTACTCGGAGTTCTCGCCGCATGGGATGTTGATCTCAGGCGGGGAGGTGACCGTCCCGAAGTTGTTCGTGAATAACGCGAACGGTCGCCTCGGCCTCGTCGGGTACTGGGATGTTGTCGCATTTGATGAGTTCGCGGGCAAGAAGAAGCGCACCGATAAGGCGCTCGTCGACATTATGAAGAACTACATGGCGAACAAGTCGTTCTCCCGTGGTGTTGAGACCCTCGGGGCGGAGGCCTCAATGGTGTTCGTCGGTAATACTTCTCACACTGTGCCGTTCATGCTCAAGCACTCCGACCTATTCGATGAGCTGCCCGAGAGCTACCACGACCCGGCATACCTCGATCGCCTGCACTTCTATATCCCCGGGTGGGAGATCGACACGATCCGCAGCGAGATGTTCTCGGATGGCTACGGGTTCGTGGTCGACTACATCGCTGAAGTGCTGAAGTCGATGCGCAACTTCGATTATTCGGACCGCTACCAGCAGCACTTCACGCTCGGGTCAGATATTTCTACCCGTGACCGTGACGGCATCCACAAGACTTTCTCCGGGCTTATGAAGCTCATCTACCCCCACGGTGAGGCCACCGCTGAACAGATCGAGGAGTTGCTGCGCTTAGCAATTATAGGGCGTAAGCGAGTCAAGGATCAGATCGTGCGCATGGACTCGACGATGGCCGAAGTAAAGTTCGGCTATTCAGACACCGTCGGTGTGTGGCACGCGGTATCCACACTCGAAGAAGACGAGTACCCGAAGTACTATCACCGGCGGTCCGCGAAAGGAGCCGGCGACATTGCGAGCGACGAGCAGAGCGATCCTGGGCAAATCGGTGAAGAGCCGATCGAGGTGGCTTCACTTGCCGAGCCGACGTTCTTCGAGGGGCACCGGGAGTTCCAGGAGAACCAACGCGGCGTCTCGTACGACACGATGCTGCTGCCGTACTTGCGCGGCGCAACCGAGATCACGATCGTCGACCCCTACATCCGCCTCCCGCACCAGGGTCGCAATCTTGTAGACCTCCTGGTTCTCCTCGCGGCCGCGAAAGATCCTGCTGACGAGATCGCCATCACCCTCCTAACGAAGGAGGACACCGGCGAGTTCCAAAGGCAGCACTTGCTCATGATGAATGAGATCCAGGACGGAGCCGCGGCCGTGGGTATCAAATTCACGGTCGTCTGGGACGAGACGATCCACGACCGCTCCATTAGAGCGGACAATGGCTGGAAGATCCTGCTCGGGCGCGGGCTCGACATATTCCAGAAGGGTTCTGGCAGCCAATTTGACCTCGGTGCGCGTCGTCAGGATTTCCGTCAGGTCGTAGCCTTCGGCGTCACCTACATTCGCGAGGAGGCGGAGCGAGTATGACTGATGTTCGCATCAACGGTGTGCGCCAGCGACCGGTTCCTGATGCTCGCTCACAGCGACTCACCACGGAGCGGCTGCGCACGATCGTGCAAGACTCGCACCTCAACTTCTTGATCGGCGCGGGCACACCGAGCGCGTTCTTTGCGAGACTTGGGAACATCGAGCAGGCTCTCACGGACCTTGTTGACGCGGATGGATCGGAGTCTTCGAAGCAACTCGTCCGCGCGTCAATCCAGGCATACTTCTTCGAGAACGTCCTCGTGCCGAACCGGCAGATCATCGACCGTGACCCCGCTGCGGAGCCCGTGTTGCGCTCTTACGCGATGTTCCTGCGGACGCTCAACCGCATTCTGATCAAGCGGCACAGCTCGCTGCTGGCGAAGCAGGCGAACCTCTTCACTACCAACGTCGACATGGTGTTCGAGGTGGCGTTGGAGCAGTTGGGGATCGACTTCAGCGATGGATTCAGCGGCAAGATCAGGCCACGATTCGATCTCGGCGACTTCAATACCCTTCGGTATCGGTTGGGGAGTCGCTACGAGCACAGGTCTGAGGTGCCCGTGTTCAACCTCGTCAAGTTGCATGGGTCGGCGGCGTGGCGGCAGGAAGCTCGTTCCAAGGACCGGACCGACATCTACTTCGATCACGGCCTATCGCTCGTTGCTGAGGCGAAGCAGAAGTATGACCTTGCCAAGGACTTTCTGCTCGATATTCTCGTCACGCCGCAGTCGAAGGACGAGGGACCGAGTGTGTGTAGTGTCAGCGAGCTTCTGGCTGCCGCCGACGCGGCCAAACTGAGCACCGATGGCCTCGCTGCGGTAACGGCGTTCGTCGAGGCGTACGACAGCCTCGGCATCGTCAACCCGGACAAGCAAAAGTTCGCGACGACGGTCCTCAACGAGACCTACTACGAGCTGATCCGGCGTTTCGCCAACGAACTAGAGAAGGAAAACAGTGTCCTTTTCGTGCACGGGTTCTCCTTCCGTGATGAGCATCTGCGGAACCTCGTGCTGCGTGCGGCACGAACCAACCCGACGCTGCAAGTGATCGTCTTCTGCTACTCGCGTGCGGATCGGAAGGGCTATGAGGACCTCCTGCCAGACGCTGATGTGAAGAACGGAAACATCCTCTTGGTGACCCCGTCTGATCCTGGTGACGGCGTGACAGAGCGGTTTGCATCGGTGGACGTCCTCAACTCCGACTACTTTGCTTCGATCGTCGCAGACAGGAATCCCGAGCCTGATCAGCGGATTGAACTCGACATCCGCACTACTCCGGGGGACGCTGCTAATGATTGAGGAAGCTGTTCTCGAGCAGGATGCTGTCTTCCGGGTCGGCCGCGTTATATCTGTCGATGGCCGGCGCGTGCGAATAGCGGTTGACAAGCTCAAGAACAGCTCCCACATCCTCTACCGGGGTGGCCTCGTGCGCAACGTCGCAGTGGCGGGCTACATCAAGATCGTCAAGGGATTCGTCGAGCTGATCGCCAAAGTTGACGGTGAGGTCGTACAGGAGGACCGAAACGCGTCAATCGCCTACCGACGCGGCGTGGACCCACTTGCCCGCCAGCTCGACGTGAGCCTCATCGGCTACATCGACAGGGGCCGCTTCGAGCGCGGCGTGCGCGAGATGCCGTTGCTCGACAACGAGTGCTTCATCCTCACGGAGCGCGAGTTCGAGCTGATCCACACTTTCGTCGACAGTGATGACGTCGCCCTCACGATCGGGTCTCTGGCGATGGAGCCAACGCAGCCCGTTTCGGTTGGGGTTAATGCAATCTTCGCCAGCCACGTTGGAATCTTCGGGAACACCGGCAGCGGGAAGTCATATACCTTGGCGAAGCTCTACCACGAGCTCTTCCAGTGCTACGGGGCTGACGCCAACTTCCGCCAACGAGCGCAGTTCGTTCTCATCGACTTCAATGGCGAGTATGTGAACCGTGCCATCAACGACGGTGACTCAAGGTCCTCACAGGTCATTGCGGATTCCACACTGAAGGCCGAGTACAGACTCTCGACGAGAGACTCCTCCGGTGATCGCCTGCCATTGCCGAAGTCCGCCGTTCACGACCCGACCTTTTGGAACATACTCCTGGACGCAACGGAGAAGACCCAGGCGCCGTTCGTCAACCGGGTTCTGCGGAATACGTACTGGGATGATCTCATCCCCCACGGGGACGCACTCATGGCAGCTATTGCGGCATTGCTGGTGAGTGCGACTCACAACACTGATCCTTCAGTTGATCGGCGCCTGCCGATCAACTTCCTTGATCAGATCGTTACTTGCTTGGGTGATGCCGTCACTCAAGAGTTCCTGAACTTGGTCCAGGAGTTTGGTTCAAGTCTCGATTTTCGCAGCGGGGGCTCAAACTCGTTCTACTGGCGCCCCACGTCGATGTACGCGAACAGTCCCGAGTGGGACGGGTTCATCGCAGCGAGATTTACGAATGTGAATCAGACATTCGATCACATTTCCGACGTGGATCTCGTGCGCTTCAAGCTGGTAATGCAGTTCTATCGCGACATCATTGGGGGTTTTTCGAATCGTGAGCATATTGGGCCGCTGATCAAGCGGCTTGACGAGCGGATTGAGGGGATCAAGCGACTAATAACGGTATCTGACACGGCACTCGCAGACCGTCCGCTGACCGTCGTCTCTTTTCGCGATGTCAACTTGGATATGCGCAAGGTCATCCCCATGATCCTCTGCAGGTATCTCTACGAGGACAAGAAGGCCACCGACACCTCCGGTCAGCGGTACCTCAACCTGATCATTGACGAGGCGCACAACATTCTGTCTACGACCTCGGCGCGCGAGCAAGAATCATGGCGCGACTACAGGCTTGAGACCTTCGAAGAGATCATCAAGGAGGGGCGGAAGTTCGGCGTGTTTCTTACGATTGCAAGCCAGCGCCCTCACGATATCTCCGTGACGATCATTTCGCAGCTCCACAACTATTTCCTGCATCGCCTTGTCAATGAGTTCGATATACAGGCTGTCAAGAACGCCGTTGCCTATCTCGATCGAGTCTCATTCGACTCATTGCCGATCCTTCCCACGGGGGCCTGCGTGCTGTCAGGCATCTCCGCGCAGATTCCGGTGGTCGTCAAGGTATCTGAGATGCCGTCTGAGGCAGCACCGAACAGCCGGACCATGTCGGTCGCGTCAGAATGGCTCAAGCCACTCGCGCTTCCGGTTTCCGGCGAGTCGGAGAGCAAGGACGTTGACGATGAGCTGCCTAATCCGCCGTTCTAACACCCCTGACAGCCTCTCGCCATCGAGTTGATACGCCTCTTGCAGATCGAGGCGGCGCACCTTCATTGCGATAGTGGAGGTGTGCGCGGTGACGGTGTCGATGCGAGTGATGAGCGCTGGGGACGGTTATAAATACCTGCTGCGCACGGTCGCCGCTTGTGACGGGAAACGCTTGCTATCAACCCCGCTGACTCGCTATTACAGCGCGGAAGGCACACCGCCGGGCAGATGGATGGGAGACGGTCTCCGTGGTCTCGGTGGCGGTCTCGTACTCGAGGGCGACGTGGTCACTGAGGCTCAACTTCAACTGCTCATCGGTTTGGGCCGTGACCCGGTCACCGGCGAGGCCCTTGGTCGTGCATATCCCGTCTATCGGAGTGCCGCGGCCCGAACGTCGGCCGGGCCTGGTGGCCACGGTCTCGAGCTAGGCCCAACCGAGCGAGCGGCGGCATCCGCGGCATCCGCTGAGGAACAGCCAAGTTCAGGACGGCGCCGCGCCGTCGCCGGCTATGACTTCACGTTCTCCATTCCGAAGTCGGCGAGCATCCTCTGGGGTGTGGCAGACGCAACCACGCAGGAGCGCATCGTGCAGGCTCACCATGCGGCGGTGGCCGAGGTGATTGCGTACATGGAGCGCGAGGTCGCGGCGACCAGGACTGGAACAACGGCGCAGGGAGGTGCTGTCGCACAAGTCGATGTGGCCGGCTTGATCGCTACGGCGTTCGACCACTTCGACAGCAGAGCCGGCGACCCTCATCTACACACGCACGTCGTGATCAGCAACAAGGTGCAGACTGTGCTCGACGGCAAGTGGCGCTCACTCGACGGCCGGCCGATGCACGAGGCCGTGGTCGCGCTATCCGAGATGCACGAGGCTCTGCTCACAGACGCGCTGACGCGATCGCTTGGCGTGCATTGGGAGATGCGGGAGCGGGGCCGAGACCGCCACCCCGCGTGGGCGATTAGCCATGTTCCCGAAGCCCTCGTCGCGGAATTCTCCACAAGATCCCGGCACATCAATGTCGAGACCGATCGGTTGATTGAGGCATACGTGGACCGGTTCGGTCGTCGCCCGAATCCGGTGACGATCATGAAGCTACGCGCTCAAGCAACGCTCTCTACGCGGCCCGCAAAGGAAGTGCGCTCCCTCGCCGAGCTCACTGCGGCATGGCGGGAACGCGCTGAGCGCGTGCTTGGTGATGATGCGGCTTTGCTGGCGAGCGGCGCATCCGTGCACCCACCGGCGTCGGTCCTACGCGCAGAGGACCTGTCGAGGCAGGCAATTGATGCACTCGGGCGGAGCGTCATGAAGGCGGTCAGCGACAAGCGTTCAACCTGGCGGCACTGGAATCTCACGGCCGAGGCAGCCCGCCAAACGATGCAACATCGGTTCGCAACGGCATCCGATCGAGAGGCCGTCATCGGGCTCGTCGTCGACGCCGCCGAGCTGGCATCATTGCGGATCACTCCGCCCGAACTCGCGTCGAGCCCGACCGCATTCCAACGAGATGATGGGACGTCGGTCTTCCGCCCGAAACACTCCATCGTGTTCACGTCCACCGAGTTGCTGGATGCAGAGACTCGGCTGCTCGAGCGCGCCGCCGACGAGACCGGCCCACGTGTCACGACGACAACACTGCGTTCGGCTGCGCGCACGCAGTTGCCGGGTGGCGGAGTGCTCGCCGAGGACCAGCTCGCGGCGCTCGCTTCGATTGCCAGTTCTGGCCGAGTCATTGATGTCTTGGTCGGTCCGGCCGGCGCCGGCAAGACGACGGCGATGAACGCGCTCCGACGGGCCTGGGAAGCAACGTATGGTGCGGGCTCAGTCGTCGGGCTCGCTCCCTCGGCCGCCGCCGCGCAGGTACTCAATGAGGAACTCGGGATCACGACCGAGAACCTGGCGAAGTGGTGGCAGAATCACCTCGTCCATGGAGTAACCTTCCGCGCCGGCCAGCTAGTGATCATCGACGAGGCGTCCTTGGCAGGCACGTTGACCCTAGACCAGATGACTGCTCTCGCCGCGGATGCTGGAGCGAAGGTTCTCCTGGTCGGCGATTACGCCCAGCTCCAGTCGGTCGACGCGGGTGGCGCATTGTCTCTGCTCGTCCACGATCGAGCGAATGCACCCGAACTCGTCGACGTGCACCGCTTCATCCACGAGTGGGAGAAGACCGCATCCCTCGGACTGCGCCAGGGCAACCCCGAGTCGATCGACCTGTACATCGCTCATGACCGCGTGCGCGATGGCAGCACGGAGGCGATGGCGGATGCCGCCTATGAGGCTTGGCGCGCTGATACCCGAGCCGGTAGAGCAACGGTTCTGATCAGTGACTCGACCGAGGCGGTTGCATCGCTGAACGTGCGCGCCCGTACCGAACTGATCTTGGAGGGCCGCGTCGATGCGCTGCGCGAAGTCGCCCTTCATGACGGAACCCGCGTGGCTGTAGGTGACACGATCATTACGCGCCGCAACGATCGCTCGCTTCGTTCAGCCCGAACCTGGGTGCGTAATGGCGACCGGTGGACGGTGATCGGAGTCCACCGGAACGGTTCGATCGAAGTGCGACGGCACGGTCGACGGTGGGGGAGCACCGTGCTGCTTCCCTCCGAGTACGTCGGGCGCCACGTCGAACTCGGCTACGCAATCACCTCGCACCGTGCGCAGGGAATCACGACCGACACGGCGCACGTCGTCGTCGCGTCCGGCATGACAAGAGAGAACCTCTACGTCGCGATGACCCGAGGCCGCGAGGCGAATTCCGCCTACGTCGCCGTCGACCGACCCGATGTCGCCCACGTTGGGCCACGCCCGGGCGATGACGCCGACGCGACGGCGCGGAGCATCCTCTACGGTGTTCTGCAGCACGTTGGCGCCGAACTGTCCGCACACGAGACGATCGCGGCAGAGCAGGACGCATGGGGATCCATCGAACAACTCGCGGCGGAATACGAAACCATTGCGGCCGCAGCGCAGCACGACAGGTGGGTGTCGCTGGTTCGGAAGAGCGGCCTCTCGCATGAACAGGCCGACGAGGTCGTCGACTCGGATGCGTTCGGTCCGCTCGCGGCGGAGCTCCGGCGAGCCGAGGCCCACCACTTCGACCTTGCGAGCCTGCTTGCGCGTGCGGTTGCGGCCCGCGGGTTTGAGGACGCCCAGGACATCGCGGCCGTTCTTCGAGCCCGAGTCGCCTCGGTAGTCGCTCGTGACACCGGAGCGGGTCGATCGCGCAGGATGCCGCGCCTCGTCGCCGAGCTCTTCCCCAGGGCCGTCGGGCCGATGGATGCAGCCATGCGCCAGGCCCTCGACGAACGCAGCGAGCTGATCGAATCGCGAGCGAGCGCCGTCCTCGACCGTGCTTTGCTCGCGGGGGAGACCTGGACTCGAGCCCTTGGGGTCGCGCCGCGGGGCTCGACGGTCGTCGAGTGGCGCCGGCACGCCTGCGCGGTCGCGGCCTATCGGGACCGCTACGGCGTTGTCAGCGCACGGGCGCTTGGCCCAGCACCGGAGGCGACGGCACAGAGGCTTGATGCAGCCCGCGCTCGTGTCGCGCTCGATGCAGCGCAGCGTCTCACCCAAGAACGCAACGCCTACGGGGCACCCAGACCGAGTGTCACAGCGGGTCTTCCGCCCACCGGCATCGAGTTCTAGACTTTTCTCATAGGCAATCTCTATTTCGCGCCACCGCTTGTTGCGATGGCATGACTCCCGTTCGACGGGCAGTCCTTCCAGGTTCTTGTTGCCGAACACCTGAAAGGCTGCAGCATGTTTGGACTCATCTGGTCCGTCACCGCCCGCACCCACTTCGCCATGAGGCGGTTCATGCCGACCAATATCGTGCTCGACGCGATCCACACCCGGCGCGGTCTCAAGTGGGGCCTGCCGGTAATGCTGCTCGCAGTCCCGTATGCGTTCGCTTCGGTCTTCTGTGCCGGGCTGGCCGAAGCCGGTGGCTCGGGCTGGCTGAACGCGCTCGCACTGCTGTTCGTGTGGAACGCACTGAAGTTTCTTGTGGCCGGGCCCGCGACCTTGATCCGGCTGCTTTGGATGCGTGGCCGTGAAGCCCAGGCCCGACGTCGAGCGACGTCGGCCGTGCTCCGCAATGGCCTCGGGCTCGAGCCATCGACGGAGTCGGTAATTTGGTCGATGCGCGCCTGAGTCTGCACCAGCCTGTTGGTTGGGTCGGAGACTCGGTCGGGCTCGCCCCGCCAGTCATCGTTGGCGTACCTCCTGTTTGCGGCAGGATTGACGCACACGACTACGTCGGCAGGAGGCTTCACAATGACGATCCCGCAGGAGCAGTTCGACGACCTGCTCAGTCGCACCGCGCTTGCCGCGCTCTTCTACTATCCGGAGATCGCGATCGACGATGACGATTACAGCATCCAGAAGGACATCGCATACTGCCTGGTGCCCGTCGCTGGAATTCCAGACGAACACGCCGAACGGCTCCGGATCGCCGTTGGCCGCGTGATCACGAATCCAACGGCGCATCGTTCTGAACTTCTCGCCCTCGTCATCGAGCTGGCGCCGCCGCCCACTGAGTAGCAGCGAGCATGAACGGCCCATTTGACGAGGACACCGCGCCGCGAAAGGCGCTGGTAAATCAGCCGCCTGACCACGATCAGGTCATTGAAAAGGCGGGTCGCAGCCGTCAGCCCGATCGCCATGCCGAGACTAGGCGCAGATGGGTGACGGAGAACCGCGACCGGGTTCGCGAGATGAATCGGCGATGGCGGGCGGAGCACCTCGAGAGAGCGCGGCAGCTCAATCGCGACTCGATGCGTCGGTCAACGGCTCGCCAGCGACGCCAGGCAGAGTTGCGTGATAGCGGAAGAGAGCGTGCGAAACGATGGCGGGAAGAGCACCCCGATCGTGTGCGCGAATATAAGCAGGGGTGGGTGGAGGAGAACCGCGAGAAAGTCAGGGAGTACTACAACCGCTACTACGCGAACCACCGTGACGAGGTGAACGCTCGTGCCGCCGCAAGACGGGATGCAGACCCCGATCCCGACCGCACGAAGCAGGCCCACAAACAGTGGGCCGAGCGCAACATGGAACGCCGCGCCGAGGTGCAGCGCATCCGTCGTGCCGACCCCGAGATCTACCAGGCTGAACTCGAAGCCAACGCTGCAGCGAAACGTCTCAAGCGCACGCTCAGTCGCCTCGGCCTCCCACCGAAGCAACTCCACCCGGCTACCGCCGCAGAACGCCGGACCAACGAACGCGAAGCCGACGCGTATTTCCGTGACCCGGCGCTGTCCGAGCATCTACGACAGTTCACCGTTTTCGCCGAATCGCTGACGGAACACATGCGCCAGAACGGCGCCCGCATGCGGGAGTTCGCTGAAGCATACGTGGCGACCAGGGCGCGCATGGGGCTCCCACCAGTCCCGGTGGAGAACATCGTGTACGCCCGAGCTGTCGAGCTCGTAACCGAACGGATGCGCCGCGTCGACCTGCTGACCAGCCGCGACGTCGCCGCGGCTGTGCGTGCCGCGAAGGCTGTCGTTCCACGCGAAGAGCGGCAGGAGCAGTTCGATCGCCTTGTGAAGACCGTCGTGACACATGTCCACCGCAATAGTGCACGGTTTGTCGTCGATGCGGAGATGGAGAACCAGGCGAGGGCTCATCGGGGGAAACCACGCGTGCCCGTCGAGTCAATGGTTGTGCAGTTTGCCATGCAGGAGGTCATTGAGCGCATGCCCACAAACCGGCTGACCGTCGAGGACGCTTGGACTGCAGCCCGCATTGCGCAGCTACACATTGCGACGTCATTCGAAGCACGTCCGGACACGGTAGACAATCCGATTCATCGACCGTCAATCGGGTAGACGGCTGCACAGAGATGCAGGGGTCGGACGCCAGCGACGGCTCGTGTCCGGTCAATTGCGAGCCATCTTCGTGCGATGCGCCTTCTCTCTGACCTATAGACGCTCAAATAGCTTCAGCGGGAAACACAATCAGTGTTCCGTCATTGCTTCGTTCGATCTCAATGGCCACGTCGGGCTGGCTGGCGCCAATAGCGAGGTCATCGCCGAAATTGCGTAGCCGATACACAGCCGCGAGAAGGGTATCTACCTCTCCCGGCGTGGACACGAGATGGAGCAAACCAGTGTGGCGCTTGAGCTCGATGGTCGACAGTTGGAGAAGTATTGAGCTAAGCGAGGACTCCAGATCGTTGACCCGGCGCTCATCTTCCTGCAAGGCGCCTACGAAATTGGCGAACGGGTTACTCCCACCCTCCATCTGGGCGTGTTCGACTGCTTGAAGGACGAGCACACGTCGTTTGAGAGCGATCGTGAGCCTGGCGAGCTCGAGATGTGCGCGGAAGGTTCCCCCGTCCTCGTGGATGCCCGGGAATGCCTTCGTGAGGGTCTTAAGCTCTACCGGACCCTCCGGGAGATTCGCCAGGGAGTCCTGCCACTTCACTGACCGTCTGCGGCTCAACGCCAACGACTTGCTAATCGCATGAACGGCGGAATCGAGGCCCAGCGCGGGGCCGATGCGTCCCTGGTCGAGCAGGACCGCGGTGGCCTTATCGATCGCATCACGACACCCGTCGAGCTCGCTCCGTTCTACTTCCAGTTTGTCGTCGTGCAGCTGCTCCAGTAGATCTGTGATGCGCTCAATGGCTTGCTGGCGCTCGTGCTCGGCGTAGGCGCTCACGCCGACGGCGACTGCCATAAGCACGAGCGGCGCTGCCACGGTGATTACCCCGGCAGTCACAACTGCACCACCCGCTGCTCCCGCTGCTCCCACGGCTCCGCCGGCTCCAGCTGCTGCTGCACCGGCGCCAGCAGTTGCGGCCTTCCCGGCGACCGGTACGAAAGCGGCATTGCCGACAATTCCGACGCCGTCGCGAAGGCCGCCGTAGATACCTCCCGGTACACCTTTTGCAACCATCGGCTTGACGAGCCCCTTACCGACCTGTGCGGCGACCTTGGCCGGGACCACCATCCGGTACAGCACCTCACCAGCGCCAGCGGCATCCAGAACCGGCGCAACCGACTTCGCCGTTGCTGCGGACTTCGCTGTTTGGGAGACGAGCTGAGATAGCTGATTCGCAAGGGGGCTCGCTGCGTGGAGCGTGATGCCCCCACTCCGATGGCGTCTGTCCGTCATCGTGTGGACTTCCAGCGTGGCGATGGGACTCGCCGCCAGGGACGCGAGAACTGTCCGCAGCTCGGCGAGCCGGGCGGGCGTAAGGTCTCCCTCTCCGAAGAGGTTCGGGAGGATTACCTCTTCGGTGGCGAGTGTCCACACCGGCACGATTGCGTTGTTGTTGGCAGTCACGTTTGTTCTCCCCCAGTCGGCAGTGCCTACCGTAGGCCGTGCCAATCACATCAATTCCAAGCATGGCATGGCGAGCTTGCCCCGAAGGCGTTGGAGGCGGATGGGCCCACGAAAAGTACGTCGCGACCTCGGATCGCCGAGCTGATGGTGCTGAGCACTGGTGCCGAAAGTGATCCTCGATCTTCCCAACCGCTAACGTGGCTCCGCGCCATCAGGCCCCTTGTGCCGTGAGTCCTTTCTGCAGCAGACCGAGGAGCTCGTGATGATCAGCTGAGGTTCTCAGTTGCGCATGGATGTACTGGGGCCGCCCGCTAACGATCGTGTTCGATGGTGTGGCGGGATACTCCTTGATATTGAGTCCTTGGACGTAGACGCTCAGGTGGTCGCCGTGGACGGTGACGTCGCAGAGCTTGCGCTTGCCGTAATACTTCAGGCCGCGCACTCGCGAGCGACGCGATACCCCGGGACCGAGGGCGAGAATGCTCGCGTCGAGGTCTTCCCAGAGCGGGAGCAGAGTCTCACTCATCCGGTCGGTGTGAGTTTCGACTGGCACCTCTTCCTGCTCAGGCAGGTTGTTCGCGATGTCGACCAAGCTTTCGCCGGCTTCGTTCACCCAGTAGGCGGGGCCCTGGAGGGCGACGACGATCTTGCCCGCTCCCTTCTCGAGGATGAGTCGGGCTAGCCCGGTCGGAGAGTACGGCTGGTCGTCGGCCTGCCAGACCAATGGGGACGAAGAGTCTTCTTGCCAGGTTGCAAACCTGCGTCCAGGCTCGTCTGCAAACCACTCTTCGAGCGTGGCCAGAATTTCCGGGGTTGAATGGAACTGAAACCGTTCGCCTTGTTCGAGTACTTCGGCGCCAATCAAACGCGCGACAGTGTTGGCCTCGCGCTGCCTGTTGTGTTTGCCGGTTTTCGCTTTCTGCGCCTCGTTAACTTCTGGGGAGAGAACGAATTCTTCAATCCCCGGCGGCGGGTAGTGCTGCGAAACAGTGACGAGAACATCATTAGAAGTTTGATACGCCTGAAAAACCAATAGCTTGATGTCGAGTCCCAGCTGCTGGTGCAGAAACACGACGGTCGCCGTGACGGTTTGAGGGAAATCGGTCGCCATGAGAACGATCTTCGGCAGCCGAAGAGAGTCCTCGGTAATTTCGGCCCAAGCGTCGAGTTCGGCTGCCGCGTCGCTCGCGGATACCTCTTGACCAGAGGTCTGAGTGCGATATCGCGCGTGGACCCTATCAAGGTCGTCTCGAGTGAACCGCGAGACTAATGCTGCGTACTTGAGCGCTTGCATCTCGACGGTGTCTGGGGCTTTGTCTCGTTTGAGCTCGACGACAAGGAGATGGCCGTCCCCGTCCAGCGCCAGGACATCAAGACGGTCGTGTTCCTTTACCCCCGTGTGGCCTGTCCAGCTGCCGAACTCAAACGCCACAATCTTGATGGAGGAGCCGAGGACCTCTGGATGTGCGATGACCCATTCCTGGAGGTGCTGTCTTTCCCGCAGACCGGCTTGGGCTAGCCCGATCGGTGTTGCAGCGATGGCTGTCGCCCCCTTGACGGTGAAAACGAGCTCGCCGTTCATCGCACTCCCTTGTTCAAATATTCAGGCCTGAGAATCAGTCTCACACAACGCGGACGGGCGGCGTGCTTCACACGATCTACCCGCGCAGGACCAGCGGCCAACACTGTCGACTCTCTCCTATGCGGCGGACTGCTGGCGCGACGGCCGGCTCCATCGCTCGGTTCTTGGACGCCTCTTAACTATCGATGAGTACCCATTCGAGCGAAGAGGTTGTGCGACGTAGATATAGGACTCGTCACGCCGCAAATTCCGGCGATCCGCAAAGGCTAAGTATGAGAGTCGTGAGACGTCTTACGTCCCTAGGGTTATAAGACGTCTCATCGGGTCCCTGCCGCTAATCCTCGTTCGGGCTGCTGGCAGCGGACGGCAAGCGGTGGAGCGTTGCGGCCGTCACCGTCATGGAACCCACAGACATCTGAAGGCGCCACTCCAGCTGGTCGACGCACGTCCTGCCACGGTACGACGTTGCTACACGGCTAGATTGTGCAGGTGACGGACTACGATTTCAGAAACCTCTCGCCGATCGACTTTGAGGCACTCGTCCGGGACATCCTCTCTGCCGAGTTTGGCGTCCCATTCGAGACCTTCGCGGTCGGTCCCGACGGGGGGATCGACATCCGACATGTGAGCTCTAATAGGACGATCATCGTGCAGTGCAAGCATCGGCCCGCTGCAACGAAGGCGCAAATCGTCGCGTCGGCTACCGCGGAGCTCGCTAAGTGGGCGGATGGGATCCCGACGGAGTACTACTTCGTTACCTCCGCCAACCTGAGTCCCGACGCGGGGACTGCGGTGACCGACGCGCTCGGGCCGCTGGCACCGCACGCAGGCCATGTCTGGGCTCGTGGTCGATTGAACGGGGCTCTGTCTGCACATTCCGACGTGGAACGACGACATTTCAAGCTGTGGCTGAATAGTGCTGAGGTTCTTGACCGGATACTCCGCTCCGGTGAATGGGAACGGAGCGAAGCACTGATCCATCAGATTCGGGATCGTATCCGGCTCTACGTTAACACTCCCGAGTACGACCAAGCCTTTGATGTGCTTCACGACGAACGGGTTGTGTTGATCTCCGGCGCACCGGGCGTTGGCAAGAGCACTCTCGCCGAGATGTTGCTCCTGACGCATTGGCACGCAGGCTGGAGGGTCGTGAACATCGTCTCCGACATCGGCGAAGCCTGGCAGCATGTCCGCGACCCAGCCCAGAAAACCGTGTTCTACTATGACGACTTCTTGGGGCAAACATCGTCGCTCGAGCTGCAGAAGAACGAGGGAAATGACCTTGCCCTTTTCATCAGGACCTTGCAGCGAGCCTCGTCCGGCAATGCGCTGCTCGTCATGACTTCTCGAGAACAGATCCTCAACGCCGCAGTCACTGGCCCTGACGATCGTATTCGGCGAGCTATCGAGGGGCAGCGACGGCTTCGGGTTGAAATGGACGCTCTCAGCCGTCATGACCGGGCACGAATTCTGTTCAACCACTTCTACTTCTCGTTCGAGGAAAATTCTCTACTCGACGCACTCTCGCGCGACAGTCGGTACCGCTCCGTCGTCGATCATCGAGGCTTCAATCCGCGCGTACTCGAATCGGTTGTGCTTGTCGAAAAGCCCGAAACCGCCGACGCGCTGTACGACGCGCTTCAAGAGGCCCTCGATCATCCAGACCTCATATGGAAGAGCAGCTTTGACCAGCTGTCAACATTGGGCTTGAGGATATTGCTCCACCTCGCGATCGAACCGAGTCGATCGTTGCCGGTCGCCGCGGTCGAGCAACTTGCCGTGTCTGACGATCCTCGCGGATTCACGAACTCCTTGCGTGTTCTGGAAGGGTCGTGGATCCGGATTGATCAAACGGGCAAGGGTGCAGAGCTGCGCCTCTATGATCCGAGCCGCCGTGACTTCTTGCTTGATCAGCTCGGAATTGGCCCCGTATTCAAACTAGCTCTCGTGGACGCGGCCACACTTCAACAGATTGAGCATTTACTGGGCCATCGCGGCCGCCGCAGCATATGGACGCTCATAGAGCGAATGGCGTCGGACATTGACGAGATTGCGGCGGCGCGCTTCTCGGCCGGGCTCGATTTGGCCACAGCTAACGAGAATCGTCGTGCCTCCTCTACGACGCAAACCAGCGAGTCATTCCGTGAACGCACAGCGCTTCTGACATCGGCGGCCGCGGTGTTGGCTTTTCTACCGGCAGCTGAGCGGCTCGGAGAGGCTCTTATCCCGGCGCTCAGCTTCCTCGATGAAAATTTCACCTATATGAGGCGGCCGGCTGCGTCTGCACTGTTCCGATTGGCGACAGCACTCGACGAGCTGGATGCGGAGTGGGCTGATGAGCGCGCTGAACAGTGCGTGTTGATTGGCGTCGAGAACATCGACGAGACCGAGGAGATCCGTGAATACGCTGGCCTCCCCGACTCGCTTGGCGCCAGGTCGGGCGGCCTCCACGTCGACAGGGCCCTCGACCAAGCCTTTGGTGCGCAACTGGACGGCATTGAGCAGCAGTCTGATCGTGACCTGATGGCCTCGTGGCTTTCCGAGATCGAAGACCTAGCGCGGGAACTCGGCGTGACGATCTACACGGACTCACTCCGCGAACGGATCGACGAGATGCCGGAGCCAGTGGCCGCCGACTACAGCGCGGTGCAGCGTGTGTCGGAGTCGGTGAGCGAGGACGACTCGAACACCGCGCTCGAACAACTTTTCGCGCGCCTTGCGTGCCCGGTCGCCGTAGGTTGACGAGCTTTCGTCTCCAAGAGCACCGAAACGAAACGGCCAGAGGATGAGCCCAGTTGTGAGCTCCTGGAAACGGGGTCCCCGAAACCGACGAGACGGCGACATTCAAAACCGCGCAAGTGATCAGAATTGGTGGTCGCGGTAGGTACTCCGCACGTTGAACCGCCGGCCTTGCTTTCTGCGATCCAAAAACCCGGCAATCGTCTCGATGTCGTTCGGCGGCATCTTCAGTTCGCGACACTTGCCTCTGACCTGCTCCACTGTTACGGAGGTCCACCGATCGGGACGGTTCATCATGTCGGCCTTCAGCTTGTCTTCTTCATTCCACTTAAGGCCGGAGTCGTATCCCGCCGCCCACCGCGCGAGGCTCTCGAGTATTCGGATTACGTCTCCTGGTAGGGGCTCGTCAACGGGTTCCGGGGTGGCCTGCGGCCCGGAGGCAGGCTGAATAGTCTGTCCCGGGAGAAGTCGCACTGGTTGTGCGTCCTCGACCCATGTGGCTGTCTCAGTGGCTCCCCACTCGATGACGACAATGGCGTCCGCGTCGACGTCCCACAAATCATTCAAATGCTGCCGATCGGGCCATGCGTAGATCACACGCCGGTGGGCAAGCGACCCGGCTGAGAGTCCCCGCCAGATGAGGTGCTCCGTGCCGGGGCTTCCCACCAGCCGCGTGAGGGCGTCGCCCTCGAATTGTCGACGCGGTGTCACAACGGCGATTGGACCACCCGGTTGTTGCAGGAGCCACGCGACCGCACGGGTATTCTGCGCTTCGCGGGAGTCGTCCTCACTCAATTGGGACACTGCAACTGGGAACGGGTATTCATCTGACGACATTGACACTCCCTGCTCGGTTTAAACGGACCATACCGGCCACGTCCGACACCGGCCGCAACCCATACAACGGGCACCACAGTTGAGAGTCGGCGGACGGACAACGATGCCATTGGGAGTCTTGTGAGCTTGGCCAGCAGCAGACCTGCCCGCATCGGGTTCTCCTTGCGGGGAACATCGCAACAGTGGGCGCCACGCACTTCACCGAGCATGTTCTGCGTACAGGTCCAAGCCGGGCCAGAGTCGTGGGTCAGAGATTCTCAATCCGAGCGAATATCGCGCGCACCTGATCTGCCGGGAGCAAGACATCGAGAAGAGCAGAATCCCACTCGCGCCCGCCGTACGCGCGAGTCTGACTCAACTCCTCAACAGACAGGTTCAAGTCACGAACGACGGCTCCTGCCGCATCGTCGATGTAGCCGGCCTGAGCCTCGGCGACCTCGGGGGCTGATGGAGCTGTTGGAGGCCCTGAGAATCCGGGAAAGCGATTCGAGAATCATCACGGCGTCTGCTGCGGTGCGATCAGGAGTAGTCATGACCTCAATCTTCCAGTGAATCGGAAGTCGCACCTACCCGAGGTGCCGCGACAGCTATGCAGCAACTCCACCCACGCCTGCGTTATCTGACTCGACCAGCCGCTCGACGACGCTCACTAGTTCGTCTGTCGCAACGCGTAAATCGGCATCTGTCACGGGAATGTTTGCAGAGTTTTCGGGATGGTGAATGGAGTTCCTGACGTAGCCCGGAACCGTTGTCGGGTATTTGAGATTCGCGTGGCGTTCCCATATTTTGACGTGCTTGAGTCCCTGAGATACGAGGAATGCGTCTACTTCCTCTTCTTTGGCACTCTTCCCCGCTGGTTTCTTATCGTCCAGGTGTTTCTGGATGAAGCCGTAGAGCTCGTTGTGGAAGTCGTGGCTGCACATGCCGAAAGCTCGATAGTTGATTTCGCCCCAAGTCGGTTCACCGACTCCGAACAGGCCGAAACTCGTTGAGGTGTCAATTTTTCGTTCATGACCCTGTCCCGCGATCACTGTGAGCCGGTGTTTGCGACTGTCAAATTTCCTAATCAGGTACGGCGAATGCGTGATGATGAAGACCTGATCACGTTCGCCAATCACGCTTAGCGCGTCGCCCAGCCGAAGTTGTGCGCTGGGGTGCAGCCATGTTTCCGGTTCGTCGAGCATGAGGATTAGCGGCGTCGTGTTTTCCGTGTCTTCGGTGTGCTCTGCCTTTGCATACAGCTGGATGATGCCGAGGGCGATGGCGCGCTGCATCCCGGAACCTTTGCCTTCGACAGGTGTCTCACCTGCGCCGTCGTCAACGTGAAGTCGTCCTTGTTTCATGAACACCGACGGGTCCGGGAGCGTGAATTCGAAGCGCATCGCAGCATGGCCATATTGGTCCTCCACCAGTGACTTGATGTCGTTTGCGAGCTTCTCGGTCTCGACTAGGAAGGACTCCTCATCGTCGTCGGCAAACGCACTTCCGTGGGCCGTCACCAGGCTCTTCCAACGCTCTGTCTGAGCGAAACGGGTGAAAGCCGCGTCGAGAAGTCGCCCAAGCGTCTTGGTATTCGCGAAATCAATGTGGTCACCAGGTTGTGCATCCGCCCAGATGGCTTCGAAGTCAAAGATCGCTTTGACTTTCGCATCGATGCCAGTGACATTCTCGAACTGCTGACGCTCTGGATGCCAGAAGCACACCGCCTTGACGTCTACGGACTTATCCTTGCCGCTCTGAACCACCGTTCGCATTTCGCTACTACGTTCCAGGCGCAACACCACTTCGCCGTCGTCCTCGAAGATGAAACTCTGGAGCAGGGCGTACTTTGCTTGCCGCACCAACTCCTCAACACCGCCAGCAATATCCACGACCACTCGGGTGGGCCCGTCAGCTTTGGTGGAATAGAAAGTGTCGGGACGCCACTTGTTGGCAGTTGGGCCCTCGAACAAGAAGAGCAGGGCCTCCAGAACTGTTGACTTACCACCGTTGTTGTCCCCAACTAGGTAGTTGACTCCGCGACCCAGGTCGAAGGCTGTTTCTTGACGAAAGCTCTTCACGTTCTGAACACTCAACCTCTTGATGTACACGACACTCTCCTATCGACTTGGCGCACCCCGGTGTCACGCCCCCCTTCGGAGCATATGGGGCTTTGTCTGAGCCACGCGCGGAGGAACATTCACGTGTCGCCCGTGGGGAGCGGACCAGCCGGATTTGGACCCTTCGCCGATCTCCACCGGCCCACGATCCCTCACGAATTTGTTGCTTGCGGGTCCTTTGCCGATGGGATCGACTCGGTGGAGGATGGTCTTCGGGTCTTCGGGTCTTCGGGTCTTCGGGTCCTCTGGCCCTTGGTTGCCGATGAATTCGCTCTCGTCTGGGAGCTACCCCAGCCGCCCTCTGCTAGCGGTTGACGTCAACGGCATTGTCCATATTTCGGCCTGTTGGGTGGCGGCAATGGTTTCTTGTGACGTCGACTTCTGGGGACGTTCGAGTGCGGCAATCTGCTTGGTGAGTCAGGCTGAGTTCGCGACGCGACGGTTTCGTGCCTCGACGAACTCAACGCTCAATTTCCGATACTGGACAAACTCATCCAGGGTCTGTGGAACCGCCGGCGATGCGAAGTCAGCGAACGCCGTGAAGAAACGGATGCTAGCAAGGTCGTCCGTGACGAGGTCTTGTAAGAGGAAGAAGTCTACGTATCCATGAAAGTCACCGAACAGGGCGAAGAAGTCGGCATAACGCGCAAGTGTCTGAGCTAAGGGGGAGTCCTCCCGGCTCAGATAGTGCCGACGGATGCACTCGAGCGTGAGGTCGAATCTGTCTCCAATCGTGGACTTGTTCGTGCCACGGGCCTGGTTGATCGTCCATTTGCCGGCAATCGGATTCCTAGGAAAGATGATCATGCCGCCCATGGTGTAACTGATTCGAGCGAATTCTTCCTGCTCGGCCAAGGGGATCTGCGCAAAATAAAGCGGGGGAGTTTTCCAGTACTCGTATGTCGGTATCACCGAGTCGCTCGACAGCGTGAACTCACCGACCTCGGACGAGTGGTGCAGATATGCCCCTGGCCTTGTAATGGCCAGATCGAACAGAACACCGTTGGGTACGGGCTTGCTCCACAGCTGCTGGTGGTATCGACGCAGCGTCGGGCTGAACTTGTCTGGATCACGGCCGGCCGCGTCGGAACGAAAATCGTGCGTGATGTCGATGTTCATGGCGTGTTCACGGCTTTGACCCTAGCGCGCAAACGCGGTTACCAATGGAGACCGGCTGGCGAGCCGCCGCCCCCTTTCGACTGGCCGGCATCCGCCTGAATGTCTTGATTTGAGCTGAACTTGGCCCACGCGGCCGGTGGGCTTTGGTCAGCATGGCTCGGCAGACGTGAGAACAAGCTTGTCCCACCACTTCGGACGACCGCTGGTTCGTTTGGAGGTGACGTGCCAAGCATGGCAGCTTGAGCATGGGTGAATTCCAACAGGCAGCGAATCACCCCCGCGAGATCGAACTGCGTGCAGCGCTTTGGCTGCGACGCGGGGTGAGGGGTAAGGACGTTTTAAACATTCGATGGTTGGCACAGCAGTGCAATCCCTTCCTGGATGGGGTTGGGGCCTGCACTGCAATGGCCAGACTGCGCCCGGCGTCGATGCCCGGCGGTCAAGACGAAGCTATCAGACCTCGAGACCACGAGGCCAGCGCATTTTTACTTCAAACTTTGCTCGGATCCACTCAATTTTGGGCGCGGTCCCCGCACATCTGCTCGGCGCGCGGGTCGGCAACCGCAGGATCTGCGCCGACAAGATCGTCGTGCATGGCGTCGATGGTCCGTCGAGGTCCCCTGCCACCCATGGGTGGCGGGCAGCCCCGAGATCGATGACGCGCACTTCCCCGACCACCGCGAGAGAGTTGACGAGAATATCGCGCGTCAGCTCGCACGGCGTGGCCGGTTCACTGCGAGGCGTGGAGGGCTAGATGTTGTTCCCATACAGGTTGTGAGCGTGGCGTGAGCTAAAAAGGTGAGGACCTCCGGTATCGATTGGGTTACCACACTCAACACGATGCAACGGAGGCC